>JAIPKB010000086.1 GCA_021733795.1 Akkermansiaceae bacterium | reverse complement strand
GAGGCTTCATCCAGCGTCGAACAAATGTGCAGTGGGTTCATAACCCGGCTAACATGACAAAATCAGCACCGATGTCTAGGTAAATCTCAAAAAACTTTACAGTTCCTTACACAGAGGCTGATTAAGCCAATCGCCCTACTCAGGGTGTGCCATGCTCGTCGCAGCAATCCCTGCCGCCCGCCCCCGCTGAAACCCGCGGCGTGTCTACCGCATCCATCCGCCTGCCCAACCTCTCTTGATCATAGCGTCGCTGGAAAAACGTCTCGCCTTTCTCGTTCCGGACGGTTTCCCAATAGTGTTCAGCCACAGACCATTCCTCAACATAATGAGTAAAGGCCGGCAGGGTGATGACAAGTGAGCCGGATGGTTTCAACACACGTAGCATCTCTTGCAAGGCAAGAGTGTCACCGTTGCCGGGAATATGCTCGAGGACGGAAACAGAAAACATCCTGTCAAAATGCGAATCGGGATAGGGAATATGTCGTGCGGCATCAAAAACGGCGGTCCTTAATGGGAGCTTTGCATACTGCTTGTAAATCTCAAAATCGCCAACAAAGTAATCCTCCAAGTCCGCAGCGACGACCCCATTGATGGGAAACTTTGAAACTGGTATCAGGGGTTTGCTTACGTTCAAGGGTGCCCGCCCATGGCCTGCACGATCGGGGCGTAGGCACTGGCAGAGCGGGCTTTCATGGTGAGCAGGGCGGTGGTCAGATGAGAAGCGAGTTCCGCGCGGGAGGCCCAGGCCGCTTGCACCCGGGCAAGTCCCGCTCCTGGCGCGAGGAAGTCTTGAATGGAAATGAGGGCGCTTTGTTGGGTCAGCTCAGAACCTAACAGATCGGTCAGGATCCCCGCGGCCTTGATGCTGTAGCCGATGACCAGGGTGGGCACCCCGGTCGAAAGCCCGGCAATGGCGGCGTGCATGCGCTCGGCCACGACGAAATCGCAGCGCGAGACGATGGCCTTGAATTCACTGGCTCCGAAATCACCGCCGGCGAGACGCACCCGCGGATCATAACCCAGCCGGCGCTGGAGTTCGGTGGCCAGAACGCGATCATCGTTCTTGGCGGAGAGTTCCTGCACGTGGGGAATGAGGATGAGGTTCGCATTGAGTTCGCCAAGCAGCCAGTGGATCACTTCCAACCAGGCCTCGACGTGGCGGTCGGCATCGGATTCCATCCAGTGGCAAATCGCGGAACTGGTGCTCAGGGCGACGGTTGGCCGGCCCTCAACCGCGCGATGGTGGACGAACAAGGCATCGCCTTCCGCACGATCCGGCAGGTCGAGCAAAAAGGCGGGATCCGCAACGAGATGACAGCGGTCCGCCGGCAACGCCAATTCCTCCGTTAGATAGCGGAATGAGGCGGTTTCCCGCACCGTGACGGCTGCCGCCCTGCGGGCGAGTTCGGTGAAGGCGAGCCGGTCCGGGTCATTGGTGAATGGGCCGATGGACTGGGCGTGGATCACAACTGGCACGCCGGCGGCCTGCGCGATCTTGAGCGGCTGGAGGTGTGACAACAGGCTGAGGTGCCCGTACTCTGAACAAAACACGTCGCCCCCGCTGGCCACGACGCAGGCCGCGCTGCGGAGTTCGTTGGCTGCGATCTCCGCGTCCCGGTCGAGCTTGGGAAGAAACCGGGTCAGGGTCTTGCGCAATTTCCCGGCGTAGAGCGGGCGGATGGTGTAATCGTGGACGAACTTCACGTCGGTTGCAGGCAGGCGCGAGGCATCGTAGTCGGGTGCCCGGTCGAGCACGGTGAAGGAGGCACCGGGAATGAGCTCACGGAGCTGGGCAATGGTGCTGATCACCAGGGCTTCGACCCCATGGTTGCGGAAACTGGTGATGCCGGTGATGACAATTTTCTTACTCATGACGGTGGGTTGGGTTGGTGGTTGGAAATCAGTGCATCGTAGCGTCGGGCCAACCGCGCGCCGATGGCCGGCCAGCCGAAGCGCTCCGTGGCGGTGGCGATCCCGGCCTCCTCCAGCCGTTGCCGCAACGCTGGATCCGTTAGCCCCCGGGCGATTTCTTCGGCAAATCGAGCGGCGTCGTCCGCCAGCAGGATGTTCGTGTTGTGCGTCAGTTCGAGTCCCTGCGCGCCGATGGTGGTGGAGACGACGGGCGTGCCGATGGCGAGCGATTCGACAATCTTGAGGCGGGTGCCGCCGCCGATGCGGAGGGGCACCATTTGCAGCCACGCCTGCCGGTAAAACGGGCGCACGTCCGGCACCCCGCCGGTGACGGTGACCCCGCGGCGTGAGCCGTAGGCCTTGACCTCCGGGAGCGGGTTCTTGCCCACGATGAGAATGCGCACCTCGGGCAGGCGCTGGAGCAGAAGCTCGTGGATGCTGGAAAAAAACCAGCGGAGCGCGTCGACATTCGGGCTGTAGTCCATTGCTCCGCAGAACATGACAGTGGGCTCCGTTGCGCGGGCGTCCGGCGCCGCGGCCGGGTGGAAGTAATCGAGGTCCACGCCATTCGCAACAACCATCACCGGAGCCCGCGGACTGACATGCCGGTGGATGAACACCTCATCATCGGGACCACAGACGACCTCCAACGCGCACTCACGGGCGAGCTTCCGTTCGTAGCGCCAGAGTTTGGCGTAGCTTTCCCAGCGGAGCAACCGGTCACGGAGGGAGAACCGCAGCGTCTTGTGCTCCATGAGTTGGAACTGGAGGTCCACCCTGCTACGGTCCACCACGAACGGCGTGTGGGCCCGATGCGGCAGCACGTACGGCATGAGCACCAGATCACACAGATGAACCAGATCATAACGCCCCGGAGTGAGCCGGCGGTTGACCACCTCCGCCACCGCCGGGCTCTGCCAATGCTGGACGTTGCTGGGCAGCGGGTTGAGCAGGCGTTGCGGAAAGAGCCGCTGCCACGGCGGATGGGCGAAGGGGATGAACTCAACCTCCCGACAAAAGCCGGCGAACACCGCCCGCTTATCCGCCAGGTCGTCGCACTCTTCCGTTAGGGCGAGGAAATCCACCTCATGATGCAATGCCAGCGCCTTGAGCAGATGAAAGGTCCGCTGATAGGTTCCGCGGTCCAGTGGCCAGGGGGCGTAGGGATAGATCACGAGCAGCTTCATGGGGCTTCGGCGTTCCGTTGGTTGTTTTCAGCGATGATTTTTGCGGGGATCCCGACGGCGGTGGCGTTTGCCGGGATGTCCTTGGTGACCACTGCGGACACCCCGATGATGGCGTGGTCGCCAATCGTCACGGCTCCCACGGCCTTGGCCCCGTCGCCCATGAACACGTGCGCACCAAGCTGCGGCCCCTGCTTCATGCCGTGCGCCAGCACCAACCGCACATCCGCGTAAAGATCGCAGTCCGGGCCGATCACCACATTCGGCGCGATGATGATCCCCATCGGATGCGGCAGCCGCAGTCCGGGGCCGATCACCGCCTGTTTGCTCACTTCGATCTTGAACAACCAGAACAATGCCTTGGCCGCGAAAATGGTGGGCAGGTGGTGGCGGGCACACGCCTGCTGCAAGCGGATCAAAGCCACCGCGTGGATGCTGTTGAGCGTGAGACAAAGCGCCGCCCGTTTCAACGGTCCGCAGGGAAGGTAGTCCCGCAGGTTGCGGCGGAGATCGGCTTTGAGGTTGGCGAACATGGGTCAGTTGAAGCGTTCCCAGAGACGGGCGTAGGCGGCGAGCGCATCCGCCCAGGTACTCACGGGCGAAACGAATTGTTGGGACAGCCAGGCCGCATTGGCGGGCACCAACTCCGGCGCCCATAGTAGCAACGGCAGGGTGTTGAGCAGTGCTTCGCGTGGATAACGGAAAACGAACGGACTGAACACCCCCTTGAGGCCAAAGGTTCGCAGCCGGATGAGCGCGTTCTTGATGGCGGCCGTCTCCGGACATTTGTTGACACTTCCGCCATATTTCAGCGGTGAAACAGCCGGCATGCGGAGACGTCTTTCCTCCAGCCACAACCACACCGCCCAAGCCGTTTTGCACACGTCTTCATGCACCGCCTTCAACTCATCCCGGGAGGCGTTGCTCTGATAGGGATGCAGTTTGAACTCAACGCCGAGCTGGTGAAAGGCCACCACCTCCGCCAATTGCCCCCACGAGTCATGAATTCCCGCCAGCCGCTGGTGCCGCTCCAAACAACTCCAATGATATTGTCCCAGAGTCGCAAGCATGGCATCACCCATTGCCAGTTGCGCCTTGGCGATATTGCGGCCGGTGAAATCCGCGTCGGCACGGGTGAACTCAGCCCGCCGGAGGCGTTCAGCCGCAAACAACAGGCCGGAACAACGGTTCATGAGCAACCGCAATGCCTCATGCATCGGAATCCGCGTGGCATCGGCATGATGCTGGCAACTCTCGAGAATATCCGGGGGCCCGGTGATGAGGCGGTGTCCAACGACCAGATCATAGTAAAAGATCGACGGGCCACTCGAGCTGAGCTTTTCCAACGACACGATCTTGAACTCGACCTCGATCCCCAGCGACTCGGTCATGCGGTGGCCGAGGTCATGAATGGCGGTCCCGAAGCGCCGTTCGTTGAGCCGCGGCGGGCCCTGGATCAGCACGAAGAACTCCAGGTCGTTATAGGGTGCATCGCCAGCGGGTGTGGCGAGCACGCCGCCTTCCCCGCGGCCGTAGCCGCCGCCTAACAATAGCGCCTGCAGCCGCGGGGCGGGAACGATGCGCTGGATCTCGCGGCCGATTTCATCACAGGTCCGGGCGAGTCGCGCTTCCAGCGCCTCACTGCCATCGCGGGTCATGGGGGTGGTGGTGATCATGAGGGGTCCTCCCGGTGGTAATCCTGCCAGCCCTGCCTGAAGCCGGCGAGGCGGCCGGTGCGTTGTGCCCAGCGGATGCGGGCGGCGTGGAGCATCTCGCTGGTGCGGCCGTGGCGCAGGCACCAGCGCAGGTCTTTGCGCAGGTCGGCGGCCCAGCCGAGGGCCACGCTGCGTGGCCAGCTGAAATCGCCGGCGCAACCGGGGTAGGTCGCCGCCATCGCCCGGGCGTCGCCGAACGCGCGTTTCCGCGCTTGGGGAGCCGAATAGTTGTGGCTGTGCATGGCCACGGATTCCGCAACGTAGTGAATGCGGTAGCCATGGCCGACACACCAGCGGGTGTATTCATCGTCCTCGGCGTATTGCAGATCCTCGCGGAACCCCCGCTGAGCCCACACGTCGCGGCGCAAACCGCTGCTGACCATGCTGAAAAAGTGGTCCCATTCCGCCGATTCACGCTGCGGCCCGAAGCAGCGGTCGTAGTCGTGAGCGAAGACCGCCTCACAATCCGGGCGCGGGATCTGGCGGGAAAAGGCCGCCGCTGTCTGCGGATCCTGAAGGGCGTCGAACAACGGGCGGAGCCAGTGCGGTCCCTGCGGGGTGGCGTCGGCATTGAGGAACACCACGGTCTCCGCCAGCGCCAGCCGCATGCCTTGATTCATCACCCGGCTGGGGTTGTACTCGGAAGGCTGGATCTGGATGAAATGCGTGGGATTGGCGGCGCGGATGAGCTCTTGCGAACCATCCGACGAGCCGCTATCGATGACAATGAGTTCCCAATCCTTGAAGTCCTGACCCGTTAGCGCGGGCAGGGTTTCCCGCAGCGCCCATGCTTCGTTGAACGACCTCATCACAATGCTGACGGCGGGCGGCTTCATGAGGGCTTCTTCGGGGTTGCCGCCGCGCCGCGGAAGCGCTTCGGCAGCTTTTGGCGGACCAGGATCCTTTCCTCGGGCCCCATGGCGATGCCCCACACGCCGGCGATTGCGGCAACCCCGGTGACGGTCATGCCGACGAGACACGGCAGCCACCGGGGATCGCCGAACCGTGGGCCTAACAAACAGCGGCAGAGGATACCCACGACCAGCATCGGCACGCAAGCTGCGATGGGGCGCAGCAGTGTCTGGCGAAAGAGCGTCCATTGGGGCACTTCCGCTTCCTTTGCCGCCCAACGCCAGAGCCATCCCCAGCCGAAGAGAATGGTCGGCAACACGGATCCGGCAGCGACTCCGATAATGGCATCGCTGCCCCAGCCACGCCGCACCAGCAACCAGGTGAAGCCGACGCTGAAGAGGATATTGAGTACCGCTTCGCCCAGCCCCTGCCACATCAGTCGGCGCTCCTGCCCGCACATCATGAACATCCTCTTGAACACGAGATGAGTCAGTGCGAGATGGAAATACCAGAACAACAGAACCTCGCCGACAATGAGCGTGGACAGTGCCGGCGCCTGGTCGCCGGTGAGGATCCGGACCAGCAGGTCGAGATACAGCGCGCCGCCGACATACAGCGGCGCGGCGATGAGCACCGTGAGCCGGAGGCCTTTGACCAGCATTTCCCGCAGCGCCTGCCGCCTGCCGCCGGCGTGGAAGAAGGCCGCGGCGGGACTCAGGGCGTCCGCAATTTGCCTGGTGATGGTGCCGAACATTTCCCCGGCCTTGCCGCCCGCTTGATAGAGTGCGACGGCGGGCAGGCCGACCATTGCGCCGACGACCACCTGGTCGGTCTTGTTGCGCAGCAGATTGCTGATCGTGTTCAGCCAGGCGTAGAGTGAGAATTTGCCGGTGGACAACAACTCGGAACGGCTGAACAAGGCGGGACTCAGGCGGACCCCCGGCATCGCCCTGAGCGCCGCCCAACCGGCGAGCAGATCGGGCACGAGGACGCAGGCCAGCGAGATGATGAACACCGCCATGAGCCCCCACTGCAGCCACAGTGCGAGGGCCAGTAACGCGGCATTGGCCACCAGTCCCAGCATGGCGATCCGGTTGGCCGTCTCCACCTGCTGGAGCCCGCGCAGGACTTCTGGAAAAATTCCTAACGGAAATCCGAGCGCCATGCCGCCAAAGAACAGCACAGTGACCGGGCGGTAGATATCCTGTTTATCCGCCACCACGCCCAGCCAGGTCATGAGCGGACCGGACAACGCCCAACCCATGGCACCGATGACGAGGGCAGCGCCGAAGTAAAAAAAGAAAATCGTGCTCAGCGCGCGGCTCAGTTTGTCCCAGTCGCGGCTGGCGAGCCCCTCGGCGACACGCTTCTGGGCGGCATAACCAAACCCGAAATCCAGCAGGATTCCATAGCCGAAGACACTCCACAGCAATGCCCAAAACCCGAAGTCATCGCGGCTGAGACCTTGATAGAGCATGCGGAAGGTGACCAACCCCAACACGATGCGCACCAAGGTGCGGCCGTAGTTCGAGAGGGCTCCCCTCCAGGCGGCTTGCTTGACGTCGTCGGTATTCATGAGCGTCGCGGCCAGCGGCGGGTGGCGTCTTCCTCCGCCTGTTGGTAAATGGTTTCCAGCCGCGCACCGATGCGGCTCCAGTCGTAATGGGCGAGCGCCTCGGCGCGACCGGCGGCACCGAGTTGCTGACGCCGTGCGGGGTCTTCATGCAGCAAGCGGAGCTGGGCCGCGAGCTGGTCGGCGGAGTCGGAGGCATCGGGATCAAAAAACAGGCCGGTCTCGCCATCGCGGATGAGCGCCTGCAAGCCGCCGACACGGCTGGCGATCACCGCGCGGCCGGCACACCATGCCTCCAACACGACAATCCCGAAGGGTTCGTGGCGGGACGACAGCACAAAGGCATCGGCGGCATGATAGGCATCCACCAGCGAGCCACTCTCATTATTGAGTCCGGGAATGATGGTGACCGCGGCCGCGAGCTGGTTGGTAGTAATGAAGGCGCGGAGTTTGTCACCATACGCGGGTTGGGTTTCCGGGCCGATGAGGACGAGCCGGGCCTGCGGCGCGCCGGGCAGGAAGCGGACGAACGCCTCCAACAGTCCGAGTTGGTTTTTCTGGGAATCAATGCGGCTGATGTTGACGATGAGAAACGCCTCCGGCGCGATCCCCTGCTGTTGGCGGAAGCGCTGGCCGTTGCCGGTGGTGAAGCGTTGGCAATCGACGCCGTTCGGCAGATAGCTGACTCGATCATGCGGCAGCGCGGCCTTGGCCTTCTGCGCCTCGCTGTCGCCGACACAGATCACGTGGTCGGCATCGTCGAGCACCTTGCGGGCTCCCAGCAACGCGCCAAACGGCTTGCCCCATTCGAACTTGCCCTGGATCGGCTTGGTTAGATCGCTGAGTTCCGCGGCGGGGACATCGTAGATCCCGCCGTGGAGGGAGACCACGTAAGGCAGTTTCCGCCAGCGGGCGGCAGTGCGTACGGTGCCGCCAAGCCGCTTGAGGGCATGCGCGTGAAAGAGCCGGACATCCGGTTGTTTGACCAGCGCGCGGAGCAGGGCGAACGAGAGCAGATTGCCGCCCTTCTTGTCCATGGCCGCGCGGGCGGCGGCATCGAGTCCGAAAAACGGATAGAGATGCGGGTAACGGTGGATGGCGATGCCGTTGATCTCTTCGTAGGCGCGGTCGGCGAGGGCCATTGAGGTGATAATGAGCGGACTCAAACCGGCGGCGCGCTGTTGTTTGGAGATTTCCAGCACCACGGTTTCCGTGCCGCCCCACTCGTGGGCCACGAAACGCCTGGGCACATGGATGATCGTGCGGGCGGTCATGGGGTGGGAGCGGATGGCTGGGGTGAACCGGCACGCCGGGACGCATGATCTTCCACCGCGCGTTCCATGAGTCGATAGATATGGGGAATGTGGGTCACGTCGTCCGGCACGTCGGGTTGGCTGCTGAAGAGTGTGGCGTAACTTTGGGGATCGGTGGGATGGTAGCCGTGCATGGCGCGGATCGGACGTTCACCCATGTGACTGGGGACGATGAGCACGCCTTCCTGCGCGAGCCAGATGAGTTCGCCGAAGGCGTGGTCATCGAAGTAGGCGCGGTAGTGGCGCAGTTCGTCATCCGGCATGATCCGGCCCTCGGGGACAGTGTTGAGGACGCTGATCACGCGCTCTTTGACCCCCGGTTTGAGAAACCAAAAGCGGGCCATGGTGCTGTCGTAAACCACCGCATAATCCTTGCCCATCGCCAGCCCGAGCGCGTCGATTTTCACCCGCAAATCCAGATGGCGGTCGCAGTTGGCCATGCCGTGGTCACTGAACACGTGAAGCGTCACCTCGCGGTAATGCTGTTTGGCGGCCGTCATGACCTGGGTGATCCAGCGGTCGTAATGGTCGAGCTTGAGCGGGATTTCAGGTGAATCGTTGCCGACCATGTGCAGCAGGCCGTCGAGCCCCGCCCAATACTGGAAGGCGAAGTCGATCCGTTCGCTTTCGATCTCGGCGAGCAGGCGGCGGAGGTGCTCCTCCTCAGGCTGCGAGGGATCGGTGACGAAATAGGGGATTTGTTTTTCCTCGAGCAGGTCGAAGATATTCGGGCCGCGGTTCATGCCCTTCGGCTTGAGCGGGCTTTTCTTTTCCGTGAAATCGAAGAGATGGATGTATTTGAACGGGATGTTATATAGATCGAAGTAGCCGCGGAACTTGAGCTGGACCTTGACAAACTTGGTGAGCCAGCGGCGGAAGATCCGGCGGCCGGTGACGGCGGTCGGCAGCCAGCGGAGCCAGCGCAGGCTGCGGAACGGCGAATTCGCCGGATCGTAGATGAAATAGCACCAGTTGCGATGTTCGTCCGGCCAGCGTCCCGAGAGGATTGAGGGCACGCAGGTGGAGCTGTAGCCGAAGACGCTCTCGAGCTTGCGGCGGTGGGGCGCGACCTGCTGCAAAAAGGAATGGTCCTTGACGATTTCCCAGCCACAGGCATCGACCATGATGAAGAGTGAGAGATGGTCTTTCATGTCGCTTGCCCCCCCTTATCCAACAGGCCTGTGATAGTGGACAACACTTCGGTCGGACTGAATGGCTTGGTCAGAAAAGCCGCCGCACCGCTTTCCTCCGCCTCCTGACGGGTCAGCGAGTGGCCGCGTGCGGTCAGCATGAGCACCGGAATGGCCGCGGTCGCCGGATCTGACTTCAGGGCCTTCAATGCGGTGAGTCCATCCATGACCGGCATGATGACATCGAGGATGACAATATCGGGAAGCTGTTGCGTGGCGGCGGCGACGGCCTGGCTGCCGTCGGTGCAGGCGGTCCATTCGTGCCCGCCTTTGCGCAGCGTCATCTCCAGCAGGCGGAGCATGTGGGGTTCGTCTTCGGCAATAACAATTCTGGCCATGGGAGTAGGGTTTCGAGGGGGTTATGAGGGGTCGCAAGCGATGACGAGGAAGGTCTGGTCATCGACCAGGGGCGAGGCATTGGCGGTGGGAGAATCTGAACCGAGACGGTCGAGCAATGCGGACTTGATCGCCGCCGCGGAGGCTCCCGTGCGGACGATTTCACCAAACCACCGGGCGACGTCCTCGGGCGTTTCGAAATGCGTGCGGTGGTCGCGCGGATCGGTGAGTCCGTCGGTGTAGGCGAGAATCCGGGTTCCGGGGACCAACGGCACGCTGGTTTCGCTGTAATGCGGGTCCTCTTCCAGCCCGAGCGGCGGCTTCTCCGGCTCGGCGCTGGTGAGGATTCCATCCGGGCTGCAAATCAGGACCGGGCAGTGACCCAGATTTGAGACCCGGATCAGCGAGCGCTTGGTATCCACCATGCCGACCGCGATGGTGACGAACATTTCAAGATGCTCGAAGTCGGCGTAGAGCAGGCGGGCGGCGCGTTCGAGCAAGCTGGCGGGAGACTGATCGATCTGCGGCAGTGAGCGGATGATCGAGCGGGTCACGGCGGCCATCATGGAA
Organism: Akkermansiaceae bacterium; assembly: GCA_021733795.1. Lineage (GTDB taxonomy): Bacteria > Verrucomicrobiota > Verrucomicrobiia > Verrucomicrobiales > Akkermansiaceae > Luteolibacter. The sequence continues at coordinate 14,123 of JAIPKB010000086.1, read as the reverse complement.
GCACCGACCCCCTTACCCATGACGTCGGCGATGACAAAGAGGTAGCCGTTGGTGTCCCACGGCATCAGATCGTAGAAATCGCCGCCCACCATGAGCGCGCTTTCACAGTGGCCGACCGCTGAGAAATGGGGAAGATTGGGCAACGAGCGGGGCAGCAGCGACCGCTGGATCGTGGCCGCCAGTTCGATCTCGCGGCGCACGGCGCTGGCCTGCACGGCGGCTTCGGCTTGGCGACGGCTGAGCAGATGCTGCGCGAAAAACTCGGCGAACGTGTGGATGACGCTGACATCCCCGGCATGCATCGGTTCCGCGCGCTTGCGCCCGAGGGAAAGCACGCCCATGAGTTGATCGCCGTCATAGAACGGGTGGATGAGTCCGGCTTGTATCGACGCGCTGCCGTGCTCGACGCTCACGGTGTCGGTGGTCGCCTCAATCCATTGATCCTGCCGCGTCCGCACGGCTGCGGCTTCGGGCGGGACCGGACTGTGGTCCGGTTGGCAATCCGCCATCGCTTCGCACCCATGATGGGCAAGGGTGGTGAGCGCGCCAGTGACCGGCGAAACGATCCGCAACATGCCGCAGTCGGCACCGGTGACGGTGGCGAGGTGTTCGAGCATGCGGGTGCCGAATTCCTCCAAGGTCGCGGTCTGCCGCGACTCGGCGGTGAAGCGGAAGATCGCGGAGAGGCTTTCGAACGAAGCGGCCAACTCCTCGGTCATTTCGTCGAGGGTGGTTTCCGTCTGCGCGAGGCGGCGGCGCATGTCCGCGAGTTCACTGGTCACGGCGGCGGGCAAGCGGCGTTCCAGCGTCAACCTGTTGCCATCGGCACTCCGCCGGTATTGCCGATAGTCCGTTAGAGCCGTGATGATGAACAACCCGCGGCCGGATTCGGAATCATCGTCGGGCAGGCCCGCCGTCTCCGGCCACTCGAAACCGGCGGAGTGGTCAATGATCCGCGCGGTCACGCGGTCAGCGGCGACGACCAAGTGCAGCTCCCAATGGTGGGTCTCCGGTTTGGCGGGATCAACGTAGAGCACGGCATTGTTGCACGCTTCGGCGAGCAGTAGTTCCCATGACCCGAGTTCCGCGTCTGGGAGGTGGTGGGCTTGGAGGAACTCGCGGGCCCCGACGGTGGCCTCGCGGGACGCCTGCAGCGTGGTGGAACCGCGCCAGATCCACGCGTCACCCCCCACCCGATTGGAATCGGCGGCGGCGGGATCAGGGGTGGGTGGCTTGGAGGTCATGACTGGACGATTTCAAAAACCCGGTGCATGCGGGTCAGTTCGAGCACCTGGAGGACCTGTGGACCCGGCGCGAGCAGGCGGAACTTGCCCCCATGTTCGATGGCGAGTTTCTGCAGGGAGATCAGGGTGCCCAAACCGCTGGAATCGATGAAGCCGAGTCCGGCACAGTTGAAGTCGATATCCTTCAATCCGGCGGTGAAACGGAGCCGCACGGCGGCTTTGAGTTCACTGGCGGTGAGGGCAGTGAGCTCGGTGAGGGCTGAGATGACGAGTGTGGGGTGTTGTGTTTCGATGTTCATGAGATGGGGCTTGGTTTGAGGTTGGTAAGACCGCGGCGGATGATTTTCCAACGCCAGCCAACGGTGGGCTGGCAGGCGAACAGCGCGGCGTGCGCGCGGGCGGCGTCGTCCCAGGGGGCGTGGCAGCCTTCGGCCTCGGGCGCGGTGAACAACCCGGGCGCGCTGTGCAGCCAGAGGCGCTCGAATTCGCCTTCGAGCAAGGCCGCCTCGGCCGGCGTCAGTGGCGGGTTCCCGGTCCAGGCGAAGTGACCGGTGACAATCCGCCAGAGCATCGGCCAGCGCCCCAACCACCCTGGCAGCGAGGGCAACACGTGATAGGCGATGGTGCGCTGGGGAGTGCCGGCATCGGTCGGCAACGCCGCCTCCTGACGGCGCCACAATGGTTGGCGGCGGACCAGCGAGACCATCCCCGCCACGATGAGCACTGGGGAGCCGAGCAACAACAGCACACCGGCCAACAACCGGGCGGGCACGTTGGAGGCCGCCTCGTGCGGCAGATCGAGCGGTGACAGCAGAAAGGCATCGGTCAGGCGGACTTGCGAGCCATTGCCCCAGTTGGTGAGCATCGAGCCGGCGGCGATGGAGCCGGTCAGTTGGGTCATGCTGCCGAGGTAGGTGCGCGGGGCGACGGTACTTTGTTCCACCGTGGCGTGGGCATCGACCAGCGAGTCACTCTCGACGTAGGCCCCGGGCCCGATGGTGGCGTCGGCACCGACGATGGAATTGGGCCCGATCCAACACGGCGCGCTGAGTTTGGCGCTGGGATCCACGCGGGCGCGGAGGCCGAGCCAGATGCCGGGGGCGATCTCGCGGGCCCCGATCTGCTGGCCCGCAAGCAGTGGCAGCAAGTTGGTGCGCGACTGATGCCAAGTGGCCGCATCGGTGAGTATGGAGACCTCGGGCGCCTGCGGCAGGTTGTCGAGCGTGAGGGTGGCGTCCGGTTGAAAGGCCGCGTGTTTGGCGGCCGCCGCAGCGGGGGTGAGTTCGGAGGCCTCGGGTGAAACCTCCACTTCCAGCCCCCAGGCCGTGCCCTGCATCACATAGGCCCGGACCTCGGACGGGCGGTCGCTGGCGAGGATTCTAACATGAGTGGCGCCCTGCCGCACGAGACCGTCCAGCGCGTGTTCGATGAGCGGCTTGCCGAGATAGGCGGCGAGCGCGAGTGGCACGCCGCCGGTGAGCGACTCCAAGGCGGGCCGCTGGTCAGGACATATGAGCAGCACCCGTTTCATGCGGCTCCTTTCCCCAGCAGCACAGCCGGCACGGTTTTAATCAGAATGAGCAGGTCTTTGAGGATCGATTGGCTTTCGATGTAACGGACATCAAGGCTGACCTGCTCGGCAAACTCGATCGTGTTGCGGTCGCCGACTTCGAGCAGGCCGCCTTGGCGTTCGCCGATCTGCCACAGGCAGGTGATGCCCGGGGTGGCGAGCAGGCGGCGGCGGTCTTCCGGCGAATAAACGGCGACCTCGCGGGGCAGCGGCGGCCGGGGACCGACGAGCGACATTTCCCCTTTCAGGACGTTGATCATCTGCGGCAGCTCATCGATGGAGGTCTTGCGGATGAAGCGACCGATGGGCGTGATGCGGGGGTCGTTCTTCATTTTGAAGGTGACCCCGTCATTTTTCTCATTCTGGGAGAGCAGGTCCTTGAGTTTGGCCTCGGCATCCACGCACATGCTGCGGAATTTCAGCATCCCGAATTCCTTGCCGCGCAGGCCGACCCGGACCTGCTTGAAGAAGACCGGGCCACCATCGCGGCGGACGAGGTGGGCGATCACCAGCAGCAACGGCGAGACGGCGACGATGATCATCCCCGCAGCCACCACATCGATGCAGCGCTTGAGAAAGGCGGTGCAACCGATGGTCCAGCGCCAGGCCCACCGTTTCCACCCCATGTAGCAGCGTTGCCGCCACCGTCCGAACGGAGTTGCCGCGGTGAGCATCCGCTGCGCGAGGCGGGCGGCAAGTTGGTCCTCGGTCATCATACGGCGTCTGCTTTCCTTTCGTTGGCGACCCGCTGGAAGAGCTGTTCCAGGCCGGTTAGATAGGTTTCAAAATCGTAGCGCTCGCTGACCAGCTCAAAACCGGCCTCACCGAGGCGTTTGGCGAGCGGTTTGTCCTGGAGGAGTTGGTCGAGACGAGCGGCGAAGGCATCGACATCCATCCACGGCACGAGGTAACCGTTGTGGCCGTCGATGAGCCAGTCCTTGATCCCGCCGGCATCGAAGGCAACGACCGGCAGCGCGTAGCGCATGACCTCCAAGCCGATGGTGGCGATGGGCTCCGGCCAAACGCTGCTGAGGGCGACGACACTGCACTCGCGGTAATAGGCTTTCAGCTCGTCCTGCGGGATGAAGCCTTTGAAAGTCACCCGGTCGGTCAGGCCGAGTTCCGCGTTGAGCCGCTCGCATTCGGCCTTGTGATTGCCATCGCCGAGGATGATGCATTCGAACGGGGAAGTGACTTTGGCAAGCGCCCGCAGCAGCACATCCACGCCTTTGCCGCGGATGATCTGGCCGGCGTAGAGGATCAGATTGCGGTCGGAAAACGTGCTGCGCAGGCCGGCCTCGCCGGGCCGGGGCACGGGCGGGTGGATTTCAATGCGGCTGGGTTCGAAACCGTTCTTCACCAACTCGTCCTTCATGAAATGAGTGACGACACACATCCGGTCAAAGCGATGGTTGAGCCGGATCTCGCGCCGTTTCGCCGGGTAACTGACCCACTTGAGCGGCAGACCGGGGCCTGAGTTTTTGACCACACAGGCGAGACACCCGAAGACGCAATAGAGCGAAGCGGCGCGGGTGCAGATGCGGCGGTTGAAATAATTGTACTTATAACTCCGCATGCAGTAGATATCGTGATCGTGCACCATCCGGACCAGCGGCACGCCGCTGTCCACCAAGGCGGAGATGACCTCGAGGTCCGCCATTTTATGGACAAACACAACGGCGGGTTGGAACTCGCGCAGGGCATCGACGACGCTTTGGGCACCCGTGGTGCCGAGCGGATAGCGGTGCGGGAAAATCGCCTGCCAGCCCGCTTCATTCTTGCCGGTGCCGGGGCCATGGAGAATCCCCAGCTCATGGCCGCGTTGGCCGAGTTCGGTGGCGACAATCGAGATATTGGCTTCCGCCCCGGCCAACGCACCGAAGCGTTCGTGAACATAGAGGATTTTCATGACATGGATTTGAGGATGGTGGAGGAAACGGCCGCAAGCGCGGCGCGGAGTTCACTGGCGGCACTGGCGGCGGCTTGCAACAGACCCGGCTGCGCCTCCGCCGCCTCGGCGAGCTGGCCGTCGCGGCAGAAGTTCTCGATGACATTGGCCGCGCTCTGCAGGTCCCCCAGGGCGAAGATGCTGGCGGTGCCCTTGAGTGAATGCGCCAGGCGTCTGGCTTCATCGGCATTACCCAGGTCGATTGCACCGCCGATCGAACCAACCTGCTCATCGAGATCAGCAAGGAAGTCCGAGGCGAGGGAAGCGGCATCATCCGGGGAAAGCTCGTCCGCGAGTTGCCGCAGGGCGGCAGGGGCCAGGGACCCGGCGGCTGGGTCTTGGCTTGCAGCCGGGGCGGGCTCGGCAAGGCCGCCGTCGCAGGCGTTTTGCAGGGCTTTCTGGAGCGCTTCCAGCCGGACCGGTTTCGGCAGATAGTCGTCCATCCCGGCATTCAGGCAGATCTCGCGATCTCCCGCGAGTGCATTGGCGGTGAGGGCGATGATGCGCACCGGCGGAGTGCCGGTCTCGGTCTCCCAGCGCCGGAGGGTCCGGGTGGCCTCGAGTCCGTCCATGTCGGGCATGTGGACATCCATGAGGATGGCATCATAGCGGGTGACCTTGGCCGCCTGCACGGCTTCGTTGCCATCCACGGCGACGTCGGCCGCGCAACCCATCTGGGACAGCGCGGCGAGCGCGAGTTTCCGATTGATCGGGTTATCCTCCGCGAGCAGCAGTCGCAACGGACGCCCGGAGGTTTGGAGCGGTGCCCGCAGGCGACCCGCGGGGGCGGCCCCGGTGGAGGACTGGTCGGCTTGCGCCAGCAGCGCGTTGAACAATGGCGAGACCCGCAGCGGTTTGAAAAGGACCCCGGCAAGCGCGGCACCGAACCGTTCCCGCAGCGCCAGTCCGTCGCCCGGTTGGCAGGTTACATATAAGACACAGCCCCGCGCGACCAAGCCCAGCGCGAAGTCCATCTCGACCTGGCTGCCATACCCGGAGTCCACCAGCAACACGTGAGGCTGCCAGTCGGCGAGCAGGTTCTCTGCGGCTTCCGGTGCTGCGGCGGCACGCACCTCCAGCCCCCAACGCTCCAGCAGTTCGCTGATGACCCGCCGCGAGAGCGGGTGCCCGTCCACAATGAGCACCCGGCGGCCAAACAGGCTGGGAAAAGGCACGGGAGCGACGACGGCGGGCGGATGGTCGGACACCGGCAGTTCGAGCTCGAAGCAGAAGACCGAGCCTTCGCCCGGGCGGCTGCTTGCCGCAATCGTGCCCCCCATGAGTTCGACCAAGCGGCGGCAGATGGCGAGCCCCAGACCGCTGCCTCCGAAGCGGCGGGAGGTGGTGCTATCGGCCTGCTGGAATGGTTGGAACAAGGTTTGGAGTGTTTCCGGCGGGATTCCGATACCGGTATCGCTGACGCTGAAGGCCAACCGGACCCGGCCCGCCGTCGCGGACGCCGCTGATACGTCCAGCAGCACCTCGCCGTGGAGGGTGAATTTGACGGCATTGCTCAGCAGATTCACCAACACCTGGCGCAAGCGCAAAGCATCCCCGACCACGGCACTGGGCACGTCCGAACTCAACCGGGCGGCGAGATCGAGGTGTTTCTCGGCCGCAGTGTTGGAAACGGTTTCGAGCGCGTCTTCGATGCACGTTTGGAGATTGAACGCGCTGGACTCGGGCTCCATCCGGCCGGACTCGATTTTGGAGAAATCCAGCACGTCGTTGATCACGCAAAGCAGGGATTCCGCACTGGTGCGGATGGCCGCGACGAAGTCCTGCTGTTGGGCGGACATCGGGCTCCGCTGCAAGAGCTGGGTGAAGCCGAGCACGCCATTCATCGGCGTGCGAATCTCATGGCTCATGGTGGCGAGGAAGTCGCTCTTGGCCCGGTTGGCGAATTCCGCCGCCTCCTTGGCCCGGATCAGTTCGGACTCGGCCCTTTTTCTAACGACAAACTGACCGATCTGGTTGCTGATGCTGTTGAGTGTCTGTAACATGGCCTCATCCGGTTCATCAATGACCGGGCTGAAGAAGCCCAACATGCCTTGGAACTCGCCGCCGTTGAAGAATGGCAGGGCGATCGCGCCCCGCAGGCCACAGGCCTTGGCCGCGTCTATCCGGGAGAAATTGCCATCCTGGAGGACGTCCGGCACCCATTCGATTTGGCCGCTTTCCCACACCCGGCCCGGCAGCCCCGCTCCGCGGCGGAAGGTGAGGTCTCTGCTGTCGGCGAGAAAGTCGGCGCAGGCGTCCGCAGGCGCATGCCAGGCACCGGCAAACGCGAGCCGGTCGCCCGCTTCGTCCGGAAGCCAGAGGTCGCCGACGGCCCAGCCGAAGCCTTGGCAGATTGTTTTAACAATCCCGATGCCGGCGTCGTCGAGAGAGTCGGCATTCGCCAGGATGCGGGACACCTCATACTGGACGCTGCGGCGCCGTTCCTCGTGGATCCGCGCGGTGATATCCGCCTGGATCGCCATGAAATTGACCACCTTCCCCGCCTCGTTGAGGATCGGCTGCACTTCCACGGTGACCCAATACTTCCGGCCGCTGCGATGGTAATTCAGCAACTCGACCTGGAATCCTTCCCCACTGGTAAGCTTCGCCCGGGTCCCCGCCACGGCAACCGGATCGGTTTCCGGCCCTTGGAGAAACGAGCCGGGGGTTTTGCCGATCACCTCGGCCAACGTCCAGCCGGTGAGCCGTACGAAGCCGTCGTTGACCCACTCGATGCGGCCCCGGGCGTCGGAAACGACGACGCCGTTGTCGGTGCGGGCGGCCACCAGGGCGAGCTTGCGTGCTTCGGCTTCCTGCTGGCGCAGTTTGGCCCGTTGTTCGGTCAGCAGGGCCGTGAGCTGCTGCAATTCCTGGTTGGCCATGTGCTGCGTCTGCAAGGTCGCCAGCAGGTCCATGGTCTGGTCATGGAGGGCGAAGTCGGAGAGCGTGAGTCCCAACCGTTCGACGTCGGCCGGATCGAAGAACCACGGCGAGGCGAGCAGGAGAAAACTCTCCGGTTCCTGCAGGGCGACCACTTGGCCACGCAACGTCACGCCATTCCCCACCACCTCCAACAACAACAACAACTCACCGCAGTGGCGGAAGAACTCCAGCGTCAATTCGCCCGTGGGCCGGCGCAGCTGGACCAACCCGGTAAGCAAGCCACCCGGCACCGCCGCGGGACAGATGCGGAGCAGGCTGGGCCCGCAGGCGGTGAGGCGCAGTTCGTGGTCCCATGCCAGGAAAAAGGGAAACGCCTTCGCCAGCAACGCCGGGGGCAATCCCGGAATCGCGGCCAGTCCTTGAGGGTCGGTGTTCATCAGGATGTCTCGGGTTGTACCCACTGCACCGCGAAGATATCGTGGTCCTCACCCTGGTCCTTGCGGGCGATCACCGTGGAGGTGCAGGGAGTTTCGTAAAGCTTGCCCAAGCCCTGCAACAGGCCGCTGACAAAGGCCGTGAGGCCCGGGCGGTGGGTCATGTAATGCAGGTGCAGGCTGGTCTCGGTCACCTCCGTGCATTCAAAGCGCGGCGGCGCGAGTTTCGGATAAATCATGGCCACGCGGGTGTGGAAGTTCGGCAGATTGATCAGAAACTCCCGCAGGGTCTTGCCGCCGGATTTCATCATCGGCCCGTAGTTGCGCATGCTGGTGTGCAGCACCCAGTGCTCGCCAAAGGCGACGAGCACCTGCTCCGCCGTCAGCTTCAACACCTCCGCCGCCGCCCCGACGAGTTGATAGGTCAACTCGTCGGGGTAGCCTTGATTGCTGATGAAGACGTCCTCGTCGACCCCGGCCCTGGCCTTGATGGCTTCCCAGTTGGCTTTGCCGAAGCCGCCTACGACGAGTTCTCCGATTGCTTTGTTTACAAGTCCATACATATGTTTTTTGAGGTTGCTGGGTTCGGTTGCTGACAGATGAGTTCGGGGGTTTGATGACTACGCCGGCGGCGGCGTTCGACTTGCATTAATGGGTAGGATTGAGATGGGGTTGGAGGTGGGCGGCTTTCATGTTGGCGGAGCTTGGCATGCGGCGGGTTACTGGCCCACGCCAATGTTGACACCCAACGGCTTGGTGGCACCGCCGGCGCGAGCGCCTTCATTGGCGGCCACGGTGCGGGCGAACGTAGTGATGACGAGGTCGGCATAGCCGGAGAGCGAGGCGGGTGGGGTTTCCGGCACATAGACGAGATCCTTCGGCTTGAGAAGCACGTCGGGCTGCCGGCCGGTGAGGATCGCCTCGGCATCGACGATGGCGATTTCCGGCTCCTGCAACGAGCCCCGCACAATGGCCACCTTGGTGGTCTTGGCCCCTTTGATGAAACCACGGCAGTGCGCCAGCGCGGTCATGAGCGTGACCTGGTCCTTGAAGGCCACCGCCCGCGGCTGATACACGGCTCCCATGACATACACCTCGCTGCCGAGCGCGGAGGGCAGATAGATGAAATCGTCCGCCTGCAGGTAGATGTTCTGTGAGGTGTCCCCGGAGCGGATCAGCTTGTTGAAATCCACCGGCACCAATTTGCCCTTGCGGATGAGGAAACTGTGGTAAAGGTCGGCCAACTCCTCGGTGGACCCGCTCATGCGGGAAGTGAACAGCCCGCCCGCCTTGCTCACCGCCTCAATCACGGTCATCGGCTGGCTCAGTTCGTAGAGGCCGGGCGTATTGACGCGACCCAGCACCCAGACCCGGCGGCTGTGCACCTCCCGCAGGGTGATGCTGAGCTGCGGTTGGTGGACGAATTGGGTCAGCCCGCTTTCCAGCAGCCGCTGGGTCTCGCCGAGCGTCAGGCCCCACACCTGCTGGCCGGCGAGCAGGTGGAAATAGATTTTCCCATCCGGCCCGACGAAGGTCCGCTGCGGTCCGTCGCCGGAGCCTAGCAACTCGATATCGATCACATCCCCCGGGCCCAGGCGAAAGGGCTCGTAGGACGGCACCAGCATGGACGGGTCGAGCGTGCCGCTGGTCTTGGTTTTCACCAGTTCCGCCGCGGTCGCGGTTTTCACCGCGTAGGGATCGAACACCTTCGGCTTCACGGAGGAGGTCGTGCAACTGACGCCCGCCAGCGCCGCGATCAACATGCACAACCAAGAACATGGGGCAAAGCGGCTCATCGGGATTTGAGGGTGGGTAGGAGCGGTTGGTCGATGAACGGCCCCATGTTTTGGCCGGTCCAGGTGGCGACACCGGTTTGAATGAACGCCCTCATCGCAAGATCCGCGATCTCGCTGGCACGCTGCCACGGTTTCTCACTGACATAGATGAGGTCGCGGGGCTGGAGCAGCACGTCCTTGGCTTTCCCGGCCAGGATTGCCGCGGCATCCACTTCGATGACCTCCGGTTGCTTCCGGTCGAACGAACCGCGGACGATGAGCACCTTTTTCCGCCATGCCGCCTGGGTGAATCCGCCGCGGATGCCGATGGCCCCCAAGGCGGTGAGGCTTTCGGTGACTCCGGTGTGGCCGGGAGCATCCACCGCTCCGAGAACATAGACTTCATTGACGATGTTGCTGGGGAAATAGATGTAGTCGCCGGGTTGGAGCTGGAGATTGTGGGTCAGATCGCCTTCATAGAAAAGCTTGGTGAAATCGACGTCGAGCTTTTTGCCATCGCGGACGATGAACGCCCGGCGCATGTCGGCGATCTCGACGGTGTTCTGCTCGAGCAACCCGGTGGCAATGCCGCGTGCCCGGACCGTCGCCTCCAACAGGGTCATGGGACGATCCAGGGTGTAGGCACCGCGATCGATGACGGTGCCGAGGACGAAGTATTTCTTGCTGCGGTAGGCACTGGGCGTCACCACGACCTGCGCGTTGGTGATATAGGAGCGCACTTCCTTGGTGAGGCCTTCGCGGAGTTCGTCGATGGTTTTCCCGGCGGCGCGGTAGCCGTGGACTTGCAGGTAGGTCAGGGTGCCGTCGGGATTCACGGGAACCTCCGTGCGGGTGTATTCCTTGCGCCCGAAGATCTGCAAATTCACCAGATCCCCCGGCCCCAGCGTAAGCCGCTCCTGCCAGGGCGCGAGCGACACCGGCGGCTTGGGTTGGGGAATCGGCGGAGCGGGTTGCGCAGGCTCCATGGGCGGAGGCACCATCAGCGGATCGTCCGGAACGATGGGTTCCGGCGGCGACTCTTGGGGAGGTTCCGGCCGAGTGGGCACGACGGATGGCAAGTCACCGTGTGCGACGGGCGGCGGCGGATCCGGCTCGGGTTCCTGCGCCGGGGCCGGCAACGGAAACACAGCGGCGGTCAGGGCCAGACACAGCCCGAATTTGGCAAGGTCCGGCAGTTTCTGAAAGATCGGCGGAACCCGGTTCAGCAGGGCACCGATGACGGTCACCCCGCTCTGGCGGATGGTGTCCATGATGCCGGTGACTTGCTCGCGGCGGTGACGGCCGCTGTCGCTGAGCCACAACACGGCCGGCAAGGTCTCGGCGAGCAGCAGACTGTCGAGCTCGGCGGCGGGTGGCAATTCGACCAACACGACCAGCCCCGGCTCGCGGCTCCACACGCTGAGGGCCTCGCACCACTGGTGCCGTGCGGCGGCCGTCCATTGCCACGAGTCATCGGCGTTGATTTCCACGGCGGCTGGCTGGGCGGTCTGAAGGTGGGTGAGGATTTTTCCCGGGTTGGCCAGGCCGGTCGCCAGCGGCACGCTGGCACTGGGTGGCCCGGTGCCGACCCCATGGGTTATGGCCAGCACCTTCAGCCCGCGGTCCAACGCGGCCCGCCCGAGATGCCGTAGCCAAGTGCTTTTACCCTCGCCATCGGCGGCCGAGAGCAGTCCGACGATAAGGGCGCCTTCCGAGGCGGCAGGCACGCCTCGCACCACCTTTGCCCAGGCCGCGAACCGCCAACGGGCGAGTGCGGCGGAATCCATCGCGCTTTCATCCGGCAGCGCGGCGACGAGCGGGGCCCGAGCCAGGCGGCGGACATCGCTGGGCGAGATGATCTGGTCGTTCATCGCTCCGCGCAGCGCCCGCCATGCCACCATGGCTCCGGCCGCCAACAGCAGTCCGGCGAGCGAAACGAGGGTCAGCTTCATGGTGCGGCTGCTGACCTGCACCGCGTCCGCCGTGGCGGGAGCGAACAGCCGGTAGTACCCCAGCGCCTGTTCGGCGAAGAGTTGCGCCTCGCGCTGGCGGCCGCCGAGCAGATTCCGGGTTTCCTCGAGCGCCGCCGTGCGGGCCTTGATCCGGGCTTGGGCGAGGCTTTTGTCAGGAATCGTATCGAGCTTTTTTTTGATTTGGTCCAGAAACGTCTGCAAGCTGTCCACCTGCTGCTGCAGGGACTCCTTCTGACCGCGCAGCGTAATGACATTCAGATAGAGACTGTTGGCCACGGTATTGCCGGTCGATTGAAACGCTGCGGTGGCGTCGGCATCCGGCACCGGGATTGCGCTTTGTTCGAGCACCTTCACTTTCGCCTGCTGTTCGACCACCAGCGGGTGCTGCCCGGTGAATTGGGTCTTGAGTTCCGCCAGTTTGTCGCGGGCGTCTTTGAGCCGTTGCATCGCCGGGTTCTGCTTGGCCAGCTCCTTTTCGATCTGGGCCATGCGGTAATCGATGGTTTCCCGCTCGATCCTGGCGGTTTCGATCTTCAACTCCAGCTCGCCGATCTGCTTGAGGTAGCTTTCCGTCTCCTTGTCCGCGTTGTAGAGCCCGCTTTCCTTGGAAAAGGCCGTCATTTCCTTCTGCGCCGCGACCAACTCGCCCTCGGTGCGCTCCATCTGGGAGGAAATGAAGGTCAGCAACTCCTTGGCTTCTTCCGCCTGCAATTGCCGGGTGAGGTCCACGACTTGCTCTGCGTATTTGTTGATGGCATCCGCCGCATAGGCGGCCGACCGCACGGTGGTCCAGGCCACGCTGATGAGGTCCGTGTTTTTCTCCGGGCGGATGATCACTTGCCGCTGGAAGTCGGCGGCACTCATGGGCGGCTTCAGACTGGCCCCGGTCTTTTCCATCAGCGGCCCGGACTGCATCATCGCGGATACGGTGGCCGCATTGAACTGCCGCGGCCGGAACGACTCGCCCAGTTGGCTGGCCTGGAAATTATTCTGGGTCTCCCGACGGACAATCTGCACCTGCGTCGTGTACTTGGTGGTGAACCGCTTCCAGCCAAAACCAAACGCCGCGGCACCACCCAACCCCGCCGCCAACGCGACCCACGGCCACCCCCGCAGCACATGCATGCCCACCCGCAGGATGTCGAACGGCAGCAGCGATTTGAACGCAACCGCACCTCTGCCAGTGGCGGAATTGGCCGAAGTCAGGTCGCTGGCGGGTGATTGTGGCATTGGCATTGAGAGTCAGATCACAGTCCAGATCCTTTGAATCCTCAAGGTTGTGACGATATCTGCCAGGTATTGTTGTCAATCCCGACCCGAGTGTCAAGCGTCAGCCGGTGAATAGGGGGTTTCTGCGCGGGCTTCGCCCCGTCTCTTCCCGGTCCGGCCGCGGCGGCGGCGGCGGCGGCATCAACTCCGGCTGAATCAATTAGCATGATCGAACTCCTGGGTGGCGGTTCCCGACCCGGCGCGGAGGCGCTCGATCCGGGCAACCTCGGCGAACAGCCGCCGCGAGACGGTCTCGAAGTCCGCGGCAGTCATCGAAACCCGCGGCGCGGAAGCGATCAGGTGCACGCCAGCGGAGGAAAACGGCAGCAGGGTGCGGCGGAGGTAACCGTCGTAGGCGAGCAGCTCGCCGCCCGGCATGAGAAAGGCCTCGGCCAGCCACAGCTTGTCATCCGTCTGCACGGCGGGGCAGGATGGCTCGGCTTTGAGCACCCGCCCGCGGTATCGCAGACAAACCGGTAGCGTATGATGCCGACCGGTGCCGCTGGGGGCATTCCAACTCAGGGTGATGTCAGGTGACTGGCCGATCAACCGGAGCAGGAATCGCCCGGGCTCCAGCGGCTGTGCCATGAGCCCCGGCGGCGGCACCACGGCGGTGCGCAATACCGGACCGAGCGTGGAGGCGACAAACGGAACCGGCAGCATCACCAGCAGCGCCAGCAGTGTGGTCCAGCGGAGGCGGATCACCGCGGGCGGGGCCATTGGCTCAGACGTTGACCGCAGCATCCGCCACCCGGCCCACAACACGCCCGCAGCGGCGAGCCACGGCAACTTCATCGCCACCACCGGCACCGTGCACGGCACCAGCAGCAGGATTGGGGACACCCACCCCTGCCGCGGCATGCACCACGGGCAAAGCAGCAGCCACGGGAGCCAAAGCGACTCCATCCCTGCTGCGGCGATCCCCGCCGCGGCGGCAAACCACAGGCCGCCGGCAATTCGTTGCCGCTTGCTGGTCTGGCCGTGCCAGCGCTGGCCGGCCAGCAGCAGCAAGGTGCAGGCCGTGACC
>JAIPKB010000085.1 GCA_021733795.1 Akkermansiaceae bacterium | reverse complement strand
AGAATGCGGGCGGGAGCTTGGAGTGCGGTGAAAGCCTGCGGCGCCTCACCGCTTTGGAGGAAGGAAAGCGAGTGAGCAACCACTGATCCGTGGCCTGCTCAGTCTCTGAAAGCGGCGGGATCCGCCGCAGTCCAAAGTCTGAGGCGTTTCCTCCCCCGCGCGTTGTGACCAACGCGGCCACGGAGCTGGATTGCCGTGGCCCACCGGCCTCGCCCTTCAGGTTGCGGCAGACTGTCTCGCTACTCGGTTGACGTTTGATGAATGTTGGTACTCACCACGAAGAACACGAAGGGAAGGCGTTTCGTTCCCTAGCTCCCTTGGTGCTCTTCGTGTACTTCGTGTACTTCGTGGTGGCTCAGTTCCATTCGCAAATGGCCGCAGTGCCAAAGCCACAGCCCATGAAACCGCCCGGTTCTTCCATTCGAAATTCAGAATCCAAAAACTTGTCCCGGCAATTGATCCCGGCATAGCGCGCGAAGCCGGAAAGCCGGAGGCGGCGACGGATTCAAAATCACATTGCCAGGGGGAGCGCCTCGCTTGTGGGCTGGTCCGGCAAGTTCAGCAGAAACCGCCAGGCGGGCAGCACTTCGATGAGTCCTTGCCCGGTTTCAACTTGCTCCTCCTCATTCCGTGTCACGATGGTTCCTGCCTGCAAGCCGAGTTCCGCCATGGCGTCGATTAGCGCGGTGATTTCCCGTTTCCTCGCCGCCGCGTCCGCGATGGACTCGCAAGCCTGAATCAGGCGGCGGGGTCGGCCGCGCGGGGAGACGATGAAATCCACTTCCCGGCTGGTCCGGGTCTTGTAGTAGAAAATCTCGGCATTGAGCCGGCGGAGCGCTGTGAAAACGAGGTTCTCAAGGTCTTCCGTCTTCCCGATTTCAGCTTTTCAGCATTTCAGCTTTTACCCACAACCCCCCACCACACCGATGTCCGAGCTTTCCGAGGTGTTGACCGCGATCGAGCGGGGCGAAACCTGCGCCGCCGAGGATCTGTTGCCCATGAACCGGACCTGGGTCTTCGCCCGCGCCTGGCTCTACGAGCGGGTGCGATTTTTACCAATGATGCCGTAAGAGGCCTGGCCTTCTCGCCGGACTCGCGGATCATTGCGACCAGCGCTCGGGATGGCACGGCCAAGGTGTGGCAGGCGGACACTGCTGAAAGTGCCGGCCCCGTTTTGGCTTACGGAGGCTCAGATGCATTGAGATTCATGGGTGCTGTGGCATTCTCGCCTGATGGCCAGACCTTGGCCTGTGCGGAGTTTGGGGATGTGGCACTCTGGGACGTGACCCAAACGCAAGTCCTGCCCCCGTTGCATGAGAACCAAACCCTGGTCTGGTCTGTGGCATTCTCACCGGATGGCAAGATACCAGCGACCGGCTCCAAGAGTGGTGGCATCGCCTTATGGGATCCGGACACGGGCCAAATGCTGAAGGATTTGATGGGACACGTAGGGTTCATGCAGGATCTGGCCTTTGCGCCGGACGGAAAAACCATCATTAAGCCAGTCGAGTTCTGCGAGATCAGGCAGGTTGACTCCTGCTTTCAACCCGACCCTAATCTCGTTCGCAACTGCTTCCGGCACCAGCACCCGTCCGTAAAGCGCAGGCAGCAACCGCAGCAGGCCGGTTTGGTGGAGATACTGGAGTGGCGACGTATTGCAGACCACCTCAGGCATTCTCAACTTCCTCCCGCAGCTCGCTTGTGGTTTGGCGGAATGCTGGAACTCCATATTCCTTGAGCCGCTCCATGAACTCGGGCTTGGAGAGCCCCGCCAGCGCAGCCGCAGCCCCGCTGGACAGCCGTCCACTGCCGAACCACTGGACGGCGGCGGCCAGCAGCAACGCCGCGCCCAGTCGCTCGGGACTCAGGCCCAAAGCGACTGGAGTGGTTTCCGGAATCTGGATCAAAACCTGCGTCACGGTCTGATTATACGACGCCACCGCGCGAAAACAAGCCATTTCCAGGCGAATCGCTGGCAGCATTCCCAGGGCTGAAGACGCCCCCCTCATGGAGCACCAACAGCGCCACTTCGAGATCCTCAAAGTCCACAACCGCCAGGGCGGCCTCTGCGTCATACTCGGCGAACCCGGCACCGGAAAAGAGCGAGAATTTCCGGCCAAACACAAGCGGGCAACGCAGGGATGCGACCCGCCGAGGGATAACCGGAACGGATGCGACCGACGATGTCGCAGAGCAAAACAAGGGCGCATCCCCGAACACCGAGGATGCGTCCTTCCGTGTCGTCAAACCATCGTTGGGAGCATCCGTCAATGCCTTGAAAATCCTGGGGTCTGGGGCGAAGCCCCGGCTGTCACAAACCGCCGGACCCCCGAATCGCTGTGGAATCCGCCCCTATCTGTCACATCCGCGCCGCCGATCAAGGTCATTTTTCCCATCCGCCCCGATCTTCCCGACTGCTCCGGATCCTTGAGAGCGACGACCTTGCTGTCGTCGTGCGACAGGAACGCCCATGAACAAGCCCATCAGTGCAAAAAAAATGCGCCTGCCGCTTCACTTGCTCATGGCGTTGAAGGGGGCGTTTTCGCCGGTGTGACCGGGAAGATCCAGGATAAACCCGGCAATCCACCCCGGAGGGCGACGGAGTCAAGAGCCAAGTTCGATGGTTTCTCTGCTCTGCTCTGACACCTTCTCTTGACGCCCGTCAGCGGCCACCCTAGGGGCACCTGCCCCCGTCGGGACAAGGGTTTTCCGGACCAATGTTGGACACCGTTGCTTGAGGGCGGCGCAAGGTCGGTGGATGGAAGTTGATTGCCATGGGCGGGGAGTCCCGTTACCATCCGGCCCGCAATGAGTAAATTCACCGACCTGCTGACCGAGGCGGCCGCAGATGGCCGTCTGTTGACCTCCGCGAAGACGAATATCGAAGCCCTGCTTGCGGGCGCGACCGGTGAGTTGGCGCTCCGCGCCGTGGCGGAACTGGCGGAGGCCGGGGAGTGGGGTGAACTGAACGACCGGTTTTTCAAAACCCTGGCGTTTGGGACCGGCGGGTTGCGCGGACGGACGATCGGGCGGGTGGTCACGCAGGCGGAACAGGGAGCGGGCGGCCCCAATGGTCGGCCTGAATTCCCGTGTGTGGGCACCGCGACAATGAATTTTTTCAACCTGAGCCGGGCGGTGCGGGGCTTGATCGGCTACGTCAAACGGCATGTGGGCGCGGCGCGGCGACCGGTGCTGGTGTTTGCGCATGACACGCGGCATTTCTCACGGGATTTCGCCGAGTTTTGCGCGAAGGTGTGCACGGACCTCGGATGTGACGCATATTTGTTCGAGGGGCCGCGCTCGACGCCGCAGTTGTCGTTTGCGGTTAGGGAATTGCGGGCGGACGCGGGAGTGGTGCTGACCGCCAGCCACAATCCGGCGCACGACAACGGATTCAAGGCGTATTTCGATGATGGAGCGCAGATTGTGGAGCCTCATGCGTCGGGGATCGTGGCGGAGGTGAACGCGATCGCCAGCGAGCGGTATGAGCCGGTGGCGGAGCGGGGTGAGGTGCGGAGCCTGGGTGCGGAAATGGACGGGCGTTACCTGGAATTGCTCAAGACGCTACTGTTGCAGCCGTCGTTGTTGGATGGGGCGAAGACGAAGATCGTTTTCACGAACCTGCATGGCACCGGTGGCCATATCAATCTGCCGATGCTGCGGGAATTCGGGTTCGAGGTGCTGACCGTGCCGGAACAGGACATCCAGGACGGGCGTTTCCCCACAGTGGAGTCGCCGAATCCGGAAAACGCCCCGGCGCTGAAGATGGCGATCGAGCTGGCGGAGACCAGCGGGGCGGAACTGGTGATCGGCACGGACCCGGACGCCGACCGGATGGGGGTGGCGGTGCGGGATGCCAGCGGCAGGATGGTGTTGCTGACAGGCAACCAGATTGGCTCGCTGATGGCCTGGTATCGGTTGCAAACGATGTTCGGGCTGGGTTGGTTGACCGACTCCAACCGCAGCCGGGCGGTGCTGGTGAAAACCTTTGTGACCACCGAGTTGCAGCGGGCGATCGCGGATGGTTTCGGGGTGGGGGTGGTGGATACTCTAACCGGTTTCAAATACATCGCGGAGAAGCTGCGGAAATACGAGGAGGCGGTGCCGGCGGAGAAGAAGGGCGACTACCGGTCGCTGGATCAGGCGGCCACGCGGGCGCTGCGGCTGGAGTATTCGCGGTTCTTTGTGTTTGGCG
This sequence comes from Akkermansiaceae bacterium, assembly GCA_021733795.1. GTDB lineage: Bacteria > Verrucomicrobiota > Verrucomicrobiia > Verrucomicrobiales > Akkermansiaceae > Luteolibacter. The sequence goes on along the minus strand of JAIPKB010000085.1, from coordinate 20,632 downwards.
GGGAGGAAAGCTATGGCTATCTGGGCAGCGACGCGGTGCGCGACAAGGACGCGAACGGTGCCACGCTGATGTTCGCGGAGGTGGCGGCCTATGCCAAGTCCGTGGGCAAGACGCTGCCGGAGTTGTTGGATGGGATTTTCGCGGAGTATGGCTATCATCTGGAGTTTGGCAAATCGCTGGTGATGGAAGGTGCGGATGGCGCGGCGAAGATCCAGGCACTGGCCGGCTCCTACGCGGAGCATCCGCCGACGGAGGTGGACGGGGCGGCGGTGACCCGGGTGCGGGATTTCGCGAAGCAGGATCTTTACGATCAGGAAGGCGATCTGCTGCCGAAGGAGAAGATGTTGTTTGTGGATCTGGCGGACGGGCGTTCGTTTGCGGTGCGGCCCTCCGGCACCGAGCCGAAGATCAAATACTATCTGTTTGGCAAAGCCACGCCGGGCGGGGACTTGCAGGCGGCAAAGGCCGCCGTGAGTGGCGGACTCGCAGGGCTGTGGCAGTGGCTGGAACAGGACGCCGCAGGGCGGGCGGGTTGAGGGCCTGATCTTTATCCGCATCTTGAGCTTCGCATTGGAGCATTCACGGAGCGCTGACTTCAGTCGGCGTGTCGTTGCGGTGGATTGCGGATGTTGTGTCGCCTCGATGGGATGAGCCCACTTTTTGGACTCGCCGGCTGAAGCCAGCGCTCCATCGCGCCGCCAAGCCGAAATCGCCGGCTGATTTGTGGATAAAGATCAGGGATGAAGGCGCGGGGCGTTGGTTGGTGACGTTTCTGCCCACCGGTTTCTGTGCTTGAATTTCCGGCCTGGCGGTGGATGGTTGGCGGCGTGCTTGAGAGACCGGAGGCGTTCCGTGACGCGTTGGTGAAGTGGTTCGGCCGCCATGGGAAGGATTATCCTTGGCGACGGACACGGGAGCCGTATGCGATTCTGGTGTCCGAGGTGATGTTGCAGCAGACGCAGATCGCCACGGTCTTGGGGAAAGGGTACTACCAGCGGTTTCTAACGGAGTTTTCCGATGTGGAGGCGCTGGCGGCGGCGGATGACGAGCGCCTGCTGAAGGCGTGGGAGGGGCTGGGCTACTACCGCCGGGCACGGATGCTGCGGGATACCGCGCGGGCCGTGCTGGAACATCACGCGGGGAGGTTTCCCGAGGATTGGAAAAGCCTGATGAAACTGCCGGGGGTGGGGCGTTACACGGCGGGCGCGGTGCGGGCGTTTGCCTTCGATCTGCCGGGCGCGGTGGTGGATGGCAACGTGGCGCGGGTACTGGCGCGGGTGATGGATTTCCGGGAGCCGGTGGATGACACCGCGGGTCGCAGGCAGTTGGATGAGTGGGCGGAAACCATGGAGGATGGGGCGCGGCCGCGGATTTACAACTCCGCGCTGATGGAGCTGGGGCAGACCCGTTGCCGACCCGGGGTGCCGGATTGTGGTGGCTGCCCGGTGGCGCGGTTTTGCCGGGCGGTGGATCCCGCAGGACTGCCGCTGAAACGGCGGCGGGCGGCGGTCACGGAGGTGACCGAGCACGCGGTGTGGCGGCAGGACCGGCGCGGCCGGGTGCTGCTGGTGTGCGAGGAGGGTCAGCGGCGTACCGGGATGTGGCGGCTGCCGGTGCGGCCGGAGTCTGAGGTGGCCAGGTGGCCGGTGCTGATGGAGCAGTCCTATCCGATCACCCGCTACCGGGTGCGGCTGGTGGTGCACCAAGCCCCGGTCGGAACCCGCCGGTCGGGACCGGAGGTGTGGGTGGCGGTGGCCGAGCTGGGGGGGCTGCCGATGGCCGCGCCGTTTCGCAAGGTGGTGGTGGAATTGTTGGAGAAAACCCAAAATCAGGTGTGACGGCGGGCGGGATCCGTGCTTTGGTGGCGGCGGATGTTGCGCACGTTGAAACCATGGCTGTTGCTGCTGCTGGCGGGATTGCTCCTGCCGGGCTGTGTGCGGCCATTGCCGCCGCCGCCGGACGGGCTGGTGCCCGGTCCGCTGGCCCGGCGGATCATGGGGGAGCGGAGTGCGGCGGTGATGGTGGCCGCGCGCGCGAGCATCCAGGAATGGGCGGATCAACGGTTTTCCAAACACGGCGGAGACGAGGATGTGGATGGTGGCTCGGCGGTGCCCATCACTCCGGACGGGTATTTTCTAACAGCGGACCATGTGCTGGCGCGGGTGAATGGCGAACGCAATGCATTCGTGCTCTACGGGCTGGGCGGGCGTCTGGTCACCGCGCGGGCGCGGGTGGTCTGGCGTTCGAATGCCGCGGATCTGGCGCTGTTGCATGTGCCGCTGGCCACCCCGCGATTCTATCAGTGGACCCCACCCGGACGGCGGCTGCCGGAGGGGACGTGGGTGGTTCATGCCGGCATTGCCACGGGGCGGGAGTCGCCGCCGGGCAAGCTTTCCACGGCGTTGGCCCCGGAGCGCAGATGGACCGGTTCCCGGCGGTTCAAGATCGATATCCAGCTCAAGCCGGGCGATAGCGGCGGGGCGGTGGTGGATGCCCACGGGTTGCTGGTGGGGATCAACTCGGCGGTGGAGTTTCTAGTGCCGATGGATACCGCGTTTTTTGTGGATTCCGAGGGCTGCCGTCCGAATGTCCGGCAGTTGGAGTCGCTGATCCGGAGTGACCGCTTGCGAAAGAACCGTGCGGAGTCCGGCGTAGAATGAGACGCCGCCTGCCGGGCGACACGGTTGTTTTATGTTGGATCATTGGAAACCATGGTGGATTTTGTCGGTTCTGGGAGCGGTGGTGCTGGCGAGCGCCTGCCGCCCGGTGGGCAACGCGTGGATGGCGGGTTGGACCGAGGCCGAGGCGAATGACCGGATCATGTTGGTGCGCAAGGCCCCCCGCACGCTGGGGTATCAGCGGTTGGTGAGCCAGTCCGGGGTCTATCCGGATCTGGGGCTTTTCCTGGAGGATCACGGGATGCCCGATTTTCTGGCGGAAAGCACGGCCTCCAACCGGCATTTCCTGATCCTCTATTACCTGAAAGACTGGAGCGCCTTCGCCTGCCGGGCCAAGTCTCCGGCATCCCGAGTGATCGAGTTTTCCGGGCCCTACGGGATCACCGAGCGGGAGGTCAGGGTGCTGGAGGGGTTGAAGCGGGAGGGGGAGGTGAAGAGGTGAAGAGGTGTAGCTGGGGTCAGTCCTTTATTCTTTTAATTTCTGGTGACATTTGGAGCGTTTACGCCTGGCACGGCAATTGAGATAATATCCGGAATGAGAGGGGACGGTCCTTTTTCCAAACCATCTCCGGTGGATTTTTCTGTCGGGGATTTTTCTTGCGGAGGCTCAGGCGAGGTGCTAGAGGTTCCACCAGCCATGCAGGCGACCTTTTGCAGTCCCTATCCGATGACCCGAACGGTCCCGAGACCACCCGGCGGGGATGGATATTCTCCGGTTTCAGACCCCGGAAACCGGCCGAATCTGGCCATCCAGCCCAACTTCCAGCCTGAAGGAGAAACCCGTCATGCCCATACTAAATCACTACAGGGAATGGATAAAGTAATGGCAAAAGTGGTGGATGTAGCTTACTACGGCTATCGTTGGTACGATCCCCTCACCGGAAGATGGCCGTCCAGGGATCCGATTGGAGAGGATGGAGGGGTGAATTTGTATGGGTTCTGCTTCAATAATTCATTCCAATGGATTGATTATCTCGGTCGTGATCCGCAGCCGGTTGACGTGTCAATTCTTCCAAAGATCAAAAACAAACCTGATGTTCCCAATACGCCTATCGGCAACGACAAAGCAGAAGAAATGATCAACAAGAATTACAAAAAAATGAAGGAACGGAAGAGAATCCCCGATAATGTCTTTCCTGTTTCTGATTTGGTCGAGGCCAATACAAATCTTCGAAACCTCTCACAGGCGGATTGTTGCATCAGACAACTGACGGTTGAAGGACATGGCCGTCCGGGGTTGCAAAGTGTGGGACCAATGGAAGGCGGGCGAACTACTGTGAAGGCGAGTATTGGAGTGTATAAGGATGCGGCCACTGGTAAATATAGGCCTTTAGGATTCGATTTGTTTCGCGGAGTAAAGTTCTGCAAACCGTGCTCAATAGTACTACGCGGGTGTAATCAGGGTACGGGAGGCGATAGTAGACTTGAAGTAACCCCAGTCCAGGAATTCGCCATGCTGTTAAGAAACACAACAGGCTGTACGGTTTCTGGATTTGCCAATTATTGTCATACCGAGGATCCGGATTTGGGGGGCAGGTCCCACCCGAAAGGAACTTACATGCCAACGGTACTTATTTCAGGATATGCGGCTACCGATGACGCACATTGGAATACAGTGCCCAAAGCCCTCGAAGACACCATAAATGATCAAAAAGTGATCCATATTGAAGTTCAACAATAGCACCTAGATCACATGAAGTGCATACTATTATTCGGGCTATTCTTGTTGCCAGTGACAGGATATCAGCCCTTGTAACCTGGGGTGCGGGTGATTCGACTACGGCTTCGGCTACGGGGGCGGCGTAGGGGTAGAGGGTGGCGGAGCGGGTGCGGACGGGGACGGGATGGAGTGGGTGGAGCAGTCGAAAACGTAGGTGTGGCGGCGTAGGCGTAGGCCGTGGCGGATGTTGGAAGGAGTAGGGCGGGAAGGGGGGCGACGTAGGTGCAGACGGGCGGGGCAACGGTAGCCTGCCGGAGGTGGTGGAGGCTCAGGGACCGGCGGCGGCGCAGGCTCAGGCGGGTGGGGGAGATGCGGAAGAGCGCCTGGAGGATGGCCGGAAGCAGCAGAAGCAGGTGGTCGTTGTAGGGGTCGCCAATGCTTGGCGCGGCAGGAACGAAGCCGGAGCACGGCGGTTCCGGAAACGGTCGGGGCGGCCGCCGCTTGGGTCGGGAATGGAATGGTGGCATCGTCAGCACGACTGAAGAATGAACGAAAACAGGGATGATGTCGAGTGTGATGTTCAGACCGCCTCTGAGGTTTTCCGCTTCCTCCGTTGGTATAGCTTGAGGCCGAGATACCCGAGCAGGGCTGCCACCAGACCACCAGCCAGCACCTGGGCCCAGGCGGCGATCCGGATCGATTTGTGGAGGATGACAGAGTGCATCGGGTTGTCGATCTTCTGATCGGCCAATTTCGCCAGATGGCTCAACAGGTTGATCGCGATGTCGCTGTCCGGGACGGTTTGATGGCAGGACAGGCACACTCCGCGGCGGTCGAGTTTTGACAACTCATCCCGGTTCAGCGGTCTGGATCCCGAAAAATGATGGCCGACCGTCTGGAGTTGTTTGCCGCTCTCATCGACAAACCGGCTCCAATCCATTTTCAGATTCGGGATGGCATTGAACTGGATGTCGGATTGTTTGGCGAGCGGCTTGCCGTAGGCATCCATCAGATCCATTACAAAATCCTTGCTGGGGTCGTTATATAATTTTCCCTCCTCGATCCCATACCCCATGCTTTTCGGGTTGTTATGACAACTTTCACAACTTCTGGCCTCCTTCTGGGTGGTGTGCGGATTCAAGGGGGCGATATCAATGGCCAACTGGCCCTCCGCTCGGGCACCTTCAACATTGGGCAACTTGAAGATGTGATTGAGCAAACGGATATTCCCTTCCGCGTCTTTCACGGTGACGGTGGTTTGGCAGCCCGGAACAGCGGGGGAAACGCGGTGCTCGCCATTCACCACCAGGGGCGGATCCTCCCACCGTAGATAGCTGCGCTGCTCCTCCACCTCGCCGCCGATCAGCAGGTTTCCGTTCTTCTTGATTTCCTCCGGCGAAATGGCGTCGGCAGTCTGTCCGTGTTTGTCGGGGTTTTTGGCAACTTCCACCCAGTCGGTTCTCAACTTGGGTTTTGAATAGTCGATCTTGACATGGCAGCCGTAGCATTGTGGCGCCCAAGTGGCATGGCAGGCATAGCACTCCATCTTGCGCACATGGGATTTCACCTGAACCATCGCCACCCGGGCCTTGACCCCCAGCTTGTCCGTGTCAGTCAGTTTTTTCAACGGCTGCAGGACCAGATCCTTGCCGCCGGCGGAGTAGAGGATCACCTCCGTACCGGTTTTCACCACATGCGGCATCGGATTGCCTCTGCTGGACAACAGGTAGCCGTCTTTGCGGGGGGCGACCCAACCCTTTTTCAAATATTCCGGAACGGTTTGGCTCACACCTCTGGCAGGCCCCTGCTTGGGCGAGGTGCCTACGATTTCATCGCCATAGCCGATCGGCAATTCCCAGGGATAGGCGGTGGGTGTGCCATGACAATCCTGGCACTCGATCTCCACTGCGCCGGAGATGGCTCCGGACAAATCGCCAAGGCTGTGCATGTCGCCCGAGGTGTGACAATCCTGGCAAACCATCCCCTTGCTCAGATGCAGGTCGGGTTGCAAATGGATGTAGTTTTTCTTGTGGATTTGTTTCTGGTCGTCGCCATTGCTCATGAACGGCGACTGATAGGAGCTTTCCATCAATCCTTCGTAGGACACCCCGATCCGCCTGCCGCGGTTGTGGCAGGCGGTGCAGGTCTTGGTGGGGATGCCGGTATAGGTGTGGCCATTGACGGTGACCGGCGAATCGCGCGACGACTGGATCGAATGCACCAGCGGCATGCCCTGCTTTTTCCGATCAACCGTGGGATCGTCTCCCTCATACAGGCCCTTGTTGGAATAGGGGATATGGCACGATCCGCAGCCGGTACCGCGATAGTCCCCGTCCACATTCTGGCCTTTGACTCCGGTATGGCAGCGTTGGCAATCCCCCCGCAGGTAGGTATAGACCGCCAGCGCCGGGTTCTCGGTAACCTGCGCGGGCGTGGGAGCCGGGGGCAATTCCTTCATCTCGGTGGGAAATACCTGGGGTTCCGCCACCTTCAACCCGGCCATGTATTTTTTATATACGTCCGAGCCCAGGCGCTGGTGGACCTCGACTTCCTTGACCGCGACGTTTGCCACATTGTGATTGTAGCCCTGGATGCCACCGAAGCCCCAGGTGGTGCCCTGGATTTTGCCGGCTTCGGTGAACATCAGCGAGGTGAACTGGGTTTTCACCTGCTCCTCATGGCACATCCCGCAGGTTTTGTCATTGATCCAGACACTTGCCGGGTCCGGGTAAAACTCATCGGGACCACGATTGCTTTTCAGATAGTCAATGGTACCGCTGTGGGCCTCGGGTTTGGTCAACGCGGTGGGATTGCCGCCATGGCAAACAATGCATTCGTTATCGGGGTATCCCGCCTTGGAGGCCATTTGATAGATTGCCTGCATCATCCCTGATTCGGGAGCCCGGATCGGCTCGATCCCGCGGTGGCAACTGACGCAACTGTTCTTCGCGGGGTCCGGGGTGATCAATTGAGCGACCTCGACAGTCTCCTGGTGCGGGGATTCGGCCGCAGAACCGCCATCTGCGGCGGCGGCAGGAGTTGCGTCACTGCCCCGCTTGCAGGTTGCCCCGAAGATGGTGATTAACGAAATGAGAAGAAAAGGCGCGGTGAGTTTTGTGTTTAACACAGGCGGTGGTTGCTGGGGAAAATGACACGGAACGAGGGTTTCCTTGCAAGCTACGTCCTGAACGCCACCTTGGCAAGGTGAAGTTGGCGGAGGGACATCGCGGCTGGCCGGAGCTTTATGATAGGTCCTATAGGACTTATAGGACTTATAGGACCTATTCTTTCTGTTTTAGGACCTGTTCTTTCTGGTTTAGGACCTATTCTTGCTGGAGCACCAGAGTCATCAGCAGGACGCGGCCTTCCATCATGCAGGGGAGGGCGATGGTGGAGGTTTTGGGTTCGTAGAGGAAATCAGCGGGCCCGGCGACGGGGCCGGAGGGGATGGTTAGATCGTGGCATTTCCCGTTTTCTCCGGTTACGAGAAAGAGCTTGCCGACGGGTTTGAAATCCACCCAGTCGCTGTAGAGCACGCCCATGGGTTCGCCCTCTTCGCTGAGGATGGCCAGGCCATCCTGGTAGCCGGCCTTGACCGGAAAGTCGTCTCCGGGATCCTCCTCGGTCCCCTTGAGCAGGGTTGGGTCCAGCGCATAGCAGCGGATGGAACCATTGGGCTTGTTTTCGGAACCCCATTCCGCCACCAACAAGTAGGTGTCTTCATCGTCAGTGATGAAAGCCAGTCCGTTGGGGCCCTTGGGGGCTTTGTCCACCTGGATGGCGGCGAAGGATTGGTCCTTGGGGCTGACCAGATAGAGTTTGTTTTGATCGGTGGCGGAAACGATCAGGCGACCGTTGGGCGCGGCGCAGACATCATTGAGAAACTTCACTCCATCCTTGGCGAAGGAAAGCTCGAACGATTTCTTCTTGGTGGCGAGGTCGAAGGCGAGGAGGGTGTCCACATCGCAGACGAACAGCGTGCCGTCCTGGACCAGCAGACCTTTCGGGGCATTGAGACCGTCGATGAACCGGAGTTCGAGGTTTTCTCCCTTGGGGCCCATCCGGCTGATGAAGCCGTCGCCGTCCTTGTCGGTGGGTTTGAGTTCCTTGCCCACATTCGAGACAAAATAATGGCTGCCGTCGGTGGCGACGCTTTCCGGGCTGGCAAAGCCCTTGACCTCGGCGATGAGCTTGAGCGACGGGGCTGCCGCTCCGTGGAGGGTGAGGACGGTGGATAACAGAGCGATGGTTTTCATGGTGCGGATGGTGGGGGTGGGGGTTGTTTTTTAGCGGTTGCAAGGCACTCGGCGATAAAATGATTGCATGGGGCGGCACAGAGCAGGGGAATCGCCTCGTCCGGGGGGACCCTGTCGGCGATTCCAGTGGCGGAGGATGCCGGTCCGGCTGCCAGCGGTTGATCGGGCGAGATCTGCCAGAGAATCCGCCGGGCACAACCGGGAGCCGCAGCGCAGGTCGCGGGGACCAGCGATTGGGCTTGCTCGTCGGTCAGCATTTTGGCCCGCCGGTACATCCCGCTTTGGCGGTCGAGCTTTTGCCGGAGGTGCTCGATTTCCAAAGTTTCCCGCCGGTGGGCCAGCCAGAGACCGAGCGCTGCCGGATAGAATTGGTCGAGCGCGAGCTTGAGGTCCGCCGGGGACTCCAGCAGCATCAGCCAGCCGCTGCGGAGGTTTCGCTGCGCCTTGAGGAACCGGTAGCTGCCGTCCTCGGCATACAGGGAGAGCCTCCGCGAGTCCTCAGGGCCGTGATGAATTTCCAACCCACCGTGGTCCGGTGCTTGGGACCGTTCCGTGTCAGCATGGTGGCAAATCACGAAACGATCGTTGGAGTTATTTGCCCGAAACTCGATTTCCCCGATCCGATGGCGACCGTTCTTGATCGCCTGAAGGAGGTCTGAGACCCTTGAGTTAGTTTCCATTTCTTTATTAAAAATAGATGTAAAATATTTATTTATAGAACCTTATAGGATTTATCGAAGTCCATGACTTGGTCGAGAATGACATCGGCGATGAGGCGTTCGGTGCCGATGGCGGACGAGTAGAACAGTTGTTTGCCCCGGAGCTGATGGGGGTTGTGTCGGAACACTTCGCGTTGGCTGGCGGCAGGTCCCACGTCGGGTTCGATCCCGAGCAGGACGGGGATGTCTTGGTAGGAATGAAGTCCGTCCGAGATGAAGAACGGAACGACGACCACGTTTGCCGTGGGTGAGAGCTGGTCCCAATCCGCGATGAACGGTTGCTCTTCCATGAAGGCGTCGCGGACGGCTGCGTAGCCGGCGTTGGAGGCGGCGATGAAGGCGACCTGGTCGCGGATGGCCTTGGTGGAGTTTTGGTTGAGGCCGGTGCCGTGGCCGGTGATGATGAGGGTGGTGTCGGCGGGGGGGACGTCCGGGGCGATCTCGCGGGCGCGGCGGAGGATGAGGTCGGTCATTGACGGATGAATGCCGACGGGCAGGCAATAGTGGAAGGTTTTCCCGCGGTGGCGGGTGGTGGGGCCGGTGAGTTTGAGTTCGCGGGGGATGATTTCCTGGGTGAAATAGCCTTCGCTGATGAAGTCCGGCACCACATAGACCTCCTCGGCATCGATCAGGTGGATGGCTTCTCCCATCGAGGGCTCTTCTTTCCAGAAGCAACAATGGACTTCGGCAAACAGGTCACGGCTGCGGATTTCCGCAGCGTGCTCGAAATAGGGCGTGGACGAATCCGGGTTCTGAGTCGAACCGTGGCCGACGATAAGCAGGGCGGAATGAGGTTTGGGAGGGATCGTCATGCGGTAAGGGGCTGGGCAAGCCCCAGCATGGACGGATCCGGGAAAAATGCAAGGGGGAGAAAAGGATGGGCAAGCCAATCCGGCTCCCAAGCCGGACCTTGGCAGCCGGGAAGGGATAAGGCGATTACGGGGTGAACAGGAGGTTCGTCATCACCCGGGCGAATTTCTTCGTGTCGGGATCCATCGTGAGGGTCACAGTGATGCTTTCGCCGCTGGCGGTCACCGGCGGAGCGGTGTTTTCAGCCGGTTGTTTCCTCTGGAGGTTTGGATGGAGGGGCTTCGCTGCCGGACCAATCAGCGAGTGGGGCGAGTTTTGGCGGAATCAGGAAACGCAGGGTGCCGTGGCGGGCGGGCGGGGAAACCCTCAGGCAGGCCAGCCCGCCTTTTTTCATCTCGAAGGTGGCGCCATAGGCCCCGACCGACCACTGGATGAATTGCGAGAAATCCGGTTCGTGGCCGACGATCAGCACCCGCTTGAAATCGTGGAAGGCGGCGAGTTCGGCCGAGATGGATTCGGCCGCGCAGCCGCAGGCGAGCCAGCCCTGGACCACCGGCCCGGGAAGTCCGGCAGTGGTACAGAACTCGTCCGCCGTCTGCCGGGCGCGGACCAAGGGGCTGGTCAGCACAATCTCGGGCAGGAACCCGGCTGCTGCCAACATGACGCCGACCCGCCGGGCTTGTTCGTATCCCTTTGGGACCAGCGCCCGGGCACTGTCGCCATCCGGATGAAAGTCCTCCGCTTTTCCGTGACGCAGAAGGTAGAGTTCCATGGGGCGCTAGGCGGGTGTGCCGGAAGGTGGCGAGGGCGGCTCACATCGTCATTCCGCCGTCCACGGCGATGACCTGGCCGGTGATGTAGCGGGCCGCCGGACTGGCGAGAAAGGTGACGACCTCGGCGATGTCCTTGGTCTGGCCGAAGCTGCCGAGCGGGATTTTCTGGATCACGGCATCGCGGACCGCCTGGGGCAGTTCGTCGGTCATGTCGGTGGTGATAAACCCGGGGGCGACCGCATTGCAGGTGACATGGCGGCCGGCCAGCTCGCGGGCGACGGCCTTGGTGAACCCGATGAGCCCGGCCTTGCTGGCGGAGTAGTTGGTCTGGCCGGCATTGCCGATGAGCCCGATCACCGAGGCGATGTTGATGATGCGCGGGTCTTCGGCTTTCATCAGCGGCCGCATGAAGGCTTTCACGGTGTTGAAGGCACCTTTCAGGTTGGTGTCGAGCACGGTGTCCCAATCCTCTTCCTTCATCCGCATGAGCAGTCCGTCACGGGTCACACCGGCATTGTTGACGAGGATGTTGACGCTTCCCATCTCCTCGCCGATGCATTTGGCGAGGTCCTGGACGGCCGCGTGATCGGCGACATCCACGGCGTAAGCGGTGGCGGCACCGGGGAAGTCGGCGTTGATTTCCTCCGCCGCCTTGCCGCAGCTCGCTGCGCTGCGGCTGACCACCGCCACCTTGGCACCCTCCGCAGCGAGGGCGCGGGCGATTTCCTGACCAATCCCGCGGCCACCTCCGGTGACCACGGCCAACTTGTTGGCAAAACGTTGCATGGCGGGATGGTGTCCCGGGTTCAGTCCCGTGTCAACGTCCGTTTCCCGACCGGGAAATTCACGCAGTTCAGCTGGGAAGTGAGGGGGGAGCCTGCCCGGCGCGGTTCTCGCTCGGTGCATTGGCTGGCGGACAGTAAGGTCCGCCCTCCTTACCTGCATGGGAACCGGAATGGTCCCGGATTTCACTTGCCAGTCTGCCGTGGGAGGCCTATCAGGCCGGTGCAATGAAGCAATCTTGGGTTCGATATCGGCCGGCACTGAGCCGGATGCCGATGGGGTATGGAAAATCGGATTTCGCAGCGGATGTCGGGGCGGGATTGTCGGTGGGGATGATTGCGCTGCCGCTGGCGATCGGCTTTGGCATTGCCAGCGGAGTCACACCGATCCAAGGGCTGTGGACGGCGATCGTCGGGGGCTTGGTGATTTCGTTGCTGGGCGGCAGTCGCTTCCAGATTGGCGGTCCCACCGGTGCGTTTGTGCCGATCCTGTTCGCGATTGTGGCGCGGCATGGCTACGGCGGTTTGGCGACGGCCACGGTGTTGGCCGGATTGATTCTGATGGTGATGGGATTGTTCCGGATGGGGGCATTTCTCCGCTACATTCCATTCCCGGTGGTGGCGGGCTTCACCAGCGGCATCGCGGTGATCATCCTGTTGGGCAGCACTCCCGACCTGTTGGGCTTGGATTTTGCCAAGCCCGGCCATGCCCCGGAACTGGTGGTGGCAATCATCCGGCGGCTGGCGGATTGCGAGTGGCATACGCTGGCGGTGGGGGTGGTGTCGCTGGTGGTGGCGTTCGGTTGGCCCAGGGTCACCCGCAAGGTGCCTGCCGCAGTGGTCACGGTGCTGGCGGGTTCGCTGTTGGTGCATTTTCTGGGCTGGCAGGAGGTGGCCACCATCAAGTCGAAATTCAACGGGATCCCCACCGGGTTTCCGGGTTGGCAGTTGCCGGATTTCTCACTGGGGCTCATGCGCAGCCTGATGGGCAGCGCGTTTGTGATTGCCATGCTCGGCGGCATCGAAAGCCTGCTCTCCGCGACGGTTGCCGATGGGATGGCCGATACCAAACATGATTCCAACAGCGAGTTGATCGGGCAGGGAATCGCCAATGTGGTGGCACCGTTCCTGGGCGGTTTCGCGGTGACCGGGGCGATCGCGCGGACGGCGGCGAACATCCGCAGCGGCGGACGCTCGCCGGTTTCCGGCGTGGTCCACGCGCTGGTATTGTTGGGTTTCGTGCTGGTGGCCGCGCCGCTGGCGGATTTCATCCCGTTGGCGGCGCTGGCCGCCGTGTTGATCAGCGTGGCGGTTAGAATGGCGGAATGGGATACCTTTCGCGAGCTGTGGCACAGCTCGCGGACCGATTGGGCGGCCTGCATCACCACCTTTCTGCTGACCGTGGTGTTCGATCTAACGATCGGGGTGGGGGTGGGCCTGTTTGTGGCCGTGGTGTTCTTTGTGAAACGGATGGAGGACATTTCCCATGTCAAGCTGCTCACCCCCGGCAACGACAGGGAGTATGATGGCTCGGATTCGTTGCGGGGCAGGGAGGTGCCGGATGAGGTGGTGTTGTTCCGGTTCGAGGGACCGATGTTTTTCGCCGCGGTGGAGAAGCTGGAAGCAGCCCTGCGCGGTTACACCGGGCGGCCGCGGGTGGTGGTGTTCCGGATGCGCCATGTGCCGTCGATCGATGCCACCGCCCTCCATTCCCTGGAGGTCGCCATCGAAAAGATGCATCGCGATCACGTGCTGGTGTTGCTCACCGGGGTGCAGCCCCAGCCGATGCGGGTGCTCTATCGCAGCGGTCTCGCCGACAAGCTCGGCATCGGTCACTTCTGCGGCAACGTGGATGAGGCTCTAACAGTGGCTCGCCAGCACCTCGCTGAGGTCCATGACGGCTGATTGAGGATGAGCCAGGTGTTGTAGCCGAGGCCCCCATTCGTTGTGTTCCCTGGCCTTGGCGACGAGGTGGCAAGGGCTGCCACCGTGACCCCGACCACCGCGCCGGGGATGCGTGCCCAGAGCCCGAAACCCACGAGACCGCGCACAAACAGCTCGCCGCCCAGCCAGGCGCAGAGAATTCCAGCAAGCAGGTGGATCAGATCCGATCCGAGCGGGTTCACTTCTTTTTCGACTTTTCCAGGGCGAGGGAGAACCAGTCGATGCTCGGGGCGGCTGCGGATGAACGGTTGTCGCGCTGGGGGCGCGGGCCGCGCGAGTCGCGGTCGCCGGGAGCGGCGCGGCGGTTTTCGAGGTCCGGCTTGGCTTTCATCGAGAGGGCGATCCGGTTGCGCTTGAGATCGACCTCGACGATGGTGACGTGGACTTTTTGGCCGACCTTGACCACCTCCGAGGCATCACGGATAAAGTGATCGGCCAACTGGCTGACGTGGACCAGTCCATCCTGATGGACGCCGACATCGACGAAGGCACCGAATGCGGTGACATTGGTGACGATGCCGGGGAGTTTCATGCCCACCTTGAGGTCGCCGGGTTTATCGATGCCCTCCTGGAAGGAAAACAACTCGAACTGCTTGCGGGGATCGCGGCCGGGTTTGGCGAGTTCGGCGACGATGTCCTTGAGGGTGGGCAGGCCGACATCGGTGGATATATATTTTTTCAGGTCGAGTTTCTTGCGGAGGTCCTCGCGATCCAGCAGGTCCTGGACGGTGCATGAGAGGTCGGCGGCCATGCGTTCGACGAGCGGATAGCGTTCGGGATGGACGGCTGAGGAATCGAGCGGGTGTTTTGCGCCGTGGACGCGGATGAAGCCGGCGGCTTGTTCGAACGCCTTTTCGCCGAGACGGGGGACTTTTTTCAATTCCGTGCGGGATGCGAATGCGCCGTTTTCGTTGCGGTAGGCGACGATGTTTTCCGCCAGGGTGGAGTTGAGGCCGGAAACATAGGAGAGCAATTGTTTGGAGGACGTGTTGAGTTCCACGCCCACGGCGTTGACGCAGGAGACCACCGTATCGTCGAGCGAGTGCTTGAGCGCGCGCTGTTCGACGTCGTGCTGGTATTGGCCCACCCCAATCGATTTCGGGTCGATTTTGACGAGTTCGGCGAGCGGGTCCATCAGGCGGCGGCCGATGGAAACCGCGCCGCGGACGGTGACATCCTCGTTGGGAAACTCCTCGCGGGCGACATCCGAGGCCGAGTAGATCGAGGCCCCGCTTTCGTTGACCGAGACCACCGGGATGGTGGAGGGGAGTTTGAGTTTTTTGACAAAGGCTTCGGTCTCGCGGGAGCCGGTGCCATTGCCGATGGCGATGGCTTCGATCTGGAATTTTTTGACCAGGGTGGTGAGTTCCACCGCCGCCTCGTAGAGTTGGTTGTTAGAACCGGCGGTGGCGTAGAGCACGGTGTGGTGAAGCAGTTTGCCGGAGCGGTCCAGCACGACGGTTTTGCAGCCGGTGCGGAAGGCCGGGTCGATCGCCAGCAGGCGCTTCTCGCCGAGCGGGGAGGCAAGCAGCAGCTCGCGCAGATTCTCCGCGAAGACACCGATGGCGGTTTCGTCGGCGCGTTTTTTGGCAAACAGCCGGGCTTCGGTTTCCATCGAGGGCATCAGCAGGCGCTTGCAGCCATCCTCCACCGCTTGGGTAACCTGGGTGCCGGCCGGTCCCGCCGCAGTGACCCAGGCGGGGAGGGCGTGGCGGGTGATGCGTTCCAGCGGAACCTCCACCCGCATCAGCAGGAAACCTTCCTTTTCGCCACGGCGGATGGCCAGCATCCGGTGGGAGGGGATCGACTTGAGCGGCTCCGACCACTCGAAGTAGTCGCGGAATTTCTGGGCCCCCTCCTCTTCGTCTTTGCCATACATGATCTTGGAGGAGACGGTGGCCTCCTCTTCGTAGGTCTTGCGGACTTGGCCGCGCAGGGTGGCGTCATCGGCCACGCGTTCGGCGATGATGTCGCGGGCTCCGGCCAGGGCGTCGGCGGCGGTGGGGACATCCTTTTCCGGATCGACCCACTTGGCGGCCTCGTCGGCCGGATCCGCCGGTTGGTTGGCCAGCAGCCAATCGGCGAGCGGAGTGAGGCCGCGCTCGATGGCCTTGGTGGCGCGGGTCTGGCGTTTGGGGCGGTAGGGGGCGAAAAGATCCTCGACGGCGGACAGAGTGGTGGCGGCTTCGAGTTTCTTTTTGAGTTCCGGGGTGAGCAGCGAGCGTTCTTCGAGCGATTTGAGGACAGCGCTGCGGCGGGTATCGAGTTCCGCGAGCTGGAGCATGCGGTCGCGGATGGTGGTGATCTGGACTTCGTCGAGCAAGCCGGTTTGTTCCTTGCGATAGCGGGAAATGAACGGGACGGTACCGCCTTCGGCGAGGAGTTTGGCGGTGGAGGTGACGGAGCCGATGGCGATGCCGGTTTCGCGGGAGATGGTTTCGAGATGGGTCATGGGTGAGGTAAACGCTGAAAACTGAAAACTGAAATGCGGAAATTGTGGAAATTGTGGAAATTGTGGAGAGGAGGGGGAGTGATAGGGGGTGGGGGCACCGGAGGCAAGCGGAGAGGTGAAAAAATGGTGGAAGCGACTGGCCTGTTCGGAAGACCGGTTTGTCGGCCTGCCTCCGCGGGGAGGGCGTGGCGGAATACCGGGCTGATCGCGATAGCGGGTGCTTGTTTCGGAACTCCTGATATTACAGGCCCTGATCGGCGGGAGGATTGTGCTTGCCAGTCCCATTCCGGTGGGTTAGTTCCGGTCCGGCACCCGGGGTGGAAGGACCGCCCCAGAGGTTGCATCAACCAACTATCAAGACCGTGGGACTTTTCGATTCAGTCAAACGATGGCAGCTCACTCGACAGGGGCTGTCGTCGGGGCGTAAGCGACGCGTCTACAGTGAAAACCAAGCGATTCAGGCGCTGGAGGAGAGTTGGATCGCGAGGTTTGCGGTGAACTGCGGGTTTGTGCTGGGATCGGCCGGGCTGGTGTTGCAGGCGGCGGCGGAGCATGAAGGCGGCGATCCACTGCAACGAGCCGCCTTTGCCTTGGTGCTGGCGTCGGCGGCGCTGGCGGTGTTCCTGGCGAGTGCTCCGGCCAGCCGGTGCATGAGGACGAGCCGCGCGCTACTGGTTTTGGGAGGCTCGCTCGGGCATGTCTTGATTTGTGGGGTCGCAGTGAGGCTGGCCGGCACCCTGGCGGATGGAGGCGGAATCACGGGGGTGTTGCATTTTCTGTTGGTGCCTTACGCCCTGGCCCCGATGTTGCTCGGGGTGCTGCTGGGGCGCACCATGGGGTTGTTTTCGGCGATTTCCGTCAGTTTGTTGGGTGGATTGATGCTGGAATCGGCTTACACCCCGGGTTTTGTGGTGTTGAGCCTGGTGTCCGGGGTGACGGCGGTGATGTTGAGCGACCGGGTGAGAAAACGTGGGGAACTGCTCAGTGCGGGCATCTACACCGGGTTTGTCTCGTTGTTTATCGCGATGATCTGGGGGCAGTTGGATCTGGGGGGCTGCTTTGGCACCGACGCAATCATCAACTTGGAAACCTTCGGGCTTGGATGTGCGGCGGTGCTCGGCACCGCGGTGTTCACCGCCTTGTTTATCAGCGGCCTGTTGCCGGTATTTGAGGGATTTTTCAAATTGACCACCAACATCAGTTGGCTGGAGGCCAGCGATCTGAACCACAAGCTGCTGCGACGGATGCAGTTGGAAGCGCCGGGGACATTTCATCACAGCCTGGTGGTGGCTTCGCTGGCCGAGGCGGCTGCGGAACGGGTGGGGGCCAATGCCCTGATGTGCCGCGTCTGCTCGTATTTCCACGATATCGGCAAGCTCAATAAACCCGGGTATTTCATCGAGAATCAACACGAAGGCGAGGAAAACCCCCATGATGGGCTCACCCCGACGATGAGTTCCCTGGTCATCATCGCCCATGTGAAAGACGGGGTGGACACGGCGGTGAAATACAAGCTCAACCCCCGGATCATCAATGTGATCCAGGAACATCACGGCGACTCACTCGTCTATTACTTTTACCGCCGCGCCCAGGAGCAAAAGAAGGCGGAACTGGCAAAGGTGGACCGCGGCCTGGAAAATCCGGAGGATCTGCCCGAGATCGACGAAAAAAACTACCGCTATCCGGGCCCCCGGCCCAGCACGCTGGAAAGCGGCATCATCTCGCTGGCGGACTCGGTGGAAAGCGCCTCGCGCACCCTGCGCAAGCCGACGTTGGCGAAAATCCGCGCGTTGATCGACGAATTGGTGCGCAACAAGATCCAGTCCGGCCAGCTCGACGAATGCCCGATGACATTGGGCGAGCTGGCCGCGATCAAGGACAGTTTCTCCGCCACCCTCCGCAGCATGTTGCATGCCCGGATTGACTATCCAAAGGATGACGACCGCGGATCATCCGGTGCGAGACGAAGCGATGCCCAACGGGCACCGCGTGCGGAACCGGAAGCCCCGGCCAAGCCTGCCGCCGCCCCGGGCGAGGCCGCCCAGACCGTCTGAATGCCAAAACGATAGCCCGTGTCCTTGGAAATCATCATCGGCAACCACCAGCAGAGCGTGGCCATTTCCGAAAAGTGGCTGACCCTGCTCGAATCCGCCGCTGACCGCGCCGCCGATCTGGCCTGCGAGCGGGCGGCCGATCCCGATTCGCCGTTGTTTCATTTGGGAACGGTGGATATCGCGTTGGTCGATGACAAGGCGAGCGCCCGGGTTCACCGGGATTTCATGGAAATCGAGGGAGCCACCGATGTGATCACCTTCCATCATGGCGAGATCGTGATCAGCGTGGAGGTGGCCCGGCGGCAGGCCGCAGAATACGGCGAACCGCTGCTGCGGGAACTGCTGCGCTACGTAGTCCATGGTCTGCTGCACCTGGCCGGCCATGAGGACGCAAGCCCAGAGGACCGGACCGTAATGGATGCGGCACAAGAGGAAATCATCGCCAGCTTGTGGACCGCTCCGATGGCGGCGGAGGTGTGAGGGCTGAAATTGGCTCGGATGCTGTGACGCGCGCAGGTAGGGCGGATCCGGCCTCGGTCCGCCCACTCGTACCCGGATGGCGGTGCGAATGGATGGATCTTCGAGGGGCGTTTAAAACGGCGGCTAATCCAGGATCGACTGTAGCTCAGCCAGGGTAAGGGCTGGGGCGTCTGCTTGCCCGGATTCGTCGATCAAGGATGCCAGTTGCCGCTTGCGGGCTTGGAGGCGGAGAACCTTTTCCTCGACCGTATTGCGTGTGAGTAACCTGTAAATAGTCACTGGGCGGGTCTGGCCGATCCGGTGGGCGCGGTCGGTCGCCTGGGCCTCGGCCGCCGGATTCCACCAGGGATCGAAGTGAATCACCGTGTCTGCGGCCGTTAGGTTGAGGCCGTATCCGCCCGCCTTGAGGCTGATCAAAAATAGGGGAGGGCCGTCGGCGGCTTGGAATTGATCGACCAATTGCTGGCGGTTTCGGGACTGTCCATCGAGCCGCACGGAGGCCCATCCACGGGCCGATGTCTGTTTCTCGATTTCCAGTAACTGTGTGCGGAACTGACTGAAAACCAAAACTTTATGACCTGATGAAAAGGCTTCCTCGAGGAGTTCCAACAAACGTTCCAACTTGGATGATCGCTGTGGCACCGAGGCGCGCTCGAAACGATCGTTTCCAAGGAGTGCTAGATCGCAACAGGTTTGCCGGAGCCGGAGCAGGGTGGTGAGCAATTGGATCCGGGCGGCACCCGGGTTGCCGGTGCTGTCGATGCTCTCGACCCGTTGTCGGCCTTCGCGAATAAGTTGTTGATAAGTGGCGAGTTGTTGTGAAGAAAGGTCGCAAAACTCATTGATCACAAGTTTGGCGGGGAGGTCGGTGGCGACCTGGGTCTTGGTGCGGCGGAGGAGAAATGGAGAGGTTTTGAGGCGGAGTCGCTCCAAAGTAGCGGCATCCGGTGGATTTGCGGCCAGCGGCAGCTCATAGCGGTCGCGGAAGCTGGCGCGGTTGCCGAGCCAGCCGGGGAGAATGAAATGGAAAATCGACCAGAGGTCCCGCACGCCGTTTTCGAGTGGGGTTCCGGAGAGCGCCAACCGGTGGTCGGCGCGGAGTTTGAACAACGCTTTGGCGTGATCCGTGTCGGGGTTGCGCATCAAGCTGGCTTCGTCGGCCACCACCAGCAGGTAGTTCTGCCGCAGGTGCCAGGCGAGGTCCCGGGGGAGGGTGGAGTAGCTGGTGAGGATCACCCCGCCCGGCTCAATCCGGTCGCGCAGGGCGTCGCGATTGGCGCCATGGAGGGTGTGAACCGGTCGGCCGGGGGCGAACCGGGCGATCTCGGCCGCCCAGTTGCCGAGCAGTGAGGCGG
Organism: Akkermansiaceae bacterium; assembly: GCA_021733795.1. Lineage (GTDB taxonomy): Bacteria > Verrucomicrobiota > Verrucomicrobiia > Verrucomicrobiales > Akkermansiaceae > Luteolibacter. Next base: position 669 of record JAIPKB010000085.1, on the reverse strand, counting down.
TGGCAACAACCAGCACCAAGCCGGGATCATCCGGATTTCGGGCGAGTAGCAAGTGCTCGATCAAAGCGATCGTTTGAATCGTTTTTCCGAGCCCCATATCATCGGCCAGCAGCGCGCCCTGGTAGTGAGACATGCGGTCCGCAAGCCAGTCAATCCCAGTCGCCTGGTAGGGACGGTAATCGACCCTCATGGTGGGTGCTTTATCGAGGGACGGTAGGATTGGTAAAGAATTCGAAGAGAGCGAGTTGTCGAGATTATTATGAAGTACACGAATAACGGCTGCGGCGAGCTTTCCGGCTTGGAAATGGCCGCCCTCCTGGCGCAAATCAAGCTCCTCAAAGAGCGGCCCAACAATGTTGGAAACATCGCTGGAAACAATGGAGCCTGTATTCTGGCTATTGCCCTTCTTCGGCTTGCCGGATCGTAGCAGGCGCTGGACTTCGGCATGGGAGAGGGTTGCTCCATCGGTGGATTCAAACGAAAGATTGAAACTCAACCAGTCTTCGCCTGAGCCAAGGATTTGGAGTTTAGGTTGGACGATCTGGAGTTGGGATCGGGTGCGGGCGAGGCGGGCGGACTCGCTGATCTGCCACGGGTGTTGGAGGTGTGGCAGGGTGTGGGCCAGGAAGTCGGGGATGGCCGATTGATCAGAGAGGGTCCACTGGCCGA
>JAIPKB010000084.1 GCA_021733795.1 Akkermansiaceae bacterium | reverse complement strand
TCTTCAAGCGCCGCCCCGCCTCCGCCAAGCGCCCGTCTTCCTCCTTCTCCCCATGGGAGAGGGCCGGGGTGAGGGTCTCTTGCCACTGGATGGCGAGCTGTTCGAGTTGGTCTTCGGTGATCATGATGTCTTTCGGTAAGCTACAACAAACGATCCGCCCCTTTGACTACCTGATAACGCACCGGCTTGGTTAGCTTTTCGATCACACCGCCCTTCACCAGTTCCCCCAGCCACGCGTTCACCTGTGGTTTTGAAACGTTCAGAATCTCCGCCACCACCTCAGGGTTCTTCGGCTCGCTGAGCACGTCACGGAGGATCACGGAAACCGCATCCATCAACCGCTCCGCCGGAGTCGAGGATTCCTTGGCCTCCTTCAGCAGCACTTCCTCTTTCTCCGCCTCCACCACTCTCGGGTCGACCGGCGGTTCCTCGCACACCCGCAATCCCAGTTGTTCTTGGCGGACCTGCTTCGGCTCCTCGCTCATCACCTTCGCCATGACTCCGATCACCACACCGCCACACTCCAAGGCACCTGCCATCGCCGAACTGTCGATTCCCCGGGCGGCACCGGAAATGAGCGGCCGCCGCGCCTCCGCCGCCATCGCACCCACGCTCATCGTGTATTCCTTGAGCCCCTCGTCCACATGCCGCGATCCCACGACCGCCAGCCCTCCCAGCTCAAGCAATGATGGCTCGCCGCAGCCATACAGGATCGGCGGAGCGTTTTCCTTCAATTTTGCCTTGAGGCGTTTCGGATACACCGCATCCGCCCGGCTGATCACCCAGATCCCGCGCGAATGCCAACGGCCCACCGCTTGACTCAGGAGGAAACCCCGGCCCAGCAGGGTGTTGATCCGTCCCGGTCCCAACCGAGACTCGCAATGATCGATCAACTCCGCCGCATCCGCCGCCAGCAGATCCGCAGGCTGCTTCCCCTTTGTGACCAGCAGGCGCGCCAGACTGTTGTATTCCGCAGGTTTCAACAACGGTGCGGCCTCCTCCTTCCGGCCCGCGATGAGGGGAGCGGTCAGCAGCAGGATCGCCTGGGTATTGGTTGAAATTTGAGGGCCCATTCTGAGTGTTTGGTTGGGGCCAGTGCCAGTGGAACCACCGGACCGCTGCCGTGGATCTTCAGCAGGTAGGCTGCCACCGTCAAGGTCCAGCCGGAATCTACCATATCGTCCACCAGCAGAACAGGACCATTGTGGATGGCATTCTCCACTGCCGCCAGCGAACCATCGATGTTCCGGGCCTGCTGGTTGCTGTTGGCCATCGTCTTCTGTTCCGGCCTCCCGTCCGTCTTTCGCAGCGCCTCGTGAAATGGCAATCCCAGCGCCGCCGCCAGCCGCCGCGCGATACCTCAAGCCCCGGTCCCAGGATCGATTCCAAATCATCCATCACCCGCTGGTTCGCCGTCGCCGTGGTCGCCAGCAATCGCAGGTTCCCCGGCAATTGCCGCACCATCCGCTCGATGAACCGGTAATGCGGCCGGAAATCATGACCCCAGTCGGAAATGCAGTGCGCCTCATCCACCACCAGCAGCGAAATCCGCCCCGCCGCCGGCCTCAGCACCTCATCCCGGAAATGGTCGTTCGTCAGCCGCTCCGGGGAAATCAGCAGAATGTCCACCTCGTCCCGTTGCAACGCCGCTTCCACGTTCTCCCACTCGTCCCGGTTGTCCGAGTGAATCGTCGCCGCCCGCACCCCCATCCGCTCCGCCGCCGCAATCTGGTTCCGCATCAGCGACAACAAGTGCGAAATCAAAATCGCCGGTCCGGCACCCTGCTCCCGCAGAAGCTTCGGCGCGATGAAATACACCGCGCGCTTTCCCCATCCGGTCTTCTGAACCACCAAGAGACGGCCACGGCCTTCGACGACGTGCCGGATCGCATCTTCCTGATCGTCTCGGAAGGTCGCCGCAGGATTCTGCGTTCCGAGACGGAGCAGTTCGAGAGCGCGGGCGGATTGGTAATTCATTGCGTGGTCTTCTTCTCTTTACTTGGATGTTCGATGTTTGAAGTTCGACGTCTTGTCCCGGCATAGCCGCTAGGCGACGACTGATCAGTGTTCTGGCCTGGGCCGTGGGACTGGATGGCAAGTTGTTCGAGTTGGTCTTCGGTCACCCTCACCCTCACCCGCACCCGCACCCGCACCCGCACCCGCACCCGCAGCAACGCCGGATCCAGCCGGATCCAGGCGGCCCGGGAGCTCGCCAAGCTCGGCCAGCCCCTGGAATCCGCCGGCAGATTGCTCACCGACGTGGAAATGGCGTTTCTCCGGAGGAGATGGGGTAATCAATCCAACCGGGCCGTTCCAAATCCCGGCGCGTTATCTGGACTCCCCGATCATCCGCTCCACCCGGCCCAACAACAGTTTGATCTCCCCGAACCGGCTGAGGTGCTGGACCGAGAACTCAAGCCGCCTGAGCGCAGCCTGAGCATCGCCGGTTGGTCGCCAACCCCGGTGCGGGACGACCTCGACGCCATTCTGCCGAAGCTCAACGATCCGCAGTTCGGCGGACTCATCATTGGCTCGCCGGCCTATTTCCGGTCCCTGAGTTCCTTGTGCAAGGCCTTCATCGAACGTTGCATGCCGTTGCGCGAGGGAGCCAAGCCGCTGGTGGACAAACCGGTGGGAGCGCTTGCGGTGGCCAGGAGTTGGTGGGCCAGCAGATCCTCACCGCCATGCTCAGCTACAGCATGGTGCCCGTGGGCGGCAAATCGCCCGCCATGCTCGGCGGCACGCTCTGGAACGAGAAGGACGACGTCCTAGTCAATGCCCAGCATGACTTTCAGAGCCAGGGAAATTGTTTCCACGTAGCGGCCATGGCAACATTGGTCGACCCTGAACTGGCCCTGGCACTTCCCAGCAGCCAGCCACCGTCTGATAGAGGCAACATACGGGCTCAATGTTCGAAATTTACCAGGATCAGAATCCTCGTAACCCGTTGAAAACGAACTGGTAGCAGAGGGCGGATTTGAACCGCCGACCAAAGGCTTATGAGTCCTCTGCTCTACCACTGAGCTACTCTGCCATGTTCCGTTTGAGGTCCGGCACCGGTGGCGGTGCGGGAGGTGGAATTAGCAGCCCGGGCGGGCTTTGTCCACTCGAATTTCGAATTTTTTCCAATGTGGGTGCCGGACAAAGGGACGCCAACGATGAGCCCAAGCCCTGCCGGTGGGTGACTTCTTGGTTCGAGGCGCAGGCATCCCTGGGTCCCCCGCCTCATCGAGGCTGGACTACCGCTTGTGGTCCGACGGGACAAGCCCGTCGACGTGGCAAACAGGGAATCCCGCTCGACCGGCGTGGAGGACCGCCTCGGCCAGGCGGATGGCCTCCAGATTGGGGCGCACGGCGTGAACCCGGTGGAGCATCACCCCCTGGCGGCGGGCGCAGGCGGTGAGAACGGCGGTTGCGGGATCGCGGGCGGCGGGATCATCCGTGCCCAGTACCCGGCCGATGAACGATTTCCGCGAGATGCCGAGCATCAGCGGGCGCCCCCCCACGGCGAGGGTTTCCAAGGCACCAAGCAGGCGGAGGTTGTGTTCCAGGGTCTTGCCGAAACCAATGCCGGGATCAAGGCAGAGCGTTTCGGGGTCAAAGCCGGCGGCGGTGAGGGCGGCGAGGCGCTCGGCGAAAAAGCCGGAGACCGCGGTCACGACATCGGGGTAGCTGGCGGCCTGCTGCATCGTCTGGGGGGTGCCGAGCATGTGCATGAGCACCACCCCACAGCCGCGCTGGCGGCAGAGGGCGGGCATTTCCGGGTCGTGACGCAGGGCACTCACGTCGTTGACGATGTCCGCTCCGGCATCCAATGCCGCACGGGCCACCGCCGCCTTGGTGGTGTCGATGGAAATCCAGCCATCCCACTCGGCCCGCAGTGCGGCGACCACCGGGATGGTTCGTGCCAGTTCCTCGTCCAGCGGCACGGCGGCGGCGCCGGGGCGGGTGGATTCGCCGCCGATATCGATCACCTCCGCGCCCTCGCGGATCATCTGCCGGGCGTGGTCCAGCGCGGCGGCTTGACTGGCGTGGCGGCCGCCGTCGGAGAACGAATCCGGGGTGGTGTTGAGGATGCCCATCACCCGCGCCTGGCGGGTGAGATCGAGGGTTTTACCGCAGGTCCGCCAGTGCATGATGGATGGAAAGGAAGGGTGATTGGCGGTTGAGGGTCAGGAAGAGTGTTCCGCCATGGGGTTTGGTTGGGAAGGGGTTGCCGGCCGCCGCCGCCGACCGCGCAGCAGATACGGGAGAATGAAGAGATACACTCCGGTGACCCACAAGACCAGCAGCACGACCGCAGACGGGAGAAATACCCAAAGTTTGACGGTGTTGCTGAAAAAACTGCCATCGTGTAGCGATTCAATGAAATCGGAGCGGCGGAAGGCGACCTGTAGGATTTGAGCGGTCTTGGTGTCCACTTGGATTTCCCAATGGTTGGCGGCCTGGACCTTCAGGATTCCTTTCGAAGGGCGGACGTCCAAGCGTTCCACGTCGTCCCAGCTTTTGATCTGTGCCTCCGGGACCGTTTTGCAGAGTGCGAGGACTTCGTCAAAGTCCAGTGTTAGATCGGTGGATATCCCGCTCCGGGTGGCAGGCTGGATCCAGGCTGATTCCTTTTTCAGCTGGAGCAAGAGACCGGTTAGAATCACCAGCAACAGCGGGATGGCGATCAGGAGCGATCCCCAGCGATGGATGATTCGATTGGGCTTGGCGAATTGCATGGGAGAACCGGAAAGCAGGATGCCCGGATACCGTTAGGTTTCCAGCAGGGCGAGGATTTTGGCGGCGGCGGCGGCCGGGGTGAGGCCGTGGAGTTCGCGGAGGACGTCCGGTCTGCCATGTTGGATGAAGGCGTCCGGCCAGCCGATGCGGGCGACCGGGGTGTGGAGCCCGGCGCTATGGAGGTGCTCGATGACGGAGGCCCCGAACCCTGCTGTTAGAACGTGGTCTTCGAAGGTGCAGAGGACGCGGCACTGGCGGGCGTAGGTCTCCAGCACGGCGGTATCCAGCGGTTTGATGAACCGCGGATTGATGAGGGCCACCGAGAGCCCTTCGCGTTCCAGCAGAAGTTTCGTTTGCTCCGCCATCTCGAACAGGGTGCCCAGGCCGATGAGGGCGACGTCGGTGCCGTCGGCGACGACTTCGGCGCGGCCGATTTCGAGGATTTCCGGCACGGGTTTCACTGGGGTCCCCTTGATGGTGCCGCGCGGGTAGCGGATGGCGGAGGGGCCGGCATCGTAGGCGGCCATGGTGTGGAGCATGTCCACCAGCTCGTCCTCGTCCTTCGGTTGCATGTGGATGAGTCCCGGGATGAGGCGGAGGAACCCGATGTCGAAGAGCCCGTGGTGGGTGGGGCCGTCATCGCCGGAAAGGCCGCCGCGGTCCATGCACAGGCGCACGGGCAGCCCTTGCAGCGCGAGATCGTGGATGATCATGTCATAGGCCCGCTGCATGAAGGTGGAGTAGATCGCCAGGAACGGCCGGTAGCCTTCCGCAGCCAGGCCGGCGGCGAACAGGGCCGCGTGTTCCTCGGCGATGCCGACGTCGTAGTAGCGGTCCGGCAGTTCTTGCTTGAAGATATCCAGGCGGGTGCCGCCGGGCATGGCGGCGGTGATCGCGACCACCTTGGGGTCGCGCTTGGCGATGTCGGTGACGGTGCGGCCGAAGATTTCGGAGCAGGTGGGCGGGCCTGAGCTGTGGGTGGAGCCGTCCTCGGGTTTGAAGGCGCCGAGTCCGTGGAATTTCCCCGGGTTGTCGAGCGCCGGTTGATAGCCCCGGCCTTTTTCGGTGATGATGTGGAGCAGGACGGGTTCGTGCAGCGTCTTGAGATGTTCGAAGGTGCGGACCAGCAAGTGCAGGTCGTGGCCATCGATGGGGCCATAGTAGCGCAGGCCGAATTTCTCGAAGAGGACATTGGGCAGCAGCAGGTTCTTGGCACCCTCGCCGACCTTGTGGGCCAGGCTGCGGGCGGCCTTGCCGGCGATTTTTTCGACGAAGTCGGCGGTTCGGCTGCGCACCAGGGTGTAGGTCGGGTGGGTGCGCAGGGCGTTGAAATAACCGGCGATGGCACCGACGTTCTTATCGATGGACCACTCGTTGTCATTGAGCACCACGATGAAGCGGCGGGTGGTTTCCGCGATGTTATTGAGGGCCTCGAGGGTGGGGCCGCAGGTGAACGCGGCATCGCCGGCCACGGCGACCACGTGGTTGTCCGTGCCGGCCAAATCGCGGGCGGTGGCGATCCCCAGCGCGGCGGAAAGAGCGGTGCCGGCATGACCCGCGCCGTAGGCGTCGTGCGGGGATTCCGACCGCAGGAGGAACCCGTTGAGGCCCTGGTAGGTGCGGATCGTGTGGATTTGCGCGGCACGGCCGGTGAGCATCTTGTGGACGTACCCCTGATGGGCCACATCAAACACGAATTTATCGGCGGGGGTGGTGAACACCCGGTGAAGGGCGATGGTGAGTTCCACCACGCCGAGGTTGGGGCCGAGGTGGCCGCCGGTCCGGGCGAGCGAGGTGATGAGCGAGTGGCGGATTTCCGCCGCCAATGCGGTTAACTCCGGATCGGTGAGTTTTTTAACGTCGGCGGGTGCTTGGATGACCGAGAGCAGCGGGCCGAGTGCCGGGGGTTCAGAAGAGGCGGATGTCATCGTCGTCGTTGGCAACATCCTCTGTGGGCTCGGCGGCGAGGGTGGCGGGTGGGTCGCCGGCGGGGGTTGCCGGGGACGGGGGTTGGTTTTGGTTGCGCAAGGTGATCAGTTCGATCCGGCCGCGGGCGGCGGTGAGGATGCCCTCGCAGTGTTTGAGCAGGCTGGAGCCCTGCTCGTAGTTGGCAACCAGATCCTCGAGCGGAAGCTGGCCGTGTTCCATCGTCTCGACGATTTCCTCCAGGCCGGCCAGCGCGTCCTCGAAGGACGGTCCGGCGTCGGCGGCATCGGGCGGGGTGGTGTGCTTGCGGCGGGGCATGATTAGTTGTCGATGACGTCGGAGGTTCTGATCGGGCGCTCGCTGTAGAACGTCATGAAATAGTTGAGCAGGGGGATGCGGTGGGGGAAGCGTTTCACGGCATCCGCGATTTTAGGATCCCGGTCATACAGTGAAACCCCGGGCGGGGCGGTGGCGGTCAGTGCCTGGCCGTCCATGACCAGGGAGGTGAACTCCTGGTATTTATCCCGGAGCGTCAGCATGTCGGTGGAGCCGTAGGACGAGGGGGTGATGAGGATGCCCGCCGCCGGGGTATCAAGGGTGACGGAGGCGTTTTCGATTTCCTCGAAATCCTTCATTTCGCGGGGCAGCCACATGCTGATGCGGTCCGCATACCAGGCGACGGCCCACGGTTGGTCGGAGTAGATCATCTGCTTGACCGGAACCACCCGCTTGAGTTTCAGGTTCAGCGCCGGAGCGTAGTAGGGTGGCCAGTGTGGCAGGCCGCCCTTGTCCCGGTGTTCCATGCCGAGTTTGATTCTCTGAGGCAGGCCCAACACCAGCGGCAGCGCGCAGAGCACGACCACCCCGATGTAGTGGGCGTGGCGCAGGGAGCCGTTGGCGGCGACGAAATCCAGCCGGTTCCACAGGATCGAGATGAACGCGAGGCCGTAGGCGGTCATGATCGGGGCGAACAACAGATGCAATTGGTTCGGGTCGATCTTGTCGCTGCTGACGCCGAAGAACGCGAGCCCGATGGCGGTGGTGATCCACATCAGCAGTACGCCCCAGCGGAAGATCGCGATTGACTGGCGTTTGAACGGATGGAGGAGGGACAGGAAGAACAACGGCGCGATGACGATGCCGGCCAGCAGCGGGATGATCTGGGTGGCCTGGAGCATGGTGACCCGGATGATTTTCGAGATCAGGTTGTTGAGGGGGATATCGTGCTGGATGCTGGTGGAGCGCATCACCGTATCTTCGGAGCCGGCGAGGCCGTTGTGCAGGGTGAGGTAGGCGGTACCAAAGGCCGAGCCGCTGATGCCGGTATTGCGGATCATCACGAACACTCCCGGGATCAGGATGAGCGCCACGACGACCACCGACACCACCCCGCGCGGGCGGTAAACGATCGCCGCGAAGATGAGATAGCCGAGTGCGATCCAGACCGTCATCCAGTGGGTGAGGGCCAGCAGGGAGAAAAAGACGCCGGAGATCACCGCCGGGGTCATCGCGATCCGGCCCTCGACCGAGGCTTCGACCGCGCGGAAGGCGAAATAGAGGGCGCTGGAGAACAGCATGAGCATCAGCATTTGGGGCAGGCCACTGAGGGAATACTGCCAGAAGGTTTCACAGAACAACATCAGGATCGCCGTGACTGCCGCGATTTTGGTGTCGAAGATCCGCGATACCAGCAGGTAGGTCACGCCGATGGAGATCAGGAAAAACAGGGTGGAGACCATGGCGATGACCCGGTCGAGCGGGTAGATCAATTCGTTTTTCCCCATTTTCCAGGCTTCGGCGTCATCCGCGTTGACCAGTTTGAGCACGGCGGCGTTGATCAGGGGGTTGAGTGGCGAGTGGTAGGTGTCCTCGAACTTGTCGAAGGGGATGCTGGTGCCCTTGGCGGCCATTTCCTGGGCGTAAGCGACGGGCCGGATGAACTTGGTGGTGAACCCGTTGCCACGCGAGATTTCGCGGGCGATCTGGGCTTGTTCCATCGCCTGGGGAGAGTCCAAACCACGGAAGAGGGTGAACAGGTTGCCGAGGGTCAGGGCGATCAACACAAGGAAAAACAGGACGCGGCGGATGATGACCGCCGGATCGACGGAGTTGGAATTGGCGTTCATACGGTGTTTGAAAGGAAAGGGCGGGGGTCAGAGTTGGAGCAGATTGAGTTTGCGTTGGAGGGTGCGGCGGCTCACGCCCAACAACTCGGCCGCCTGCGTCCGGTTGCCACCGGCGGCGGCGAGGGCCGAACGGATGGCACGGCTTTCGAGGTCTTGCAAGTTCAAATTGCCGGGCGGGGCGAGGTTCTCCGTCCCGCTGGCGGAGGATGGCGGCGGTTCCGTCGTTGCCGCAGCGGTCAGGAACGACGGCAGATGCCGGACCTCGATCACGGGCTCGTTGCTCATGACGACCCCATGCTCGATGGTCGTGCGCAGTTCCCGCACGTTGCCCGGCCAGCGATAGGCGAGCAGGAGGTCCAGGGCCGCGTCCGTCAGGGGTTTGACCGGTCGGCCGTTTTCCTTGGCGAATTCGTGCAGGAAGGCGTTGGCGAGGAGCACGATGTCCTCCCGCCGGGTCCGCAGCGGCGGCATGTCGATGCGCACGACGTTGAGCCGGAAGAACAAATCCTCGCGAAACGTGCCGGCGTCCACCTGGGCCCGGAGCTTGCGATTGGTCGCGGCGATCACCCGCACGTCCACCTTGATCGGGGTGTTGGAGCCGACCCGCTCGACCGTCCGCGCGGACAGTACCCGGAGCAGTTTCACCTGGATGGCGGGATCGATTTCCCCGATTTCATCGAGAAACAAGGTGCCGCCGTCCGCCTGTTCGAAGCGGCCGATCCGGCGTTGGGCGGCTCCGGTGAAGGAGCCTTTTTCGTGGCCGAACAATTCGCTTTCGAGCAACTGTGGCGAGAGCGCGGCACAATGCACCACCACCAGTTTGGCCGCCGGCCGGCCGGAGAGATGGTGGAGCGCCTGGGCCACCACCTCCTTGCCGGTGCCGGACTCCCCCTCGATCAACACGGTGGCGCGGGTGGGGGCCACCTGTTGGATCAATTCCGCCACCTGTTTGATGGCGGGGGACTGGCCGATCAGGCGGTCGAGCTTGTGGGTCTTCTGGATTTGGCTGGCGAGCTGGCGGTTTTCCGTTTCCAGGCTCCGGTTGCGGAGGGCGCGTTTGAGGAGCATCTCGACCTCATCGAGATTGAGCGGCTTGGTGACAAAATGCCAGGCTCCGCGGCGCATCGCCTCTACTGCGGTATCCACCGAGCCGTAGGCGGTCATCATCACCGAGACCGGTGGCGGTACCAGTGCCAGTGCGGATTCCAGCAGGTCCATTCCGGAGTCCGCCCCCAGTCGCAGGTCGGTGAGCAGCAGGTCGATTGGCTCGGCCTTGAGGATGCGCATGGCCTCTGCGGTGCCCGCCGCCGTGTAGATATCGAACTCCTCCTCCAGCGCGCTGCGGAGTCCCTCGCGCGTGGAACGTTCGTCATCGACAATCAATAGTGTGGGCAGCATGGGCAGAGGCGGTGCGACCGGACCAGGGAGGATGCGGTGGCAGGCGGGCGCCAGACTACCCGGTGCCGTCGGGAAAACCAGCCGAAAAACCGGATTGTTGCCGTTTGACCGTGGATTTCACGAGTCTTGGAGGGTGGCGCGCAATTGTTGGATCAATTGGAAATCCGGCTTGCGCTCGGCGGCTTGAAAGGCAGCGGCCAGGTTGTTGAGCACCCGGACCAGCATGGTACCTGGCGCGGCCGTCTTGTGGAGCAGACTGCGCTGTTGGCGGGAAAGATCGCTCTCCGGTTCCAGCAGCACGTCCTGAAAGTGGATTTGGCCGTCATTGAAGCAGTCGATGATGATCGGTACCCCCTCGGGATGGATGCGACAGAGAAAATGTCCTGGAAACGCCACGCCTTCCACCTTCAGGTCCAGTTGGCGGGCCACCAGCAGGTAGATCAGGCACAGCCCGATCGGGTTTGACCGGCGGCCGGCGATCGACCATGCGAGGTCGCAGTTGCGGGGGTCGTGATAGCCCTCCTGGTTGCCTTTGAAGGCCAGGGTCACGAACAGATATTTCCGCAACTCCATTTCGTCGGTCACTCCGGCTTCGCGGGCGTGGGTTGCCAGTTGCAGCAGGGCGGCCCCCATCGGCGCGCGCGGGGTGATGCCATCGTGGAGGTATTCCGAGAGCAGCGCCAGCAACGGCTCGATTTCCGGCCAGTCGAGGTCGCCGACCTTGGCGCGGCCTGTGATCGCGACCTCCCACAGGTGGGCCAGCGTTTCGCGTTTTGCGGGGCGGAGGATGTCGGTGAGCAATTCGGTCTCGGTGGGGCTGAGCCGGGGGGGGTGTTTGGCAAACCAGGCGCTCAAGTCGCCGCCGGTGCCGGCCAGCCGCTCGGTCACCCGTTCGCGGACGGCCGGGGTGTCGTCATCCAGCAGGCGCAGCAGCGCGTCGATCTCAGTAGCGGAAAGCGGGGAGGAACTCATGAAATGAAAGGGAAAGGGAACAAGCCGCGTCCAATGCGCGGCCGCGCACCTTTTACGGTGGATTGGCGGCGCTGTAAACCGGGATTCACCGGAAGGGGTGATTTTCGGGGCGGCGGCGGCCTCCCCCCGGGCCTGGGCGGCGGCATCAGGGGCTCGTCCGTCGTTCTCGATTTGTCATCGAATCGACATCAAGATCCGCTCACTGTCACTTCCAGGCGGACGAACAACTTGGCAGTCGCAGTCGGCAGGGTGAACACGAGGTCACTTCCAACCACGCTGGCGCTGGCTGCCGTCCACGAGTCGGCGGCGAGGGTTTCCGAGGTGAGCACCCGGTAGCTCACGCCGATCGCCTCGGGATTCATCGGCCAGGTGATCGTTTTCACACCGGCAGCCTCGACGATCCCCGGATTGACGGTGAACGCATTGCCGGGAGTGCCCATGAAGTATTCCACACCGTTGGCAAGACCGTCGCCGTCGAAATCCTGGTCGGCTGTCTCCCCCGGCGCATTGGCCGCCGCCCATGTGGCGTAGTCGGTACCACCGCCAAGGGTGAAGGCGGTGGTGTCGAACGGGACGTCCGGGGCGGTGGTGTTGGTGCTCTGGTCGCCGATGCCAGCTTCGGTGATCCAGTTGGTGGTGGTGTCTGCCAGCGAGTCGAGATACCCGGCATAGGTTGGCCTGTTGGAACGGGATCCGGTGTAGGCGGCGATGTCCTTATTGCTCGGCAGCAGGATGATTTGGTTGGTGCTGAGTCCGGTGTTGGCGGTGGAGTCGGAACCAGTGTTGGCGATCACCGCGAGAAAGACGGTGGGTTCACCGACTGTCGCCCCTTGATAGGCGTAGGCGGTGTCTCCGGATCCACTAAGAACAAAACTGCCGGCACGGACGAGCGTGCCGACTGAGGCGGTTAAAGCAGTCGTGCTCAGATCATTCAGCAGCACGATCTCACCTGCGGCCACACCGGCTGCCGGAGCGGCCCAAGTAAGGGTGCCTTCAGTTGCGCTGAATGCGCCACCGTTGTCAATTTCACCACCATTCCATGACTTATCAGTGATATAGATCACCTCCCAGGGCGGGATCGGCACCAGTGCGACAAAAGCAAGGTTGGCGTTGCCATCCGCATTGAACCCGGTGAAGGCAATCCCTCCGGCGCTTAGGGTCGGTGTCGGCGCCACTTCGTTGTCGGTGACGGTGACTAGGCTCCAGCCATCACTGTAACCACCGGCCGATGCGGTGATTTTCACCGATTGACTGCCATCAAGGTCCAGATCGTCAACCGCAGCGACTTGAAACTCGGCCGTTCGTTCATTTGCGGCGACCGTCACGCTGACCGGCACGGTGGCTTCATCCGGCTTGCTGGAAACGAGGTTGACCGTCACCGGCACCGGGGTGACCGAAGGCAGGCTGACCGTGCCGGTGGCGGCAGCGGAGCCGGCGTCCTCGGCGATGGAACCAGGGGTGATCTCCACCTGGATGGGTGAGTCGTTATCCGTCACCGTGATGCTTTGGGCGGCATTGAGGTAACCCGTAGCGGTGGCCGTGAGGGTGACCGTTACATCGCCGTCGGCAAGCAGATTGTCCAGCACATTAATGGGGAATTCGGCGCTGGTGTCGCCAGTGGTGATGGTGACGCTGGCGGGCACCGTGGCCTTGGCAGTGTTAGTGGATTCAAGGGTCACGGTCAGGACCTCGCCCAGCGCGGCGGGAATCGACACCGTGCCGGTGGCGGCGGCGGCACCGGCGCTTTCATCGATGGCATCGAGAGTGACGGTCATGGCGAGCAGCGGACTGTTGTTTTCCACCCAGGAGATGCTCAGGTTGTCGATCGCCAGACCATGGTCGTAGCCATCATCATCATCATCCACGTCATGCCAGCGCAGCATCACGTATTGTCCGGCAGGCACCGAGATGGCTGGGTTTACGCCGATGGCCGTTCGATTCGCCGGCAAGTTGCCATCGAGAGCCCCCGACGAGGTTTCCGCGATGGGACCGGTGAAATCCGCGGCAGGCAGCGCGGTCCAGCCAGCGGGCACCACGTCGGCAGGTGCAAGGTCACTGATTGCATCAGCACTAGTTTGATAGGAGAAGGTAAGCTGGTGGGGATTGATGTTGCCGCCGCAGCGCCATTGCTCGCCAGTGTAACTGAGAGAGTGGAGGGTGAGGGTGGTCGCAGAGGTGTTGTGCAGCAGGACGCCGTAGGCGAAATTGTCCGGGGTTCCCGAACCCACCGAGCCCAGGGCGCGTTCGGTGGCATCCACCACGCCAAAACTATACAACGCGCCAGCGCTACTATCGCCATCCAAAGCACGGATGTTGTCGAGTGTCCCACTCTCCTGTTGCGCATACCAAGCCTCCAGAGTGGTATCATCAAGCCACTCGTTGGAAGTGCTGGTAGAGCCGGTGACCGGCAGGGTATCAAAATCCTGGGTATAGCTGCCGGGGCCGGTCATTTCGACGGGCGCGGCGAAGGCCACGGGGAGGGCGGCCAGGGCTGGCAGAAACTGGCAATGCGGGCGGAATGACTTGGGATTCATGCGGTGGTTGGGGTGGTTGGTGGTTCTGAATGAGAGGATGCCGGTCAAGGACAGCGCGAAGATGACAGCACTTTCCAAAAATTGCCAGCCAAAATGTTTTTTGCATGCATCACCCCGAAAATGAAGAAAAATCACTTTTCAAAGATTTTTCTTGCAGGTTTTGTATTTTCAGTAAATATTGAAACCAGATGAATGCGGAGCGCGAACAACTGAAACAGGCCCGGGGCGAATTTGTCGCCCAGTGGGGCGCGCTCGGCACGCAGTGGGGGATCAACCGGACGATGGCCCAGATCCACGCCCTGTTGATGACCTCGCCGGGGCCGATGACCACCGACGAGGTAATGGAGGAACTGGAGATCAGCCGGGGCAACGCCCACACCAATCTCAAGGAACTGGTCTCCTGGGGGCTGGTGCGGATGGTGGTGCGCAAGGGTGAGCGACGCGATTATTTCGAGGCGGAAAAGGAGGTTTGGACGATTTTCACCATCGTGGCGCGGGAGCGCAAGCGGCGGGAGCTCGATCCCGCGCTGCTGGTGCTCAGCCATTGTGCCGACGCCAGCGAGGAGATGACCAGTGTCGAGGGCAAGGCCTTTCACGACCAAGTCCGCCAGCTCCAGGACTTCGTGGCATTCGCCTCCAAAATGTCCGACCGGATTGCGACGATGAAGCACGGGCTGGCGGTGCAATTGGCGACCAAGCTGCTGGGATGATTTTCCTTTTTTTACCCTAAAGTTTCAAATTTTCCTGAAAGAACAATACAAATAGAAAACAACAACAAACCAAAATAGAAAGCAAACCGAGACAAGATGAATGCAACAGTAACGGGACAGATTGTCATCTTTGGTGCCAACGGCTTCCTCGGGCGCTATCTGTGCCGGTATTTTGCCCGGCAAGGGCGGGAAGTGGTGGCGGTGGGCAGGCATCGCCGTGGCTGGAGCGGTGACGGGATGTTTCTCGAATGGGACGGTCGCACCGAAGGTCCGTGGATCCACGCCTTGGAAGGCGCGGCAGCGGTGATCAACCTCAGCGGTCGCAGTGTGGACTGCCGGTACACGCCGGAAAACCGCCGCCGGATCCTCGACTCGCGGGTGGCCTCGACGGCGGTGATCGGCCGGGCGATCGGCCGCTGCCAGGAACCGCCTGGCGCCTGGCTCAACGCGAGCACCGCCACCTGGTATCGCCATGCCGAAGACCGGCCGCAGACCGAGTGGTCGGGCGAGCCGGGGGATGGGTTTTCCTGCGAGGTGGCGCGGGCCTGGGAAGAGGCGTTTTTCGCCGCCGCGGTGCCTGCAGCCACCCGCAAGCTCGCCTTGCGGATCGGCATGGTGCTGGGGAACGAACCCGGCACGGTGGTCGATGTGCTGCGCCGGCTGACCCGCGGCGGGTTGGGCGGGACCCTGGGACCGGGGACCCAGCGGGTGAGCTGGATTCATCTGGAGGACCTGCTGCGGGCGGTGAATTTCCTGCTCGACGAACCAAGTCTGGAAGGGATCTTCAATGTGACCGCTCCCAGCCACCCGACCAACCGCGAGCTGATGCGGGATTTCCGGCAGTGGTTGGGAATGCCGCTGGGGCTGCCCGCCACGCGGTGGATGTTGGAAACCGGTGCCTGGCTGCTGCGGACCGAGACCGAGCTGGTGCTCAAGAGCCGCTGGGGGGATCCGCAGCGGCTGCGCGAGGAAGGGTTCCACTGGCGCTGGCCGGAGCTGCCCGCCGCCTTGGCGGATCTGGGGGCGCGTCCCGGGGTGGACGGGTTTTTCCGCACTCAGGCATCGCGCAGTCTGGGTGCCCGTGCCTGGCTGCCCTCGCCGACCCCGTGATTCCGTCCCCGGGTGGAGCCATTGGGCTTGCCATCCGCTTGCTATCGAGGCTCACTGTCGGTCGCGGTTGATCCAACCCGCGCCCATCCCTATGAACTCCCCGATCCTCGATAAACTCGCCTCCCTTGGTCTCAGCCTGCCCGCCGTCCCCGCCCCGGTGGCGGCCTATGTCAACTGCGTCCGCAGCGGCAACCTGTTGTTCATTTCCGGCGGCCTGCCAATCGACGGCGAGCGGAAAATCATCGGCAAGGTGCCCACCGACGTTGCGGTGGAGGAGGCCAAGGAAGGAGCCCGGCTCTGCATCCTCAACCGCCTGGCAGTCATTCAGGAGGAAATCGGCTCGCTCGACAAGGTGGTCCGGATCGTCGCGCTCACCGGCTTCGTCAACTCCGCGCCGGATTTCTACGGCCACCCGCAGGTGATCAACGGCGCCTCCGAACTGCTGGTTGAGGTGTTTGGCGACAAGGGGAAGCACTCGCGCACCGCCCTCGGCGCAGCCGCGCTGCCGCTCAATGTGGCGGTGGAAATCAACCTGATCGTGGAGGTGGAACCGTGAACCAGCCACCCGTCAACCCGCTCCAGCAGCAGACCGATGCCAGCCACCTGAAACTGCTGGCGATTTTCCACTTCGTGCTGGCGGGTCTGGCGGTGTTGGGGATGGGTTTCATACTCCTGCATTTCCTGATCATGAACAGCCTGCTCAATAACCCGGCAATGTGGGAAGGGCAACACGGCCGCAATGGCCAGCCGCCGCCGAAGGAATTCTGGATGATTTTCCAGTGGTTCTACGCGCTCGCCGCCGGCCTGCTGGTCCTCGCCTGCGCGGGCAACCTGCTCTCCGGCCTGTGGCTGCAAGCCCGGAAGAACCGCCGGTTCTCGATCGCCGTGGCCGCGCTCAACTGTTGCCAGATTCCGCTCGGCACCACGCTCGGCGTCTTCACCATCATCGTGCTGCTGCGCGACTCCGTCCGCCGGACCTATCAGGAAAAGGCCGCCGGACTCACCCTGCGGTGAGTCGCGGCGTCAGTCAAGCGCGCCGGCCGCGCCGCGATCCAGGTAGAACGCGGCGTTCGGGTGCTCTTGGAGGAACGAGGCGCTCACCTGGTCGGTCACCGGTCCGCGCAGTGCCTCGCGGATGATCGGAGCCTTGTGCTCCCCCCAGGCCAGCAGCACGATGCGCCGGGCCTCGAGGATGGTGCCGCAGCCCATCGTGAGCGCATGGGTCGGCACCTGCTCCAGCCCGCCGAAGGCCGCTGCGGCATCCTGGCGGGTCATGGCATCCAACTGAATCCGCCGCGTGCGGGAATCCTTGGGCGACCCCGGCTCGTTGAACCCGATGTGCCCGGTACGGCCGATCCCCAACACCTGAAAATCCAGCCCGCCGGCTTGGCGGATCCGCTCCTCG
This sequence comes from Akkermansiaceae bacterium, assembly GCA_021733795.1. GTDB lineage: Bacteria > Verrucomicrobiota > Verrucomicrobiia > Verrucomicrobiales > Akkermansiaceae > Luteolibacter. The sequence goes on along the minus strand of JAIPKB010000084.1, from coordinate 8,024 downwards.
TAGGCGGCGCAATGCGCGTTGATTTCCCCATCCGGAAGGGTGCCGCAGGGCAGGTTGACCTGTGCCGCCGGGAGATCGATGTGATCCAATAAATTCCGGTGCATGAACGTCCAGTAGGTTTCCGCATGGTCGCGCGGCAGGCCGAGGTATTCATCCAGATTGAAACTGGTGACGTTGGTGAACGACAGCCCCTCCTCGCGGTGGAGGCGGATCAGTTCGCGGTAGAACAACAGCGGGGTGTTGCCGGTGGCGAGGCCGAGCACGGCCTGACGGCCCGCGGCGGCGCGGGAACGAATCAACTGGCTCACCTCGAACGCCAATTCACGAACGGCGGCTGCGGGACTATCAAACACACGGAAGGCGGGGGAAGTCATAAGCGGAACGCCCCACATGCCGCACGGCCCCGCACGCTGTCAAGACCATCCACTCCGTCACCAGCGGAAGATCACCGGCGGCACCACCACCCTCACGTTGCCGCCCTGGCGGTCCTCGGTTTCCTCGATCGCACTGACCAGACCATCGACGAACTCCACCACCGTCTTGCCGGTTTCCTCCTGCGTGGCGTAGGCGAAGCGGCGGTAGGCCAACCCGGTACGCGGGTCGATGTCCGTGGTGTAATGGTTGATCGTCTTGTATTCGATAAACTCCCAACTGCCGCTCTCGCCGGTGGGGGTCTTGCGCAGGGTGGTCTTGGTGGGCTTGCCCAGCGTCAGCCCCACTTCGTCCATGGTCATGCCGATCGCCACCTGCTTTTCGGCGATCAACTGTTGGACGGCGATCTGGCGCTCGTAGAGCTTCTTCAGGTTGCTCACAAAATCCGGATCCTTGCAGGAAAACGCCTTCGGGGAGACCCAGCCGGCCACGTCGTTGCGCCCCCCCTTGCCGCGGACCTTGTAGGCCTTTTCGGTCATCGCCTCCAACACAACCTGCTGGTTGGCCGCCAGATAGCCGACCCGGTTCTTGCCGTTCTTGTCCGAGAACGCCGACGACTCCTTGACCACCGAGAGTTTGATCGGGTCTTTCACCGTATGCGCCAGATAGACGACGTCCGGATCGGTCTCCAACAGGGACTTGCGGGGTTTGCTGTTCCTGATTTCGCCTGCGGCGGGCAGCACGAGGCAACAGGCAACCAAAAGAAAGAACGCGGTTTTCATAGCGGTAGGATGGGCTCGGAGCAGCGGTTTTGCAACCCCCGATCAGAGCTCGGACGCAACCGGCGGCGGAAATATTCAGAATTTCGCAACTCCCGCCCAAACTCTCCGGATTTACGAAATATGCTTGATTTTCCCTGCGTAGCCACCTTTCTCTGCCCATGAATATCCCAACCAACACCACCCGCCGCCAGTTCCTCCGCCACACCGGACTCGCCGCCACCGCCATCGGCTTTCCCACCATCATCCCCGCCCGCGTCCTCGGTGCGGACGCCCCCAGCAACAAGATCAACATCCTCCAGATCGGCTGCGGCCGGATCGGCCGCGGCATGGACATGCCCGGCATCCTCCGCCAGAATTCCACCCGCCTCGTCGCCGTCTGCGACCTCGATTCGCTGCGCGTGGCCGACGCCAAGACGATGGTCGATGGACACTACCAGAAAAACAACATCGCCCTGAGCACCACCACCTATGGTGACTACCGCAGGGCCCTGGAGCATCCGGACATCGACGCCGTTTCGGTCAGCACGCCCGACCACTGGCACGCCGAACCGGTGATTGCCGCCGCCCAAATGGGCAAGGACATCTACGTGCAGAAGCCGCTCGCCATGACCATCAAGGAAGGTCGTGCCGTAAGCGACATCGTCCGCGCCAACAACCGGATTTTCCAAATCGGCAGCCAGCAGCGCTCGGGCGCCCAGTTCCGGATCGCCTGCGAAATGGTCCGCAATGGCCGCATCGGCAAGGTCCACACCGTGCGGATCGGCCTGCCCAGTGATCCCTCCGGCGGCAGCACCACCGAGATTCCGGTGCCCGCCAATCTCGACTACGCCATGTGGCTGGGCTGCACCCCGCAGGCCTCCTACACCAAGGACCGCGTCCACGCCCAGGGGGACAAAAACAAGGGCAGTTACGACGAGCGGCCCGGTTGGTTGCGGATCGAAGACTACTGCCTCGGCATGATCACCGGTTGGGGTTCCCACCATGTCGATATCGCCCACTGGGGGATGGACACCGAGCACACCGGCCCGATCGCGATCGAAGGCAAGGCGGAGTTTCCCAAGTCCGGCCTGTGGACGGTCCACGGCCCCTATCACATCGAGGCGAAATACGCCAACGGCGCCACCGTGATCATCGATCACACCTTCCCCAACGGCGTCCGTTTCGAAGGCAGCGATGGCTGGATCTTCGTCACCCGCGGGGCCGAGCGGGTGACCTCCTCCGACCCCATCCCCAAGGGAAACGCCGCCAAGGCGCTACAGGCGAGCAAACCGGAAATCCTCAGCACCCCGCTGGGGGCCGATGAAATCCACCTCCATGACAGCCCCAAGAACGACCATCACCTCGACTGGGTGACCGCCATGCAGACCCGCAAACCGGCCGCCACCACCGCCGAAGTGGCCCACCGCTCGACCAGTGCCTGCGCCCTCGGCTGGATCTCGATGAAACTCGGCCGCAAACTCACCTGGAACCCGGAAAAAGAGCAGTTCGCCGGCGACGACACCGCCAACTCGATGCTTTCCCGCCCGCAGCGCACACCCTACGGGATCGACAACATGAAAAAATCCTGACCCGACACCCTGCCCAGCACTGTCGTTTCAGGAGGTTGACATAGCCACGAAACCGTAAATAATCCTCCCCGTCCGGTACCAGAATTAAGATGAGCAAGACTGTAATAACGTTAGAGGAGGCTGATCTAATTGATCTACAAGGGATCCTGCTGGATGCGGATGAGGCGGCGGCGCTCACGTTTCTTCAGGCGCGTATTGCTCCCAACATTCCCTCGAAAGGAACTGCAAAGTGCGATTCGTCACGCCGCAACCCGTATCTCTTGCAACCCGACATCCCCAAGAAGACCAGAGCATGATCTGCCGCACCGTCGGATGGACCCCATGAAGAAATCCTGACCCGCACCCGCGTTCCCTCCAGTCACCCCTCCCAGACGCCGATCTCCACCAGTTGCCGGGTGGCGGCGGCGGCCCAACCGCGGTTGGCGGCGGGAGAGGCCGGCGACGGGTGGAGGATCCGACCCAGCACCGCAGCGCTGCCGCACCGTTCCGCGGCCCGGCCTAACCGCACTTCGGCGAAAGCCCCCACGCCGATCAAAAACTCCGGTTCCAACAGCGAAATCACCTCCACCAGATGGGTCATGCAGGCCGCCTCCACCGGTGCCATCTCCGGAGCCGGCAGCTTGTCCGGAGTCAGATTGGCCCCGGTCTCGCTCATCCACACCAGGGGGCAAAAATTGTGTACGAAGTGGTCGGCGAAAAATGCCTCAGGCTCCCCGAACCGTTCGGCGAAGAGGCTCCACAGGCGTTTGCCGCTGACCTCGGACCGCTGGCACCCGAACCCGTCCACCGGTCGTTTCGGGTGTTCGCGGGCTGGCTTGGCCACCGGTTCCTCGATGCCCAGCCAATCCCTCACCCACGCCACCTCGCCGAAGGGCACCCCCGTTTGCGCCATTCCGAACGGCCCCGGATTCATCCCCAGCAACAACACCCGCTTGGTGCCGCCGCCAAAGCGCTCCAGATACCGCTCGTGCGCCCGCCGGGCATAGTCCAAGGGCAGATAAACATGCGTCACCGGGGCGGAAAACTCCAGCCCCCGCAATGCTGCCGCCAGCTTTCGCGATGATTTCATCAATGCCTTCACCCGGCCAGCCAAGCCGATCCCCCCCCCCCGCGCAATCCCCGAAACACAATGAAATCATCAAATTCCGGCTTGTCTTCTTGCCTGCGGGCCAAATTCATCTAGACTTACCACCGTAACCAACCCTTCTAACCATGGAAATCTCCGGAACCGTCCGTCAAATCCTCACCGCCAAAGGCCCCTCGGTCATCACCACCACCCCGGAGGCCACGGTCTTTGACGCCCTCACCCTCATGGGTGCGCACAACATCGGTGCCCTGGTGGTGATTAAGGACGACAAGGTCGTCGGGATCTTCTCCGAGCGCGACTACAGCCGCAAGGTGATCCTCCAGGGGAAAACCTCCCACACCACCCACGTGGCGGACATCCTCTCCCACCCGGTCATCACCATCGGCCCGGATGACAGCATCGAGGAATGCATGGAATGCATGACCGTCCACCGCATCCGCCACCTTCCGGTCCTGCAAGGCGAAACCCTGGTGGGAGTGGTGTCGATCGGCGACGTGGTCAATTGGATCATGCACGCCCAACGCCACGCCATCCAGCAGCTCACCGGCTACATCAGCGGTCAGTACCCGGGGTGAGTCGCACCATCGTTTCCGTGACGATTCGCTTGGCAGCGGCGGATTCCCATGGCCGCCTGCGGCGCGGCGGATCCGCGTCCCACCCCGGCCTTATGACCCTGCACCGTCAAACGCGTCCACCACTTCAGACCAACCCACCAAAGCGAGGTTTTGGTCGAACTGGTGGCGGCGTGTTTGAATCCCAACGATCTTCATGAAACACCTGCTTCATCTCGTCCTTCCGTGCCTCCTGTGCCTCCCGAGGGCCGGCTTCGCGACACCCAAGCCCAACCCCGTTGTCATTCTCGCCGACGACCTCACCGACCACGCGCTGCAATTCATTGAGGCGAACCAGCAGCGTCCGTTCTTCTGCTACGTGCCCCAACCTCACCCCGTCGCTGATCGCCGCCGCCAAAGCCGATCTACGCCAACTCTCACCTGCCGACCCCCTGCTCCGCCGCTGAGAGGGATGCACCCACGAGAATCCTTGAAACCGGCAATGTGTTGTCGTCAGGTCAAATTCTTCGTCTTGCGTCTTGCTTGTCCGGCATAGCCCGTAGGACGACGACGGAGGTCTTGTCGTCTTGGGTCTGAGGCAAAGCCTCGCTAAATGGTGACTGAGGAAAAGTCGCGTTAGGAGCGCGGACCATATTGTCCACGTCGCCAATGAACCGCAAATGCCCGGCAAGTTCGCGTTGGTCACAACGCGCCCGCCAATGGACAGAGTAACAAAACGTGTCAGAGAACCTATCCACTCTTGCCGGGGGTAGAGCTCGGGTGGTGGCGACCGGGGGCGGTTTTCTGAGCCATCCATTCGCGGGCGCGTTGTGACCAACGCGGCTACTGTTCCGTCCGGGCGGCCTTGCCCCCTGCCTGCGGTTGGACCGAGAACCGGGAGGACAGCGCCTTGAGCACCGGCGGCGGCACGTAGCGGCCGACGTTTTGCTCCCAGCCGAGCGGCCCGGACAAGCCCTTGACCATGCTGGAAGACAACTCGGAAATGTCACGCGGCGGCATCAGGAACACCGTGTCGATCTTGGGCGCCATGTCGGAATTGATATGTCGCATCACCCGCTCGTATTCATAGTCGTGGGTGGAACGAATCCCGCGCAGGATGTAGTCGGCCTCCATCATCTTGGCAAAATCGACCATATAACGGTTGTCAAAATGAACGATCAGGAGCCGCTCGCAGGGCTTGGTGGACTCGCGCAACAACTGCAACCGCTCCGCAACGGTAAATGTATATTTTTTCGACGGGTTTTCGCCGATGGCGACGATCAGGATATCGAACAATTCCAGCCCGCGCTCGATCATCCACAGGTGACCGTTGGTGGGAGGATCGAAGGAGCCGGCGTAGACTGCGGTGCGCATTGGCGGGGTGTCTAACGGAGGCCGCGCAGCAGCAGTTCCGTGTTGTTCTGGGTGTTGCGCAGATTACTGAGCAGGGTGTTGATGGCGTCGCCGATCGGCAGTTGGGCGAGCTGCTTGCGCAGGTCCACCACCCGCAGGAACTCGTCGGGATGATAGAGCCGGTCGTCGTTGCGGGTGCCGGACTGCGGGATGTGAATCGCGGGAAACACCCGGCGCTCCGCCAGCTCGCGATCAAGCCGGACCTCCATGTTGCCGGTGCCCTTGAATTCCTCGAACACCACATCGTCCATCCGGCTTTCCGTTTCGATCAGGGCGGTGGCGAGCACGGTGAGCGAACCACCCTCCTCGACGTTGCGGGCGGTCGCAAAAAACTTGCGGGATTTCTGCAAAGCCATCGGGCTTACCCCGCCGGACCCGATCGGGCCACCCTGCATCGCGGAATTGTGGCCGCGGGCCAACCGGGTGAGGCTATCGAGCAACAGGATCACGTCCTTGCCGCGCTCGACCAGGCGCTTGGCGCGCTCGATGACCAGGTCCGCCACCTGGGCGTGGCGTTTGGGGGCTTCGTCGAAGGCGGAGGAGAACACCTCCGCCCCCACGGTTTCCTCGAAGTCGGTGACTTCCTCCGGGCGTTCGTCCAACAGCAGGATGATCAGCTCGGCGTTCGGGTGGTTGAGCTGCACCGAACGGGCGATCTGCTTGAGCAGGATGGTTTTCCCGCCGCGCGGCGGGGCGACGATGATCCCGCGCTGGCCCTTGCCGAGCGGGGCGATCAGGTCGATCACGCGGACTCCGAGGAAATCCGGACCCGGACCCTCGAGGTGGATCCGCTCGTTGGGAAACAGCGGGGTGAGGCTGTCGAATTCCTTGGGCACCTCATAGTCGGCCGCAGGGACGCCCTCGATTTCCAGGATCTCGCAAGCGACCATGAACTTGTCCCGCTCGCGCGGGGCCTTGACCCGGATTTTCACCCGCTGGCCCGGCCGCAGGCCGAATTCGCGGATGTAGGCGTTGTTGATGAAAATATCGTCCTGGCTGGGGCGGAAACTCCGGTGGGGTTCCCGCAACATGGCGAAATTGTCCTTGCCGATTTCCAGCACCCCGTCGCACACCAGACCGCCGCCCTCGCGGGCGTAATGGCAGAGCAGCTCGTAGGTGAGATGGCTCTTCGACAGGCTGCCACTGAGCTTGCTGGGCAGCGTTTCGGCAATCTCCTGCAGCTCGGCAAGCGATTTGAGGCGGAACTGGTTGATGTCCGTGGATACCGGCACCGGCGGGCACTCGGCCACGGCGGCAGCCGCTTCGGAATCTGGGGCGGGGGTTTCCGCTTTAGCGGAATCTGGAGTCAGGGTCATGGGGAGGGATTGGCAAAAGCGGCGGATCTGGGATTTCAGCACCGCGGGCGCACCCTCGTTCCAAAATACCACGTCCGCACGCCGGATTTTCTCTGCGGTGGCAGTCTGCACCGCTAGGATCGACTCGATCATCGATTGATCGAATCCACTGCGCGCCTTGAGCCGCTGGATCTGGGTTTCCCGGGAGGAGGCGACGACAATCACCTGATCCTGGCCAAAATCGAATCCCTTCTCAAAGAAGAGCGGGATGTCAGCGACGAAAAGCGTCGCGCGATTCTGTTCCGCCCGTGCCAGCGATGCAAGACATTCTTTCAACACCCTGGGATGAATGATTCCCTCCAGCTTCAGGCGGGCGGCGTCGTCCGCGAACACCTTGCCCCGCAAAAAATGCCGGTCAATCCGGCCACGGGCGTCCAACGCGATCTCGCCGAAGGCCTCGCGCACCACCTCGATCACCTCCTCATCGGTCTCCAGCATCCGCCGGACCGCCGCATCGCTGTCAAAGATGACCACCGAGGACAGGGTCTCCCGCAACAAGCGGCAAACCGTCGATTTTCCCGAGGCGACCCCCCCTGTAAGTGCCATCACGCGCATGGCGGGACTATCGGTGGTCAGTTCCCGCAATGCAAGGTTTCATTTGGCCGCCAACCGGCGGAGCCACGGCGGATTGCCCGCGCCGGGGGGGCTTGTCCCCTTGGACGGAAGGGGTGAATCGGCGGACCCGGCTTGTTGGCTCTCAGAGATCGGTTGGCGGTGGTCGAGCCGGGTGGTGTGAATACCCGCCCTCTGATCGTGTTTTCGGCGCGTTTTCTCTTGTGTCTCCCTACCCCTCATACCCGCACCCGCAAATCCCGCGCACTCCACAACACGCCCTTGGCACCGCTGCCAACTCCGCGCATCGCCCGCGCACCATCCTTTCTCCTTGGGCCAAATCG
>JAIPKB010000083.1 GCA_021733795.1 Akkermansiaceae bacterium | reverse complement strand
GGCAACCGGGGGACCGGGCCCTCCATCTTCCCGAATTCACCCCAACCCCGGACTTCGGGGGCTCCACCGCACGGCTTGGTCGCATGGTGGCCTTCAACCAGGTTGCCCTTGGGGACCGGATGACGATCACCTTCTGGCAGAGGCTCGAAACGGTGAGACAAAGTCTGTCTTTCTGGGGGGTATCTCCGACAAGTCTGATCGAGCTCGGGGTATCCGTCCACGCTCCATGGACCGACAAACGGATCTACTTTGACACCGGGCCCAACGCCAATCGAATCGTTACCGGCGCTCGAGGCGACGACTTCAGCCAGTGGCACCACTTCACCTTCGTGAAGGCCGGTCCAGTCAAACAGGTCTGGCTTGATGGGGTGCTTCTCTCCCAAGCCGCCGGCGCTCCATCGATCCCCTCCGACTTCACCGAATTCTGGATCGGATCGGGAATGCAAGGTGGCGGCAGCATCCTTGGCCAATTGGACGACTTCGCCATTTTCGGTTCCGCGCTCAGTCAAGCGACGATTGTGCAACTCGCGCGTGGAAAGCGCCCCGACGAGTTGGTCGACGACGGGGACCCGGAACTGATTAGTGCCTGCAGCGGCGGGGCGATCCATAACGGTGGCGACCTGACCCTCAACGATTCGACCGTCTCCGGGAACAGAGCCCTTGCAGATGGCGGCGCGATCTATAACGGCGGAAACCTGACCCTCAACGACTCCACCGTTTCCGGGAACAGCGCCCTTGCCGGTGGCGGAGGGATCTTCAGCGACTCCGGAGCCCTCGCCCTCAACCGGAGCACCGTCTCGGACAACCGGGCCTTCTCGAGCGGCGGCGCGATCCACGTCACCGGCGGCGGGACCGTCACGATCGACAACAGCACCTGCCATGGGAATTCGGGTGCCATGGGTGGCGCAGTCTACGCCATGGACGGCACCATCACGGTCAACAACACCACCATGACCGGAAACTCGGCCACCGAGGTGGGAGGAGCCATGTTCGTCGATCTGGGCCTCTTGATGCTGAACAACTCCACGGTTTCCGGAAACTCGGCTGAAATGAAGGGCGGGGGACTGCGCTTGAGTTTCGGCTTTGACACCCACACGATTGCGAACTCGATCGTGGCTGGCAATACCGCCCTGTCCGGTAGTGGTCCCGACATCTGGACAGACGGTGCTCCCCTCACCACCACCGGGGTCAACCTGATCGGGGATCTCGACGGATCGGGTCTGGCCCCCGATCCCACCGTGTTGGTGAGAGATCCGCAACTGGAGCCGCTCGGAGACTACGGCGGACCGACCCTGACCATGCAACCGCAGCCCGGTTCCCCCGCCATCAACCCGCCCGGCGGGGCCACGGCCAGCGACTTTGATTACGACCAGCGGGGTCCCGGTTTTCGGCGGGTGGTGGGAGGGGTCCTCGATATCGGGGCGGTGGAGTATCCGCCCCTGGTGGTGACCACCGCCGTCGACGAAGACGACGGAAGCGCCCTTCCTTCCCTGGGCACCGGCATCTCCCTGCGGGAGGCCCTGGCCGCCTCGGCCGGGGGGACCGCCATCGAGTTCGCCCCGGAGCTTTCCGGCGCGACCATCACCCTGCTGCACGGCGAGATGGTCATCGACAAGAACATCGCGATCTCGGCCGCCACCCTCCCGGACGGCCTCACCATCTCCGGAAACGACGTCACCCGCATCTTTACCGTCCAGAGCGGCTCGACGGTCGTGATGACCTCGCTGACCCTGACCAACGGCCGGGCCGGCCAATACGGGGGAGCGATCAAGAACCATGGCGCTCTCACCCTCAACCGGGTGCGGCTCATCGACAATGAATCCGGCCAGGACGGAGGCGCGATTTACAACTCCGGCGGCGGCATCGCCTTCAACGAGTGCACCGCTTCGGACAATTCCGCCCCCAACCGATACGGTGGGGTTCTCTGGACCACCTCCGGACGGGACATCATCGTCAACGGTTCGACCTTCTCCGGGAATACCGCCGAATGGGGTGGCGCGATCTATGTCTACAGCGGCAACCTCACGGTGAACAACAGCACCCTTGCCCAGAACTCCGCGTCCAATGGTGGCGCCATCCACATACAGGGCAGCCGGCTGACCCTCTATAACTCGACCGTGTTCGGGAACTCAGCGACAGAGCGGGGAGGTGGAATCTACAGTCTTTCTTCCTTCATCTCACTCCACAATGCGATCATGGCCGGCAACAGCGCCGCACTCGCCCCGGACATCCGGCGCACTGGACTTGCTTCCGTCTCCGCCACCGGCGTCAATCTCATCGGCGACCTCGACGGGTCGGGAATGGGGGAGGGGCCCTCCGTGAGGGTCGGCGATCCGCTCTTGGCGCCGTTGGGCGATTATGGCGGCCCGACTCGGACCATGTTGCCGCTGCCCGGTTCGCCGGCGATCGATGCCGGCGGTTCGTCCGCCCTCCCCAGCGATCAACGGGGACTGCCCCGGGCCGTCGGGGTGCGGGTGGACATCGGGGCGGTGGAGACCGGAAACGGCATCCCGGACTACGATCCGGTGGTCGACTCATCCTCCGACAGCATCGACGGCCGCGACACCAACGGCGTCTCGCTGCGCGAAGCGGTCCTCTTGGCGCCTCCGGACGCCGCCATCACCTTTGATCCCACCCTCGAAGACGAGGTGATCACGCTGACCGGCGGCCAGTTCCTGCTCGACAAGAACCTGACCATCGACGGCTCGGCGTTCCCCGGCGGCATGACGCTCTCCGGCAACAACGCCTCCCGCCTCTTCGAGATCGCCAGCGGCGCCACGGTGGTCATATGCGCCCTCAACCTGACGGAAGGATTCGCGCCGGAAGGTGGCGCCGTCTTAAACCATGGTGAACTCACGATCAACCGCTCGACGGTCTCCGGAAACCGGGCTGCGGATCCCTACGCTTTGATTTCGAGCCATGGAGGCGGGATCGTCAATTACGGCACCCTGACTATCAATTACTCGACGGTGTCCGATAACCGGGCTGAATCCTATGATCCCTCTGATCCGTTCGGATCTCCCTACGGGGAAGCCGGCGGTGGAGTCGCCAACCACGGCTACCTGACGATCAACAACTCGACCATTTCCGGAAACCGCGCTAGCAACCTCAACTCCGGCTTTTCCTACTTTCCCACTGAAGGAGGAGGGATCGCCAACTACGGCGCCGCTGCGATCAACAACTCCACCATCTCCGGCAATTCCGCTGTCGGTCAGGCCCCCGCGGAAGCCAGGGGCGGCGCGATCTACAACTACGGCAGTTCACTCACTCTCGACCATGTGACCATCGCGGCCAACTCGGCTGATACGGGAGGCGGGGGCCTTTACTCCGATAGCTCCATCATGCCGGACTCGACCCTGAAGAACTCGATCATCGCCGGAAATACCGCACCGAGCGGCCCGGATCTTTGGGTGCTGTATGAACTGCCGCCGCCCGTGACCGAAGGCGTAAACCTCATCGGCGACCTCACGGACTCCGGACTGACGGGAGGGCCGACCGTCATGACCGGCGACCCCCTCCTTGCGCCGCTGGGCCCTTACGGCGGCCCGACGCGGACGATGCGGCCCCTCAACCAGTCGCCGGTCATCGATGCCGCCGCGGAGCCGGCTCCCGCCGCTGACCAGCGCGGGGTGCCCCGCCCGCAGGGCGACGCCGCCGACATCGGGGCGGTGGAAGTGATGCCATTGGCGCTGACGGTGGATATCGCCGGCGACGTCGACGACGGGCCGTTCACCAACGGCACTTCCCTGCGGGAGGCGGTGCTCTATTCCCAAGGCGACACGCAGATCACGTTCGATGAATCCCTCGCCGGAAACACCATTTTGCTGGGACTCGGGGAGTTTCTCATCGACAAGGACCTCGACCTCGACGCCTCCGCACTGTCCAGCGGCGTCACGCTCGATGCCAGGGGCGAGTCCCGGCTTTTCAAAGTCGGCGCCGGGACGACGGTGGCCATGACCAACCTCAGACTCACCGGCGGCAACGCGCCCCGCGGCGGCGGCATCCTGAACGCGGGCGACCTCACGATGAGTCGGGTCACCATCTCCGGGAACTTCGCCGCCGAGGACGGCGGCGGAATCGCCAACGACCTCGGGAGCCTCACCCTGAACGAATCCACGGTGGCCGGCAACGCCGCGGGAAGCGGGGGCGGGATCTTGAACAACCAAGGGACGCTCGCCCTCCACAAGAGCACCCTCTCGGGCAACCACGCCGAACTGGACGGCGGCGGGGTCCGCGATGTCTCCGGAACGGCGGCCTTGCTCGACAACTCCACCCTCTCCGGCAATACCGCGGGCACCAGCGGGGGCGGGATCTTCACTTCCGGGGCGAGCGCGTTTACTCTCAGCAGCGTCACGATTTCGGGCAACTCCGCAGCGGTAGGGGGCGGCGTCGCCAGCACGAACAGCACCGTTACCCTGAAGAACTCCATCGTCGCCGCGAATGTCGCGCCCCTTGCGCCTGATTTCTTCGACAATGGAGCGCTCGGCCCGGCCGGCGTGAACCTTCTCAGCGACCTCTCAGGCACCGAGCTGGCGGCCGGGACCGCGGTCCTCGTGACCGACGATCCACAACTCGCACCGCTGGGCAACTACGGCGGGCCGACCAAAACCCTCCTGCCTCTCCCGGACTCCCCCGCGATTGATGCCGCCGGGAGCACCGACCCGGGTGGCACCGATCAGCGCGGTTCATCCCGCTTCGTGGCCGGTTCCCTCGATATCGGCGCGGTGGAAGTCAAGCGGCTGATCGTCACCACGAACGCCGCTTCCGGAGACGGTTCGCTGCAAAAGGCGGTGGAGGAGGACCTCTCGGTCGGAACTATCATCGGGTTCGCGCCGGAGCTGTCGGGCAAAACTATCACCCTCGAAGGCTCCCCGATCACCATCACCCAGAGCCTCGCGGTCGACGGCTCCAACCTGCCCGGTGGCATCACGATCTCGGGGGATGGCCAGTCGCGGGTTTTTGAAGTCAACGCCGAAGCGACGGTCCTGTTGCAGGGGTTGGTCATGACCAACGGTCACGCCGCCGACGACGGCGGGGGCATCAGGAACAGCGGGACGCTCATCCTGCGTGATGCGATCCTCGAAAGGAGCTCGGCCCAGAATGACGGTGGCGGCATCTTCAATCAGGGCGCTTTACTCCTGGTCGAGTCCCTCGTGTCCAACAACGCCTCCGGCCGCCACGGCGGTGGGATCTACCACAGGGAAGGGAGCCCCACCACGGAGCCCACCCTGGGGCTCGTCGAAAGTACCATCACCGGCAACGCGGCAGGTGGCGACGGGGGCGGGCTCTACAACAAGGATGGTGCCGGAGTGCTCGATTCCTCGACGTTCTCCCTCAATGCGGCGGACGGCGACGGGGGCGCTATCTTGAACGGGCTGGGCGGCTCGCTGGATCTGATCGAATCCATGCTCGCCGGCAACTCCGCCGCCGGAAGCGGTGGGGGAATCTCCAACGAGGGCGAGGTGATGTTGAACGATTCGAGTATCACTGGAAACGCCGCGGCCCTGAATGGCGGAGGGGTACGCCACATCTCGGGGAGTCTCGCATTGACCACCGGCACCATCTCGCAAAACACCGCGGGCCAGGCCGGAGGCGGCATTTGGTCCGGAGCCACCGCGAACGTCGTGGACTCCACGATCGCCGGCAACACCGCCGCTAACGGCGGGGGCGTGCGGCACGCCGGAGGCAGCCTGACGCTGACCAGCGCCACGGTGGCCGACAACCAGTCTTCCGGTGACGGCGGCGGGATCACCAGTTCCTCCGGCAACCTCGCGCTCAGCGCGGTCACGATTTCAGGTAACCGGGCGGCAGCAAGCGGCGGCGGCCTATGGGAGAACCCGGCCGGCTCCCTCCGCCTCGCGAACGTCCTGCTCGCCGGCAACCGCGCCATGAACTCGAACGATCTCGATGGGGCGGTGACGGGCAACCTCGGCGGCAATCTTCTCGGAGACGGCAGCGGGGCGACGGGACTGGTCGACGGGCAGATGAACGATCAGGTGGGAACGGCCAGCGAGCCGATCGATCCGGGCCTCGCGCCGCTGGGCCACTACGGAGGCCTGACCAAGACCATGGCACTGCTGGTGGGTAGCCCCGCGATCGACGCCGGGCTCTCCGGTGACACGATTCCGGTCACCGATCAACGCGGATTCCCGCGGGTTGCGGTACCGGACGTTGGCGCGGCGGAAGCCGCCCCGGCGCGCATCGTCACGACTTCGGCCGACAACGGGTCGGGATCGTTGCGGCAGGTCCTGGCGACCGCCGTCGGCGGCCCGGCGCGGATCCTGTTCAACCTCTCATCGGATGACAACACCATCACCCTGACCAGCGGCGAACTCGCCCTCTCAAGCCAGTCGATTCTGCTCGACGCCTCGAAGCTGGTGGATGCCCTTGGCGACGTCGCGACGGAAGAGGATCCGCTCCGGTCGGGGGGACGGGTCGTGCCGACGGGGGTCACGATCAGCGGCGGGCACGCGTCTCGGGTATTCGACGTGCCGGACGGCTCGAGTCTGGGCTTGCACACCGTCACGGTGGCGGACGGGAACAGCGGCGCCGCCGACGGCGGAGGACTGCTCGTGGAGGGAACCGCGACCCTCGCCGAGTGCACGGTGTCCGGTTGCACCACGACCGGCTCGGGAGGTGGAATTGCCAGTCTCGGAACGCTTCATGTGATCAACAGCACCCTGTCCGGAAACCACGCTGCGTACGGCGGGGCCATTCATCAGTCGGGCGGACGCGTCACCATCAACACCTCCACCTTGGCCAATAATCTCGCCGGACTCGGCGGAGGTGCGCTCTTCGTCATGGATGATCACGTCGCCAAACCGGGCAGGCTGATGGTGCTGGGAAGCACGATCTCCGGAAACCATGCTGCGGTCAACGGAGGAGTCGGCATCCTGCAAAGTGCCGCCGATGTGGTGCTCGGCAATGCGATCGTCGCCGGGAATACGGGGGGAACCTCACCGGACCTCGGCATCAACCTTTCGGAGGGCTCGTTCGAGTCGCGGGGCGGGAACCTGATCGGCGACAACCGCGGGGCGGAGACCGTCTTCCCGGCCGGATTGCCCAACGCCGGCGGCGACCTCGCCGGCCCCGCCGCCGACCCGCTCGATCCGCTGCTCGGCAACCTCGCGGACAACGGCGGACCCACCGCCACCATGGCCCCGCTGCCCCGGAGCCCCGCCGTCGACGCGGGGGTCGCCACGGGCCATATTCCCTTCACCGACCAACGCGGACTAGCCCGCCTCCTGGCCGGTGGGCTCGATATCGGGGCGCTCGAAGCCGGCGCGGTGGACTTCACTGCCAGCGGTCTGACGCTTTACGCCAGGGTGCCCGCGGCGGTCGGCGGGGGCGGTCCGATGCGCTTCGAGATTTCCACCGATCCTGACTTCTTCCCGCTGGTCAGCACGCTGGCGGGCGACGGCGCGGTGGGTGCCCTCGACGGCGCGGTCCTCAATGCGCGGTTCAGCTATCCTGCGGACCTCGCCGAGGACGTCTTTGGCAACCTCTTCATCGCCGATTCCGGGAACAACCTGATCCGCATGATCACCCCGGGGGGCGAAGTGAGGACCATCGCGGGTACCGGCAACTTCGGGATGATCGACGGCATCGGCGCGGATGCGACTTTCGCCTTCCCCTCCGGACTGGCCGTGGGACCCGACGGCAACCTCTATGTCTCCGACACCATCAACCACGTCATCCGCAAGCTGACCCGGCCGGCCGAAGCGGACGATCCGTGGATCGTTAGCACCCTGGCGGGAGCCGGGATTGCGGGCTTCCTGGACGGCATCGGAACCTCCACCTTCTTCAATCATCCGCATGGCATCGCGGTCGATGCCAGCGGCATCCTCTTCGTGGCCGACACCTTCAACCACTGCATCCGCAAGATCTCCCCGAACGGAACAGTGACGACCTATGCCGGCAGCGGCGCCAACGGCGCAGACGACGGACCGCGGCTGATCGCTCGATTCTCTTCGCCCACCGGCGTGGCAGTCGACTTGGACGGCAATGTCTTCGTGGCCGACCGCGACAACCATCGCATTCGCATGATCGACGCCGCGAGCCACATGGTCGTGACCATCGCGGGGAGCAGCGCCGGCTTCCTCAACGGCGACGGAACCGCGGCGCAGTTCCGGAATCCCTCCGGCCTCGCGCTCGATGCCGATGGCGGCTTGGTGGTGGCGGACCAGGGGAACCACGCCATCCGCCATGTTGCCAGGCCGATCGATCCCGCCGATCCCTGGAAAGTCAGCACCGTGGCCGGAACCGGCGACGGCGGGTTCCTCGACGGACGGGGTACCAGCGTCGAGGCGATGTTCCATCACTGTAACGGCGTCCTCGTCGCCGCCAATGGGGACGTCCTCGTGGCCGACGAACGAAACCACCGCATCCGCCGGATCACCGATCCGGTTTTGATCACCGCTTCGGAGGTGGGTCCGGCACCGGACGGTTTGATGTTCAGCCGGGAGCTCGACATCGCGAGCCTCGGCCTGCGCCCGGACCTGGCCTACTACTTCCGCTGGGCGGCGGTCGACGGCAGCACGCAGATGCTGGGCGCGAGTTTCGAAATCATGCCGCTCCCGACAGTAGCGACCGCTCCCGCCACCAACCTCACCCGCACCGCCGCAACGATCAACGGGATCGTCGATCCCAATGGCAGCCCGACCACCGTGACCTTCGAGTACTCGACTGATCCGGATCTCAACGGGCCGATGACGGTCGGGTCGCTCGCGGACGGTTTCCTCGATCCCGAGGGGGTGGCGATCGACGCGGACGGCAACGTTTACCTGGCGGATCGGGATGCGCACAAGATCCTGCGGATTGATCCGGTCGGAGTGGTGAGCGACTTTGCCGGTTCGGGTGCTGCGGGCTTCTCGGACGGCGTGGGGGCTGCCGCGCAGTTCGATCACCCGGCCGATGTCGCGATCGATGCCGTGGGCAACGTATTTGTCGCTGATGAACTGAATCACCGCATCCGCATGATCACGCCGGCGGGGGCGGTCAGCACGGTCGCGGGTTCCGGAGTGGCGGGAGACGCCGATGATCCGGTCGCGACGAACGGGCGGCTTCTGTTCCCGTGCGGCGTGGCGGTTGGGCCGGAGGGCGAGGTCCTCATTGCGGACCGTGGCAACCATCGCATCCGCGTCGTCTCGGGCGGTGGCTTGAGCACTCTTGCAGGAGACGGAACGCCCGGATTCCTCGATGGCCCGGCCGCTGCGGCGCAATTCAACAATCCCACCGGCGTGGCGGTCGATGCCTTCGGCAACGTTTACGTTGCGGATCGGGACAACCACCGCGTCCGCCTCGTGGCCGCCAACGGTCTGGTGGTGACGGCGGCGGGAACGGGTATGGCAGGATACCTTGACGGCGCGGGCAACTCGGCCCGGTTTGCCTTTCCCACCGGCGTGGCGGTGGACGACAGGGGCAACCTCTATGTCGCCGACTACGGCAACCACCGGCTGCGCCTCATCGGGAACTCCGGGGTGGTCCGCACCGCAGCGGGCTCGGGCGTCGAGGCCGTCCTCGACTCGCCGGGCACCCGCTTCCTGTATCCCGCCACTGCGGCCGGGTTCTCCAGTCCGAACCGGGTGGCAGTGGGAAGCGACGGCACGATCTTCCTGACCGAGCAGGGAAGCCAGCGGGTCCGGATGGTGGAGCGCAACCCGCTGCGGTCCATCACCCTGCCGGAAACCTTCGGCGACAACGGCGACCTCAATCTGTCAAGGACTCTCCCGGAGACGCTGCTCCTTGGATCGACCTACTATTTCCGCGTTTGCGCACAGAATGCGGTCGGCCCGGCGGAGGGCGGGATCCTCAGCTTCACGACCCCGACGAACCCGGCCATCGCGGTTGCCCGGGGTGCCGGGGATGTGGCCGTCGCCCTCGCCAATGGGCAAAGCGAGCCGGTCGATTTCGGCCCCACCCCGCGCGGCACTCCGGTGACTCTGCAATTCACCATCACCAACGTCGGAGGATGGGACCTCGCAGTCAACACCATCAAGCCGCCCGCCGGATACCAGGTCACGGACGTGATCGAGCCGATCGCCCCCGGAGCCTCGCGCTACTTCGAGGTGACCCTCGCCGCCACCGTCGGTGGCACGTTTGGCGGCAACCTCGAGATCGTTAGCAACGATCCCGAGCAGGTCAGCTTCATCTTCCCGGTCACCGGGACCGTTCTCGACCCGCCCACCCTCACCATGCTGAACGCCAGCGACCTGGGCGAGGGCAGCGCCACGCTGCACGCCACCGTCAATCCCGAGGACAGCGCCACCACGGTATGGTTTGAATACTCGCTGGATCCCAACCTCGAGGGGGTGAAAGTGAATACCCTCGCCGGTGCAACTCCCGGATACGCGGAGGGCATTGGTCCGGAGGCCCGGTTTGACCAACCGTGGGGGATTGCCACCGACGCGGCCGGCAACATTTACGTGGCCGACACCAAAAACCACCGCATCCGCCGGATCGCGCCGGACGGCACCACCACCACCATTGCGGGCACCGGGGTGGCGGGCTTTGCCAACGGTCCGGGTACCGCAGCACAGTTCCACGAACCGCTCGGAATCACGCTCGGGGCGGACGGCTCCCTCTTCGTCGCAGATTCCCTGAATCACCTCATCCGGGCCATCGCCGCAGACGGTCAGGTGCGCACGCACTCCGGTCTCGGTCTGGCCGGGTTCACCGATGGGGTGGGTGTCGCGGCACGGTTCAACCGGCCGTCGGGGTTGGCCATCGACCGGGATGGAACGATCTACGTGGCGGATCGTGGCAATCACCGCATTCGCAAGGTGACACCCGATGGCGTGGCCAGCACCTTCGCGGGAAGCGGCATTGCGGGGTTCCAGAACGGCCCCGGCACCTCGGCGCGGTTCAACGAACCGCTGGGCATCGCGATCGGTCCTACCGGGATTGTCTATCTTACCGAGGCGGTCACCCACTGCGTCCGGAGCATTGCACCGGACGGATTCGTGAGCACCCTCGCCGGTGATGGCGCGGGATACGTCGATGGCAGTGGCAGTGCGGCGCGATTCCGCAGCCCGACCGGACTCGCGGTTGACGCCTCCGGCAACATCCATGTCGCGGATTCCGGCAATCACCGGATCCGCAGGATCACGCCTGCCGGCGAAGTCACCACCTTCGCCGGGTCGGGCATCCCGGGGGCCGCCGATGGGTTGGGAGCAGAGGCGCAGTTCAACCTTCCCCTCGCGATCGCCGTCGATGGTGCCGGTGACCTGATTGCCTCCGATCTCGTCAACTCCACCATCCGGCGCATCGCCCCGACCACCGTGGTGCTGCAGGCTGGAACCGATTTGAACGGAACGACGGACCTTGCCGTTTCCCTGCCTCTCACCGGGCTGGAGCCGGGAGCCAGCTATTACTTCCGGGCAATCGCCACCAATGGCGGCGGGACGAGTGTCGGTGCGATCCGGCACTTCTCGCTGACGACGGGCCTGATGTCCTTCGAGGCGTGGCGGGTGGCGCAGTTCGGTGCCAATGCCGGCGACCCCTTGATCGCAGGTCCTCTTGCCGACGCCAGTGGGGACGGCGTGCCGAACCTCATCAAATACGCCCACTTGTTGGATCCCAATCTTCCATCCCGCAGCGGGCTGCCGTTGGTAGGAGTCGGCAACGGCGCGCTCACCCTGTCGTATACCAAGGTGCTCGCCGCCACCGACCTCGACTACGTCGTCGAAAGCTCGACCAACCTGCGGACCTGGTCCTCGAACGGCATCACCGAGGAGGTCCTGTCCGGGGACGGTGCCACCCAACAGATCCTCGCTTCGGCCCCCACCACGGGGACTCCCGTGAAATTCATCCGTCTTCGAGTCATCCTGCAACCATGAATCCCCTTGCCTCTCTGACCATGAAATCAACGACCCTCACCCCGGCGCACCATGCGCTCCTTCCCCTCGCCGGATTGATGCTCATGCTCCCGGCGCCCACCCTCCAAGCCCGCGGGGCCGCCGCCGAACAAGCGCTCAGCCTGGTGAATGGTTGGAATGCGGTCTGGCTCGAAGTGGAGCCCACCTACCCGGAGGGCCATCCCAAGGCGGGATTACCCATGGGGCCGGCGGACCTCTTCCCGTCTCAAGTGCTGACCGTCATTACGCCCAAGCCGCTGGCGGGTACCGCCGAGATCTTCGCCGATGATCCCACCAACGCAGGCACCTTCAACCAGGAGGGGTGGGAGCAATGGCACAATCCCTCCGTGGTCGGCGACAACCTGGCCCTCATCACCGGCAACCGGCCCTACCTGATCAAAGTGAACGGCAACACGTCGCTTGCGCTCGAAGGACAGGTGCGCTTCCACCGCCCCTCCTGGACACCGGACCGCTACAACCTGGTCGGCTTCGGCCTGGATGGCGCCCCGAGCTTCATCGACTTCTTCGGTCCCTCCGGCGGCAAACATCCCGTCAACCGCATCTTCCGCCTCGATCCCGCCACCGGCAACTGGCAGCTCGTGAGCGGAGCCGGCCCGATGGCATCCAACGAAGCCTATTGGGTCTTCAGCTCCGGGCCGTCCGAATACATGGGCCCCGTCGCGGTCGCCTTCGACGGCCAGCTGACCGGGAGGCTGAACTTCGCCGGGCCCGACGACGCGGTGCAAGTCGATGAAGGGATCAATGCCAGGTTTCTCGACCTCGAAGAACTGGTCATCAGCAATCTCTCCCTATCCGCGGCCACGCCTTCGCTCGAACTGGTGACCAATCTCGCTGCCGATGCCGGCAACCCGGACGAGCTGGAATTGTATGCAGTGCGTCCGGCGTCGGACGCGCTCGCCTACGAAACCGTGGCTCGCATCGACTCGACTCCCGACGACGGTTCCAGCACCCCCCTGAAGGAAACCGTCGCGCCGAAGGCCTCCGCCACCCTCACCATCGGGGCGAGGCGAACCTGGGCCTCCGGTCTCGCCGGCCGCACCAATCTCTACCGGCTCAAGACCGGGGCCGGAAACGCCTTTTGGGTCCCTGTTGCGGCGCTCAACAACTCCCTGCAACTCCCCTCCGATCTCCTCCCCGCCGACGCGGCGGCCGTGGCCGGCCTGTGGGTCGGCGAGGTCAGCGTGAAAGCCGCTACCAGCGTGGTGGAAAATGGTGCGCCGGTGCGCGCCACCTCCAGTGCGGCCCCCCTGCGCATCCTCTTCCACTCCGATTCCAGCGGAGCGGTCCGCCTGCTGGCGCAAGTCACCATCATGCAAACGCGGACCGCCGACCCGGCGGTGGCTCCTGAAACGGTTCTCGTCGAAAACCGCGCCAGGATTCCGTTCTTCGAAGGGATTCGCGAGCGCAACGGCAAGAAGGTCGGGGTGCGCCTCGAATCGGTCGCCTTCGATATGCCGCGCGACACCAGTGTGCAGGCCCAGGCGGCAGACCCGGACGACCCCGGCAGCGACGACCTGCTCGACATGATCGTGGCGGAGTCCGCCAGCCCGGTCACCAAGTGGGACGCGGGCACCGGCCGCTATCCTGACCGCGCCTCGGTGGACCAGGAGGCGATCGATTCCTTTCTCCTCTTTCGCAGCGTCCGCCCGCCGGCGCTCAAAGAGGTTTACCAACTGACCCTGCCGATGGACGGGGCGGTCGGAGCCGGCAAGACGGTGCGAACCAAGCCCGGTACCCTCACCCTCGACCCCTTTCACCGCAGC
The DNA here is from genome assembly GCA_021733795.1 of Akkermansiaceae bacterium. GTDB lineage: Bacteria > Verrucomicrobiota > Verrucomicrobiia > Verrucomicrobiales > Akkermansiaceae > Luteolibacter. Next base: position 11,292 of record JAIPKB010000083.1, on the reverse strand, counting down.
AATCCCTTCCGGCACGCCTACCACCAACGTCATTCGAAGGGCCCGCAAATCACCCGCGAACTCGAGATCGTGCTCGACTCCGCTCAGCCGGTGCCGGACCGGCTAACCGGCGTTTATCACGAAACGGTGTCCGGCCTCACGAAATCGGATCTCTCCGTCACGGGGCCGATCATGATGCGCCGGGTCAGCATGGTCGACACCCTCGATACCAATCCCTAACAGTCCGGATCCCGCAACCACTCACTGAACTCATTTCCATGAAAGCCAAACCATTAAGATTCTTCCTGGCCGCGCTGGTTGTGACGGCTTGCATCATCGCCGGCGCACCGCTCCGGGCCGAGGACCTTGTCCTCCGGGTGGAAACCGAATTCGGCAAGGAGAAGGTCCAGCCCACCGCAGGCACCAAAATGGTGCCGGCGGGCTCCGAACAGACCTTCCTCGCCCCCGAGTTCGTCTATCTCAACCGCAACTTCGAAGAACTCGACGCGGTAGGCGTCATCAACAGCGGCGGCGACCAGTCGAAGGTGGCCTACTACCGGGCCCGCAACGTGGGATACGCCATCAATGGCGAGGACGTGCAGGGCGCCGAGCGCTTCTTCAAGCAGGATATCTCGGAAAACACCACCATCGTCTGGAAATGGGAACTCGAGTTCGCGGTCTTCCTCGAATCCACCGATCGGGACGGGAACCTCCTCAACAACCAGGCCCTTGGCAACCCCGACCCGCCGGTCCGCCGCGTCTGGGTCCCGAACGCCACCGAGTTTTCCACCTCGGTCGACCGCGTCGTGGGCGACGCCTTCATGGGAGCCGATTCGAGCGGAATCCGCTCCCGCGCCGCGGCCTACCGCCTCGAGAACATCCGGGGAGCCCCCCTGGCCTCGGCCGATGACCAGCATTATTGGCAGTTCCGTGAAAACTCGGAGCCCTACACCGAAAACGTTACGTCCTCCGACCGCAACCGGGTCACCATCGCCTGGTGGGGCAAGGTTGATCGGAAGCTCAACTCGGAACGCGACCAGATCTTCTTCAGCGCCTTCGAACCCCCTGAGGCGGGCACTGACTCGCCGAGCAACCCGCTGCCCGAGCTTGGCAATGAGAAACGCCGGCGGAATTCCATGACCGCCGGGGTGCGCGCCGACGGCCAGTTCTTCGTCGAAGAGGTCGTGGAAAGCGACGAACCTAACGACGACATCTATCGCGAGTTGGCGACCCTGCCTTCCGCCCTGGTCGGGCTGGAGTGGCACCACTGGGCGCTCGTCTTCGACTTTTCGTCTTTCTCGCAGGGATTCACCACTATAAACCCCAGCATTCAGATCCCCCCCCAGTTCGAGGTGACCGACCTCGATGTGCGCAACCAAACTACCCAGCAACCGCTCATCCGCGGTGCGGATTACTCGGTGGATCTGACTGAGGCCACGAATATCTGGAGAGTGAGTATCAACGGCGGGGCCGTTGAGGGCGACATCATTCGGATCGGCAAGCGCGAACTGCGGGTGTACCGCGACACGGTGCTCGTCTTCAGGAACAAGGTGCCCGTCCCCAAGGCCGGAGAACCGGGCGAGGAAACCGATGTCCCCATCGACGACCGGTCCTTCAAGCCCGGCGTCTTGCAGGATCTTTACGGAACGCTGCAGTTCGGCTCGGCCAACTTCGTCGAGGCGGACGGGGTGACCACGGGAGTCGACAAGCTCGAAGGCGGCCTGAACAATTACGGCAGTTGGGCCACAGCCCTCACTCCCGCCGACCTCGCCCGCCATGCCTGCGGGGAAGCCCTGCAGGGGGATGTCACCCCGTTGAAGGACTTCAAGTTCGAGCTCGAGGTTGCCCCCCCGACTCCCGGCGTGACGCGGCTGGCATTCCCCGCCTCCGCCCGCGGAGTCCTGCGAACCAACAGCGACCTCGTGGAGCTCGACGACACCGGCACCCGGGTGGTCTCCGAGACCGTCACCATCGACGATTGGCTGCGCTTGCGCTGGGTGTGGGATCAGGAACTCCGCTATCGGTTTGGAGCCACCAGCGCCGGGGGGAGCGGCCTCGCAGACGAAACATTCGTGCGGGTCTACGACCAGCCCGGGAACGCGGTGGAACGCACCATCTTCGGCAGGTCACCATCCCTGAATGAAGTGTGGCTCGAAGCGGGCCGGAAGGTGGAACTGGGTGCCTTCTATCGAACCCACGACCGCCGCCTGACGATGGCGGATTTTCTTGCCGCTCCAAGCGGAGACCTGGGAACCCTCGGATCCGACGTCTCCGAACTCGACGACATGATGTTCGAAGACGCCCAGGGACGAACCCGGGTGGCACGAGCCAAAGTGATCGAGAGCGTCCGGGCTCCAACCGAGGCTCACTTCTATTACGAACCGACGGTCTTCCGGGCGGAGATTCCGCTGGGCAAATCTCTTGATGCGGTCAATCCGGACCTCGTGCTGGTCCCGGCGCTCTGTGACGGGGGGATTCTGCGAACCGGAGGCCAGGGCCCAGGTGACAGCTTCACGCGCATTGGTGCCGTCGCGGACGGAACGGGTACCGGCCGGCCCGTGCGTTGGGACCAGCTCGGACAACGGTTGTTCCCGGTGCACCCCGGCACCTTTCGGCTCGAGTGGCCCGACGCCAACGATCCGGACACTTCCTACAAGATCGAGGTCGTCAGCGGCTATCCGAATGAGGTCGTCAGCCTGACTTCGGAACGCGAGCTGTCGAACGGGATGCGGGAGGGTGATCCCGGGAACTATGTGATGAGCGCCCACCTCGGCCCGGCCTCTCCAAGATTCCCGGCCTCGCCGGGGGCGCACTACCGGCACCACTTCGACTCCAATCCGGACCGCAGCCCCCCGGCCAAACTCGATCTGAGCGGCGTCGATCAGTGGAACTTCGTGGAGATGCCCTTCTTCGATCGCCCCACCCAGGCGCGCGCTGACCTGGCGCTGGCCGGGGTCCCGTTTCACGCCGAAGGCAGCGGACGCAGTGTGCTTCTCTACAGCTATCGCCCGAACCCCGATGAAGTGGCGGACGGGACGCTCACCAGAGAGAACCTCGCGGTGCGCGTCGTGGATTCCAGCCCGGTCAGTCCGGTCGGGCCCGACTCCACGGGCGATCCACTCGGACGGCGCGGTCTGAAACTCGGTGCCGGTGCGGCCGCCCAGAACGGCGCGGTCGGAGTGATCGCGCGGAGTGACGGGGTGTCTTCCCCGATCGATCCCGGCAGCGGGGGGGTCGTCTTCGATTTCTGGCTCAACACCAGGCACCTCCGTCCCGACGACGATCCCGTGACCATTCTCAGTACGGGAACCGGCAAGTTGGAGGTCGTCCTCAATCCTGCTGCTGCGACCATCACCGCGCGCTACTTCGGTCTCTCCGCCGCACATCCGGTCACCACGGCGGGCTCAGGCTGGACGCACTTCATCGTGCATGTCTTTGGAGAATTGTTCGCCGGTGTGCCGATCACCATCCTCGACTTCTACGCGGACGGCCGGCGCGCGGAGAACGCGGTTGTCTCGGCACTCCTCAATCCGGAGGCGACCGGGTCGTTCAGCCTCGCTCCCGGCCTGGCAGCCGACAGCCTGCGGTTCGGTGCCGGAGCCAACCCGGAGAGCGGCCTGCAGCTCGACCAGATTCGTCTTTTTGAGAGAGTGGGCAGCTACCTTGACCCAAGCGAAGTGCGGAGGCTTCGCGAGCATCGCAGCACCATGCTCGAGGGCCGTGACCCGCTTCTCCATTTTCACTTTGAATCGCCCCCCCGCATCGCGGAGTTCGGGAGCTATTCGTTCGAGAACGCCGGGAGCGAGACCTCGGCCGGCGTAGGTCCGTTGTTTGGCAACGCCGGAACCGCATCCTGGGAGGAGGTGTGGGCTCGTCTCGATATCCAGGAGGTCGCCACCCGCCTCCGGAGTGCCCTCGACCACGCCGGTTTCGGCGGCGATGGCTACATCCTGAACGAGGTCTCCAATTACAATGCAAGCCTCTACCAACGCGACGCCGAGATCGGGACCTGGGGGCCGATCTTTCCGGTCAATGATGGGCAGCTCTACGGGGACACTCTGCGCCGTCTCGAAGTCGCCTACTACGAGAATCCCTTTCTGATTGATCCGGTCAGCCATCCCAACGTGGCGTGGCCCTACCGCGAAGCGCGCTTCGAAGAGGTCGTCTTTCCGACTCATGGGCCTCACAAGGACAAGGCGATATATATCGCCAGCCGGGTTGGATCGGAAGGGGTGGACCGCAATGGCAGGCTGCAACAGGTCTTCCGCGCCGGCCAATACACCAACCTGAGCATCTACCACCAGCCCGACCGGAACGGGACCGGTTACAACCCCAACGAAGAGCACGCCCTTGCCGCTCCGGGCAATCGCCCCGGCCTGCGGATCAAGGAGTCGGGCGAAGACCTCCCGAACAATCCGCCCCTCGCCGCCTTCGCCCTGCAAAGCGACATCAATGTGACCACCGACGGCCCGTCCTACACCTCCGATCCCTGGGTCCTGGTGCAGGTCGACAACCTCGTTACCGGCGAACCGGAGATGGCGGCCTACCAAGTCTTCAAACTGCGCCCCGGTACGCTCCATTTTCCGCGGCCGTCCGACGCCACGGTCAACGGAACGCCTGGCCTCGCCTACGAGGACGCCGCAAATCCGGAAGACCGCTTCCTCGTCATGGGTCCCGAGGAATCCTACGACTTCTCCTACGCCTTCTCCTATCCGGTAGCGGCGGGCGATCTTCTCATCCCTCCCTATCCCCTGAATCTCGTCATCGGCAATCTCATCATGACGGACGCGCGCGGTGGCAATGACAGCACGCGGCGGACGCTCTGGAAGGATGTCTACGGCAACCCGTGGGTGGTGTCCGGCGACGGCACCTTTTTCTACCAATACTTCTATCCCTTCCGCGGGGATTTCCACCTGCCCAACACCCCCATCGGCACCCCGGTGGCGTGGGTGCCAGACCTCAGCAACGGGTCCAGTGGCTTCACCGGCAACGAAGCCGAGCTGGAGCCCGGCAAAGTCGTCTACCATAGCTTCTGGCGCTCGGGCTATCCGAAGCTGAAGCGTGGCGAGACCCTCACCTTTCAAGGCGGCGAGTATTTCAACGAGAATCCCGGCTCGAACGATCTGCCCGCAGTGGTCTCGATGAAGGCAACCGAGATCGTCTACGACGCTGGCACTCCCAGCATGGTGATCGGGGACGACAGTGTGGACGATTGCAGTGCCCGCATCATCCGCCCCCTCGACCGCCACGAGGCGTCCTTCACGCCCGCCGAAATGGCGGACGCCGGCTTTACACCCGCAGCCGATACCAAGATCTTTGTCGTGGCGGAGCGCTGGTACTTCAGGGAGTTGCCCGGCTCGCTCCAGAAGCGCTTCTACTTCGACTCCCTGGCCGGGAAGCTCGTCTTTCGCGGACTGCTCAATGACAAGGAGAGTGGCGACCCGGACCTCACCGCTGGACCGGATCCCATCAACATCCTCGAGCCCAACGTCATGACGGAAGACGAGCTGGCTCTCCTGCTATCGCTCGGCGACGGCGACGGCTGGACGGCGGCGGTCACGGAGATCTTCGTCCGGTCGCGAAATCCCATCCTCGCCAGCGAGGAGATCCCGCCCAGCCCGCCGGCGAATCTCCGCATCGACACGGGCTTCAGGGAGGCCCCCATCCAACAGCAGGCAGCGAAATGCTGGCAAATTCGGCTACGGACTCCCTTCAATCTGGTCAGCGGTTTCGTGGCGCTCCCGCCTGCCGCGACTCCGATCCCAGACCAGGGCGCATCGCAGACGTTTGCGGTCGATACCTACGGCCACCAGATCGAATTGCTAACAGCCCCGGACGGGTCCCGGTATGCGCACCTCGATAGCTTCGGAGTGGGCTCCGCGCTGGTCTGTAATCCCAATCTCCTGACCTCCCCGGTCGACGGCTCCCACTATATCACGATCGCCGAGAACAACCGCCCGGAACTCGATGGTGCTCCGGTCACGCTGCACATCATCGAGATCATCCCGGATCGCTTCCGCGGTGCGATCAAGGTCATCGAGGCTGCCGATGCCTTCAGCGAGAAGATCACCCTCCAGCACAATGGCGACTTCGGGGCCAACACCGGCGACCTCTACTACGAATGGTGGATCCGCGATGCCGGTCCGCTCGACGTGGTGGCCCAGGAAGTCCTTGCCGACGGCTCCCTGAAGGAGACCGACGACCGCGGCAATTCGCTCTGGCAGGAGTACCTACCCAGAGCCCGCGTCGAAGACAGCGGCCTCAGCGAGCTTGAGAAGCACCTCGGACTCCACGCCATCGTGTTCGAGGGCCGGCCCGACGTAGTACTCGCCGACAAGCTGGTCCTGATGCGCTATCGCCACAAGGACGAGAACGGCTGGAATCTGGTGCCCTTCGAATTCACGAACCCCATGGTGGAGTGGCAGCCGGGAGCGCCCGCCCCGTTTCAGTGGGCTGGCGCCGCAAACTCCCCACAACTCCAGGCCGACGGCAGCAGGCGCTACATCCCGCAGCTCGTGATGGGGTGGGTGAAGCGCATCCTCGACCGCATCAACCCCTACGAGGCCCGCTACAACGACTTCCTGAACAACGAAAGCCCCGCCACCTACACCAGCCAGATCCGGATCGCCGGGCCTCCTTTCGCCGGAAAAGTCGCGCTCAACTCCGACAAGAACGTCATCGAGAACACCGGACTCATCGAACTCTACGAGACGGTCCTGGCACGCGCCCGGGAGTTGTCGATCGACAACTCCGGCAATGCGGTCTCAACCGACGGCATCAACCAGGCCCTCCTCCTGGCCGCCACCCGCCTGGCATTCCTCTACGAACTCCTCGCGCACGAGGCCTACAGCGACGCCCAGGACCCCACCATCACGGTGACCGACGATGACGTGAACGAACTGGAGACCATCGCCACCTTCACCCACGCCTTCGAGGGGCTGGAATCCAGTCTCCTGCACGAGGAACTGGCGCTCCTTCGCGGCACCGACTTCCGCAAGAGCTACCCGGTCTACAACCGCATGTTCTGGAACTACACCAAGGGGCCCGGGGAAGCCGCCTACAACGTGCACTACGACATCTACGACCAGAATGTCGACGGCTTCATCAACGAGGACGACGCCCGTGCGCTGTACCCGCAGGGCCACGGCGATGCGTGGGGGCATTTCCTCTCCGCGCTTGGCATGCACTACGAACTGCTTCAGCAGCCGGTCTTCAGTTGGAAATCCCGCCCCGAGCTCTACTCCCTCCTGCAGAACGTCCTGGAAGTCGATTACCTCGACGAGAAGACTTTCGCTAGGTTGGCGGCCGGCAAGGCCCGGGCCGGGCGCGACATCGTGCGCGGCACCTATCGCCTGCACTATACCAACGATCCCGACGGCCAGTGGCAGGGCTACACCGACGGCGCCGATCCGGCCCGCGCCTGGGGCGTCTCGGAATGGGCCCATCGTGCCGGGCAGGCCGCCTACTTCGACTGGATCACCGCCAACGCCATCCTTCCCGAGGAGGCGGCCGACGCCACCCCGGTCGAAAACCCCGAGAACCTCGACTTCCTGGAGCGCTCTGCGGCGGAGGACGAGATCGGGGAGGTGGCCGCCGGCCTCTACGAAATCCAGGTCGCCATGGATGACGCCAACAAGGGGGTCAATCCCCTGGGTTTCGATTCCGACGCCATCGCCTTCGACATCGATCCCACCTTCCTGGAAGTCGGATCGACTTCCCAGATCGGCACTCGTGCCGTCCAGGGGCTCACCCACTTCGAGCAGATCCTGGAGCGCGCCATCCTCGCCGGCGTCAACGCCCGGGAGGCGCACCGCTTCGCCATCAATGCCAACAACAAGTTGCGCAGCATCGCGAACGGCACCGAAGGTCTCATCGTGGAGGCCCTTCGCCAGGACATCGACTACCGCAACCGCCTCATCGAGATCTTCGGCCGGCCCTACGAAGGCACCATCGGATTCGGGAAGATCTACCCGGAAGGCTACCAAGGGCCGGATCTCCTCCTCCACCCCTACCTCGACCGCGTCAGGATCAGCGAAATCGTCCCGCAACTGCGGAAGGAGGACGACACGTCTACCGTGCATTTCAAGCTCGTCTACAAAAACGTCCTCGGCGCGATGGATAACGGCACCATGACGGGCCTCTACGATGACGTGTGGGGCGATGATGAAACCAACCTCCAGGAAGCCTTCGAAACTCTTATTGGCAATAACAACTATCACCTCGGGACCGAGGCCGACCTCCCCTACGACACCGCTTCCGACTACGGATTCGTGGCACCCTCCGGCTGGGGTCGGCGCACCAGTTACGGCAGCATCCAGCGCGCCCTCGAAGAGATGCTTCTCGCTGAGATCGCGGTCGACCAAGCTGCCGCCGAATACATCGCCTTCCTGCGGGACCTCGAGGCCAAGACCCACCGCCTCCTCAGCGAACTGGAACTCTTCGACGAGGCGGAAAGCCTGCGGGATGTCATTCAAGGTGTCCGGGCCGGTATTAACAGCCTGCTCGTCGCACTCGATTTGGCGATTGGAATCAAGGAGCTGGTCAGTGAGAAGTCTGAGGATATCTCGGTGGCGATCGGGGCATCATTCCCGTCGGTCATGGGATTCTCGAACGACTTTTTGTTTGCAGCGCGGGGCGGGGCACTCTTCGCAGGAATTGGCATTTCCACGGCGGCTGATACAGCGAAGACAGTAGAGGAGATGGTGAAGAGCGTCTCCGAGTTGATTCGAGACGAGGTGATCGCGGAATGGGAACGTCGAATCACGCGGGTCGGGCAGATTTCCGCAGTGGAGGGTGCCCTTGAAGAGTTGGTCAATCTCTCCGGCACCGAACGGGTCCGGCGCGACGCGGTGGGCGCGGCCGTGCAAGAGCTGGAACTCAAGAAACAGCAATACTTCACCTCCCTCGCGGAAGGGATCCGCCTCCTGCGCGAGCGCGAGGCCTTCAACAAGGTCCTCGCCGCCAAGGCCCAGCGCAAGCGCTACGAGGACATGATCGTCCGGATCGCGCGCAACGAGGTGCTGGCCAAGTACCAGAGTGCCTTCAACCAGGCCGCCCGCTACACCTGGCTGGCGGCCCGTGCCTATGACTACGAAACCAGCCTCGACGAAGGCCACCCCGCCGCCACCACCCAGGTCTTCGACCAGATCGTCAAGACCCGTAACCTCGGCTACTGGAAGGATCGCATGCCCGAGATGGGCCAGGGCGGGCTCGGCGAGATCCTCGCCAAACTCAACGCCAACTTCGTGGCGCTCGAAGGGCAGATCGGGCTCAATAGCGTCCAGATTGCGAACGAAGACATTTCGATGCGTGCCGAGCACTTCCGGATCGGCCCCGGCGGGGCGGGGGGCGGCACGGCGTCCAGCGACGACCGCTGGAAAGACGCCCTCAAGGCCCGCATCGTCGACGACCTCTGGCAGTTGTCCGAGTTCCGGCAGCACTGCCGCCCGTTCGCCGATCCGGCCGACGGTCCGCAGCCCGGGCTGGTGATTCGCTTCCGCTCCACGATCGAACCAGGCCTGAACTTCTTCGGGCGCCCGCTCGCGGCGGGGGACCACGCTTACAGCTCGGCGAACTTCGCGACCCGGATCGCCGCCGCCGGGGTTTTCCTTGACGACTACCCGGACCACCTCCTGGCGACCACCCCGCGCGCCTATCTCGTGCCGATCGGCAACGACTACTTCCGGGTTTCCACCTCTCCCATCCCGACGGTTCGGATGTGGACCGTGAGGGACGCCCGCGTGCCGACCCCCTTCACCCTCAACCAGAGCGAACTCACCGCGCCGGGCTTCATCCCGAGCGTCGACGGAATCGACGGGGTCTTCGGCGGGTTCCGGCGTCACGCCGACTTCCGGATGTATCACACCGCGGGACTCGACCTGAACGACGACGAGCAGAGCACCCGCCTGATCGCGCGCTCGATCTGGAACTCGGAGTGGATCCTGGTCATTCCGGGCGCCGGCCTTCACGCCGACCCGGGCTACGGCCTGCAGCAGTTCACGGAGAATGTCTCCGACCTCAAGCTCACCTTCAAAACCTACTCCCACAACGGCCAGTAACCTCAACCCAAGGCACGGACCATGAACACGATCAGACATGCATTTCTTGGTGGCACGCTCGTCACCGCGCTGAGTCTCGCCACCGTCAGCGGGCTGGGATTTCCCGACTCGGAGGTCGTTTTCTACGGACAAGTCCGCCAGGTGGGCGGCGGCGGGACGATCCTGCTGCAGGCGGGTCACCTCGAGGTCACCTTCGCGAATCAGGCCAATGCCGCCAACCGGATGAGTCTTGCCACCGACCTGCATCCCGCCGGCCCGGGCGACAGCAAGCCATACTCGTACTTCCTGAAAGTGCCGCTGGCCTACCTGCCGGAAGCCTCCCGCCTCGGCGACTTCCTCTCGATCGGCGTGCAAGCGACGGACTTCCAGATCGAGAATATCACGATTGACGGCAGGCCGGCCACCCTTCCGGACGGCAGCAAGGAATTCTACGGCCTGAGCTTCGCCAATCGTGCCGACCCGTACCGTCTGGATCTCATCGTGACGGGCGACAGCACCGACTCCGATGGCGACGGCCTCCCCGACTGGTGGGAGGAGCAACACGGGCTCGATCCCGGGTTGGCCGACGCCAACAGCGACTTCGACAACGACGGCTGGAGCAACCTCGAAGAGTTCCGCCGTGGCAGCAACCCCGCCGTGAGCAACCTTGAACCAACTCTCGCCACCGCCGAACTCCTCATCTCCGAACTCGGCGAGGCCGGCTGCTACCTGCAGTTCTACGATTCAGACACCGCCGCCTCTGATATTATGGTTGAAACCGATGGTGCCGCGCTGGGCGGTTTCGAGCTGCGCCTCGATGGTGCCCCGCTCCCGGCCACCGATGCTCCGCCTCTCAACCTCGCCGCGTTCCAAGCCGGCCGCCTCACCATCGCCCACCGCGACCCTGCCATCCGCGAGGCCGCGCTCCCGCTCGTGTGGACCGACGGCGGCGAACAGAAGACAGGTTCGGTCCTGATCCGTGTCGTCAGCCCCAGCGGCAGCGAAGGCAACGACGCCGCCCTCTGGCTCGACGCCGCCTCACTTGCTTCCGGCGAAGCACTCGCCATCTGGCCCGACCGCTCCGGCAACGGCCGCAACGCGATGCAGCCCCTCGCGGAATACCAGCCCACCGTCACCCCCCTCGGACCGCACCGCAGCGTGCGCTTCGCCCAGTCCAGGGCGCATCTATTCTTCCAGGATGCGGCCCTGCCCGCGGGCAATCACACCGTCCTAGCCGCCTGGCAAACGCCGGGGTCGAGCACCACGCCGCAGGTCA
>JAIPKB010000082.1 GCA_021733795.1 Akkermansiaceae bacterium | reverse complement strand
TTCGGAAAACGGTCCCTGCCCCGGAAGACGCGGACCGTTCGGAAAACGGTCCCTGCCCCAGAAGACGCGGACCGTCCGGAAAACGGTCCCTGCCCCGGAAGACGCGGACCGTCCGGAAAACGGTCCCTGCCCCAGAAGACGCGGACCGTCCGGAAAACGGTCCCTGCCCCGGAAGACGCGGACCGTCCGGAAAACGGTCCCTGCCCCAGAAGACGCGGACCGTTCGGAAAACGGTCCCTGCCCCGGAAGACGCGGACCGTTCGGAAAACGGTCCCTGCCCGGAAGACGCGGACCATTCGACGCGCGTGCCGCCGACCCAGATGGCACGGTCGCCGAGGAGTCGCTCGCCGCGCTGGGAATCCTCAATGTGGGCGATGTGGTGCCAACCCGGAAATAGGGCGAAAATCCACCGGGTTCCCTCAGCCACCCAGCCCGCCGGGGTCGCGGCCGATCCCAAACAAAAGCGCCAGGGTTCGCCAGGCGTGGTCGGCGGCGCTGGTCCACGGGCGGCGGGGGCGGACCACGTCCCAACCGTTGTCGGCCGCCAGCGCGGCCAGGGCGGGAGAGGGATTCACCACAGTGGCGTCCCGGCAGATGGCGAGCATCGGCAGGTCGGCGGAACTGTCGGTGTAGCCGTGGGAATGGACGAGTTTGCCAGCGGTGAAATACGATGAAGGTAGCAGGTCGGTGAGGCGGCGGACCTTGGCGGCTCCCTTGTGGTTTTGCAGCACGGGGAGGAAGGGGAAGCGGGGGGTGGTTGTCACCGGGGTGCCGAGCACGAGGTCGAAACCCAACATTTCTCCGATTTCGGAAACGTAGAACTCCGGGCTGGCGGAGGCGAGGATGAGCAGGTGACCCTGGCGGCGGTGGTCGTCGAGCCGATCACGCAGTTCCTGATAGATCGCGGGTCGCACCGCCTGGGCGAAACGCCGGGCGTGCGCGGCGAGTTCGGCGGGTTTCATGCCGGTTAGGAAGGCAAGGAAGACCCGTTTGAGGGCCTGGTCGCCGAGGATTTTGTAGAACGGCAGGCAGAGCAGGAACAGCGGCAGGAACACCGCCCGCCACGGTTCGCGCCGGAGCACGTGATGGCGGAACAGCAACTGGCAGTCCCACGCCAGCAGGGTGCCGTCCAGATCGAAGAGGGCCACGCCGACGGGCGGCTCGGCTGGAAGCTGGGGTTTCAATGGCAACAGGAGGGCAAGTTGGGTTCTTCCGGGGTCGCGACCGGCGGCGGCTCCTGACCATACCATTGCGGGGGGATGGTGCTGTGGAGGCGCCAGGCGAGCATCAGGGCGGTGAGCAGCGCCAGCCCCCGTTGGACCCGGCTGAGCGTGCGCGGGGCGAGCTTCATCCGGATGCGGTCGAACTGGTGCTGCGCCAGCCATAACAACGGTACCGTGCCGAGCCCGAAGGTGATGGTCAGCTCAGCCCCCTTGGCCGGGGAGCCCGCCAACAGCGCTACCAGGAACACCGCGTAAAGGGGGCCGCAGGGCAGAAACGGAGTGAGCAGGCCGATCGTCGCCGCCGCCCCGGAGGCGGAGTATCGGGAGGCCTTGAATCTGGCCCGGGCGGTGAGGCGGGCGACGAAGGTGGGCCGGGGGAGTCGTTTGTCCAGCCCGGAGGCGATCAACAGCAGCACGCCGACCATGATCCACGGCAGCAGGACCGCCGGGGAGTTGAAGAACCATTGGAGCGGCTGCTGGCCGAGCGCGCCGCAGATCGCGCCGATGATGCCGTAGGACAGCAGGCGGCAGCCGTGATAGATGGCGGCAGCGGCCAGTCGCTGGCCCTCGGTCTTGGCCAGTCCGCCGAGACCGCAGGCGATGGGGCCGCACATGCCCACGCAGTGCAGGCTGGTGGCGAGTCCGATGAGCAGGGCACCGATGGCGGTTACGGAGGGGTCCATGGGGTCGGTTTAGCGGGTGGCGGGCTGGGGGACGGGCTGCCGGGAACGGTTTTCCAAGGGGATGTTGGGGGGGGGCTGCCCGGAAGCCAGCACGATCAGGGTGGCCCAGGCCGCACTCAGCACGACAAATGCAAGCACCACGTAAATCCATGGGTTGCGGGTGACGAATTGCAGGAGGGCACGCATCGGATAGGGTTCAATTGGACGTTGGTTTCACCGCGTTGGGATTGGGTCCGAGGAAGCGGGTGCCCTTTTTCAGTTCCAGCCCACCGGCTTGGGAGTGGAGTTCGAGGGTGATTTTGGACGGGCCGGTGTAGGCTCCCAGCGGGGCAATGATCACGCAGGTGCGGGTTGTTTCGCCCTCCGCGGGGATGGTAAAAGACTCATTGCCCTCGCGGATCCGGTAGCCTGCCGGGCAATCCGGTCCGAGCCGGATACTCAGGGTGGCGGTGTCGTTGCGCTTGTTCTTCACCCGCAGCAGATAGATGTTGCTCACCGATCCGGCGTCCACCGTGTAACCGGTGCCGCTCACCCGGGAAATGGTGGCGGTGAACGAACTGAATTTCATCATGCCCACCAGCACCAGCGCCACCAAACCCAGCACGCCGAGCACGCTGTAGGCGTAGATCCGCGGCCGCAGGAGGCGCCGTTTCCGGCCGGCGAAACCGGCTTGCGAGTCGTAGCGGACCAGCCCCTTGGGTCGCTTCAGTTTGACCATGATGTCATCGCAGGCGTCGATGCAGGCGGCGCAGCCGATGCACTCGAGCTGCAGACCGTTGCGGATATCAATGCCGGTGGGGCAGACGTTCACGCAGCGGCGGCAGTCCACGCAGGCACCCTCCACCTTGCCGGCGGTGCCGCGGGGTTCGCCGCGCTTTTCATCGTAGCCGATGGTGATCGTCTCGTCATCGCTCAACGCGCTTTGAAGCCGGCCATAGGGGCACATGATGATGCAGAATTGCTCGCGGAAATAGCCGAAGCAGAACCACAGCACGCAGGTGAGGAACAAGACGACGCCAAACGCGGTGAAATGCTCCATCGGCCCGGCGTGCATGAACGAATACAGGCGCTCCAGCGACACGAAGTAGGCGAGGAAGGCATGGGCGATGAGCGCGGCGATCAAGGCGTAGAGGGCGTGCTTGAAAACCCGCTTGATCAGCTTGCCGGCGGTCCACGGAGCCTGATCCAGCTTGCGGCGGGCGGTTGCATCGCCTTCGATCCAGCGCTCGATCCGGCGGTAGATGTGGTCTAGGAAAACCGTGTAGGGACAGGCCCAGCCACACCATACCCGGCCTAACAACGCGGTGACGAAAAACAAGGTGAAGCCCAGCCCGGTCACCGCGAAGAACATCATCCAGAAATCCTGCGGCATGAAGTGAAACCCGAACAGATGAAAGTTGCGGGTTTCCACATCCAGAAACACCGCCGGATGGCCTTGGATGGGAATCCATGGCAGCGCCAGATAGATCATGATCAAGACCCAGGCCACCAGCTTGCGGGCGGTGGTCCAGACACCCTTCACATCGGCCGGATGGATAAAGTAGTGCGAGCCATCAGCATTGATGGAGGTGACGGAATTGAGATTCGGTTGTTTGAGGGAGGACATGGCGGCGGCAGGCGGCGGCGGCCGCTAGCGAACGGCATATAACTCGGCGGCCTTGGCGGCGATCGCCGGTTCGTTGTCGAGGAGTTCCCGGATAGGATCGCAGCGCCCGGAAACCAACGCCTCGCGGGCGGAGTCGGGCATGCTCACCGGGAAGTCCAACCCGCCGGAACTGCGCACCCGCAGCGCCGCCACATCGATGGTCACTGTGGTATCCGCGTCCTGCTCCACCTCGGCACGCAGGGCGGCGAGATCGGCGGCGGCGGCGGCCACACAGGGCATCGCCAGGGTGGTGGAATTGCCGAAGAAAATCTCGGCGAAGGACTCGGCGATCACGCCGTTGAAACCGTATTTGCGCAGCGACTGCGGGGCGTGCTCGCGCGACGAGCCGCAGCCGAAGTTGACTCCGGCGAGCAGGATCGAGGCCCCGGCAAAGCGGGGGTCGTTGAGCGGATGTTGGGTCGGGTTGCCATGCTCGTCGAACCGCACATCATAGAACGCGAACTCGCCGAGGCCGTCGAAGGTGACGCATTTCATGAACCGCGCGGGGATGATGCGGTCGGTATCAATATCCGCGCCGGGAACAAACACGGCGCGGCCGGAAACTTGGGTGATGGGGTCGAGGGACATGGTGGAAAGGTAGGCTGGAACGCGGGGGCGGGTTGGTTAGGTTGCGGATGGAGTTTGACCCAGCGAGAAAACCTCGCGGGCATCGGCGATCGAGCCGCGGATGGCGGCGGCGGCGACCATCACCGGAGACATCAAAACGGTGCGGCCGGTGGGTGAACCCTGGCGGCCTTTGAAATTCCGGTTGGAGGAAGATGCGCAGAGCTGGTCACCCACGAGCTTGTCCGGGTTCATCGCCAGGCACATCGAGCAACCCGCCGCGCGCCATTCGAAGCCGGCCTCGCGGAAAATTTCCGGCAGCCCCTCCTGCTCGCATTGGATGGCGACGATCTGTGAGCCGGGCACGGCCAGCGCGGTCACCCCGGGAGCCACCTTGTGGCCGCGGAGGAACTTGGCCACCTCCCGGAAATCCGAGATCCGCCCGTTGGTGCAGGAGCCGATGAAGGCCACGTCGATCTTCACCCCCTTGATCGGCGTGCCGGCCGGGAGTTTCATGTAGGCAAGCGCCTCCTCGATCGTCTCCCGCTCGCCCTGGGTCGCGGCGGCGGCCGGATCCGGGATCGGTTCGGAAACCGCAATCCCATGGTCCGGGGAAATCCCCCAGGTCACCGTGGGCTCGATCCCGGCGGCATCAATCCGCACAATGTCGTCATACACCGCATCCGGATCGGAGGCGTAGGCCAGCCAGCGGGCCGCAGTGGCCTCGAAGTCGCCCATGTCGACATAAGGCCGGCCGCTCAGGTAGGCCACGGTTTTCGCATCCGGGTTCACATAGCCACAGCGTGCCCCACCTTCGATCGACATGTTGCACACGGTCATGCGCTCTTCCATCGACATCCGGTCGAATACCTCGCCAGCGTATTCGTAGGCGTAACCGATGCCACCCTTGGCCCCGAGCAGGCGGATGATGTGCAGGATCACATCCTTGGCGTAAACTCCCGGCGGCAGCGCACCGCTGACTTCGATGCGGCGCACCTTGAGCGCTTCGAGCGCCAGCGTCTGGGTCGCCAGCACATCGCGCACCTGGGTGGTGCCGATCCCGAAGGCAATCGCGCCGAACGCACCGTGGGTCGCCGTGTGCGAATCGCCGCAGGCAATCGTCGTCCCGGGCTGGGTGATCCCCTGCTCGGGGCCGACCACATGGACGATCCCCTGGCGCCCGGACGCGAGGTCGAAATAGGTGATGCCGAAGTCGTCCACGTTTTTGCGCAGCGCTTCCATCATGGCGGCCGCCAACGGGTCCTGCGGGGCATCCTGATCCACCGTCGGGACGATGTGATCCACCGTGGCGAAGGTGCGCTGCGGGTATTTCACCGTGAGCCCCAGATCCCGCAGCATCCCGAAGGCCTGCGGTGAGGTGACCTCATGAATCAAATGCGTGCCGATGAACAACTGCGTGCGGCCATCCGTGAGGGTGCCGATACGGTGACTGTCCCATACTTTCTGAAAAAGACTTTTTCCCATGATTGCTAGGCCGCCGGGTTTCACAAGCGGGCGGCGGAAAAATGCAACCCGATGGGCCAATTGTCAAAGCCTCAAGCAGCCGAACGCTGAAAAATCCTGAGGCGGCACCCGGGGCACGCCGCCCACCCCTCAACCCATTTCGATATACAACGCCACGCCAATCCCGATCAGGGCAAGGGCCAGCACCACCAGGCCGACGATTCTGCCCCAGTGCCTGGGGGGTCGCCCGGCGTTCTCGCCATCGACCCACTGTTCCCACGACGACCGGGGGTCGGAGCCGGTGCGGTGGTAATGCTTGAGCCCTCCCCGGAAGCGGGACGACTCGTCGATCGGAGATTGGCGCTTGATCGACATGGTGACAGACGGAAGTGGCTGATCGTTAAATGGGTTTCAGAAAGCTCGACCAAGGTGGAAACAGATGGGTGGAACAACACCGGGAACGCCCACCGGAAAAACCGGAGGACGGAAAATTCGACGTTTGAACGACAAAGGGACGCGGATTACTTCTCGTAATGCACTTGCGGAGCCGGAGCCGGTGCTGGAGCTGGAGCTGGAGCTGCTTCAATTTCCTGGAAATTGGGCTGCGGCGGAAGCGGCGGCGGGCCGGACTCGCCGGTGCAGCAGCAGGAGACCGAAACGAGGGCGATTGCAGCCGCCAGAGTGCCAAAAACAAAACGAATCATAATAAATGCGGGCTTTGATTGCTGGGAAAACCAGTGGCTATCATCCGCGCTGTGACCGGCGGCGAACCGCTGACATCTGTCGGGTGAGCCAACCGGACTCGGGTCGTTACTTGGCGGGAGCCACGTAGGCGGGCTGGGTCGGGGCGGCGGCGTTCGGGCAGCAGGAGGCAGCAAACAGGGTAGCGGCGGCAGCGGCGGCAAAGGCGATGGTCTTGACGAATTTCATATTGCTTGGATGTTGGTTGGAGTTCTTGCCAGCGTAAAAACACGCGGAGCGCCGTCAAGCTAGTGAGCCCGGGCGTTTTTGCAAGACAAATCACAGCGAAAAGCGAGCCGGGCGGAAAAAATCCCCTGCAACCGGTGACCCCAACCGCCGTCCTCCGGAAAAAATCCGGATTTCCAACCAGATGATCGTTGACGCAGGGGAGAATCCGGTTCACTTTCCCGCCCGAGCTACTCATTTAGCAGAACCACCAACCCCCATCCAAGATCATGATCCGTCGTTTTCTCATTGCGACCATTGTCGCCACCCTGACCTGCGCTGTTTCCGCCCAGGAAGCCAAACTCAAGATCGCCACGGTCGATATGCAGGAGTTGTTCAAACAATATTACCGGACCAACGAGGCCCAGAAACAAATCAACGTCGAGCGCGCCCGCATCCAAAAGGACAACAACGAGCGGATGGCCAAAATCCGCGACATTGAAACCGCATTGGGCAAGCTGGGCAAGTCGCTCGAGGACCCCACCCTGGCAGACTCGAAGAAGCAGGCCCTCTACAAGGACTGGCAGATGCAACAGCAGGAGGGCATCGCCCTGGACCGCGAACGCCGCGAGTTTCTCCAGCGCCGCAACCAGATGCTCAACGAAAAGATGCTCCAGCGGATGAAAGGCATCCTCGAGGAAATCCGCAAGCTGGTGGAGGGGCATGCCAAGGGCGAGAATTTCGACTATGTCTTCGACAAATCCGGCCTGAGCACTTCGCAGGTGCCCTTCCTGCTCTACACCAAGGACGCCACGGACATCACCGCCGTGCTGCTCAAGGATCTCAACAAGGACGCCCCGGCCGAATCCCTGCCCGCCGCCGGAGATCCCGCCCCGGAACTCCCAGTCCCGACCCCGTAAGCGGATCACCCTTCCGGAATCAGGAATTATCCCGAGTGGCTGCGGCTCTCACGCTTTCAGAGCTAGCCTGCTTGGTCGGTGGTGACATCGTCCGGGCGGGTCCGTGTGATCTGATCACCGGAGTGGCGGCCCTGGACTCAGCCACCACGGCGGACGTGAGCTTCTTCGGGAATGACAAATACTGGAACCAGTTTCTCGCCACCGCCGCCGGAGTAGTAATCGTGGGCCGGAATGAATCCGGCGGACCAGAGGCCACCGGCCTGGTGGCGGCGGACAATCCCTCGCTGGCGTTTGCTGCGGTGGTCGGTCATTTTGCGGCCACTAGGGCGGCCATCACCCCGGGCATTCACCCCGGCGCGTGGGTCGATGCCGCCGCTTCGATCAATCCCGCTCGCTCGCAAGTCCACGCCGGAGCGGTGGTGATGGCCGGAGCCCGCATCGGCGATGACTCGGAGATCGGCCCGAACTGCGTGATCGGGGAATATGCGGTCATCGGCAACGGTTGCCGCATCATGGCCAACGCCACCATCCGCGAACGCTGTGTACTCGGCAACCGCGTCTTCATCCAACCCGGAGCCGTTATCGGTTCCGATGGTTATGGCTACGAATTGGTGGACGGCCGCCACCAGAAAATCGACCAAGTGGGCATCGTCGAGATCGGCGACGATGCCGAAATCGGTGCCAACACCACCATCGACCGCGCCCGTTTCGGCAAAACCATCATCGGCGAGGGTTCCAAAATCGACAATCTCGTCCAGATCGCCCACAACGTGGTGATCGGCAAACACAGCCTGATTGTTTCCCAAACCGGGATTTCCGGCAGCGCCCGGTTGGGTGACTACGTCATCGCCGGTGGCCAGGTTGGCATCGCCGGCCATGTCAACATCGGCGATCGGGCGACGATGGCTGCCCGCACCGGGGTGACCACCGATCTGGCCGGTGACACCGTTTATGCCGGCAAGCCCGCGCAACCGCTGCGCGACGATCTCAAACTCCAGGCGATGGTACGGCGCTTGCCGAAACTGATCGAGCGGGTCAAGGCGCTTGAGGCGGCCCGGGATGCCGGGCAGGCAACTTGAACGGTGGTGCCCCCCCGGGCGACTCAGGTCTTTTTCGCCATTTGGCGCATTCAGGGCTTGCATGAGGTGGGCCAACCGCCTATCCCGCCCCCCGAACCATGGCCAGCACTCCAGTAATCAACCTCCGCAAGGGACACGCCGTCCGTCACAACAACGAAGTCTGCATCGTGACCGATCACGAACTCAAGACGCCGCCACGGATGGCGTCCTACGTTCAGATGTCGGTCCGTAGTGTCACCACCAAGAAGGTTTTCAACCTCCGTCTCACTTCCAACAATTCCCTGGAAGGAGTGATGCTCGAGCGCATCCCGCACGAGTACTCCTACAAGGACAGCAGTGGCTACCATTTCCTCAACCCGGAAACCTACGATGACACCATCGTGCCCGAGGATTTGGTCGAACCCGTGAAGAACTACCTGATCGACGGCCAGCTCTACACCATCCTGCTGGCCGACGGCTCAGTGGCGGCCATCGATATCCCTGCCTCCATGGTGATGACCGTCACCGAGTCCTCCGAAGGCGTCAAGGGAGACTCCGCCAACAATGTTTACAAGCCCGCCACCATGGAAACCGGTCTGGTTGTCCAGGTGCCGCTCTTCATCAATGTGGGCGAGAGGATCAACGTGAAAACCGAGGACAACTCCTACCTCGGCCGCGCCTGATCCCGCGCTCCGGCCGCGCTCGCGGCATGGGGCAACCCGCCATCCGGGCCTGCCGGGTGGCAACACGGGTGCGCTCCCCACTCCCACTGCATGATCAGCCAGGTTACGAGGCCAGTCACAAAATCATCCCACTTTGGGGAAATTCTTTGTTTTTTTGGGTTTTTTAGGTTTTTTACTTGACGGCCTTGGAAAAAGCTGCCAAGTTCCCCCCGCCGCTATGGTTGCCCCGTCCAATTCCACCACCCCGAGAGCTGTCGTCGAACACCTTGTTCGCGAGCAGGTTTACGCCAACCTGGGGCTGCCGCTGCCGGCCGCCGCCCAAGCTCCGAACGCGCTGCTGGTCAACATTTCCGCCCGCCACTGTCACCTTACCCAGGCGGCGGTGGAGGCGTTGTTCGGCCCCGGGCACCAGCTCACTCCGAAAAAATGGCTCTATCAGGATGGCCAATACGCCGCCCACGAATCCGTCACCCTGATCGGTCCCCGCAGCCGGGTCATTTCCAACCTGCGGATCCTGGGCCCCTGCCGCAGCCTCAACCAGATCGAGCTCGCCTACACCGATGCCATCGCCCTGGGTTTCGATATCCCGGTCCGGATGTCCGGCGACATCAAAGGCACCCCGGGCTGCATGTTGATGGGCCCCCACGGCTATTTTCAAATGGATGACGGCGTCATCCGCGCCCAACCGCATGTCCACATGCACCCGGACGATGCCGCCCACTACCGGGTCAAGCACCTCGATCAAATGAAACTCAAAATCCACGGCCCGCTCGGCATGACCTTCGATCACTTGGTCGTCCGCGTGGATCCGTCGTTCAAGCTCGAGGTCCACATCGACACCGATGAAGGCAACGCCTGCGGCCTGAAACCCGATACCTTCTGCGAATTGATCCGCGCCTGAACTTGAAAATCTGAAATTTGAAATCTGAAATTTGAAATCTGAAATCTGAAATTTGAAATCTGAAATCTGAATACCACCCACCAAACCAACAATACTGCAATGAGCACCGCACTCGGAATGATTGAAACCAAAGGCTACGTCGGTAGCGTCGAAGCCACCGACGCCATGGCCAAAGCCGCAAACGTCCAACTCGTCAACCAAATCCAGATCGGTGGCGGCTTCATGACCGTCCTCGTCAAAGGCGATGTCGGCAGCGTCAAGGCCGCCGTCGATGCCGGGGCCGATGCCGCCGCCCGCGTTGGCGAGCTGATCGCATCCCATGTGATCGCCCGCCCCCATCCGGAACTCCTCTCCCAGTTTGGCATCGCCTGAATCCGGCACCAGCCTGCAAACTGAAAACTAGCAACCAAAAACTTCATACCACCATGGCCAAACAAGCAATCGGCATCATTGAAACCAAGGGGCTCATCGCCCTCCTCGAAGCCTCCGACGCGGCCCTCAAGTCCGCCGATATCAAAATGACCGGCTGGGAGAAGATCGGCTCCGGGCTGGTCACCGGCTTCTTCACCGGCGGCGTCGCCGCCGTCAAAGCCGGCCTAGACGCCGCTGCCGCCGCCGCCTCCAACCTGGGCACCGTCACCTCCGTCCAGGTGATCCCCCGCCCCCACGACGACCTGTCGAAACTGGGTGCCTGGATCGGCTGAAGCCTGGCAAGACAGCAGACTTGGAGACAGAAGATAGGAAGCCACTTATCCTTCCGCTGCGCTTGTCCAAGTCATCAGCTGCGCCTTAATACACCTCATTTCAGCGTTTCCGTATTTCAGCGTTTCAGCTTTTACCCACGATGCTCATCCTCGTCGCCAACCTCGGCTCCACCTCCTTCAAGTACCGGCTCTTCCGCATGGATGGGCAGGGCGGTGAGGTCGTGGCCAAGGGCGGCTACGAACGGGTGGATGATTACGCCGCCGTCATTGACGACGCCCTAACCGTCATGCAACGGGATGGTATCATCGCCAGCCCCGACGAGATCGATGCCGTCGGTTTCAAAACCGTGTTGGGCAAGGACCTCAGCGGCTGTGTGATGGCGGATCAGGCGGTGATCGACGCGTTGGACGGCTTTGCCGCGGTAGCTCCGGCCCACAATCCGCCCTACGCGGCCGGCATCCGGCAATTCGCCAAGTCCCTGCCCAAGGCACGGCTGGTGGCGTTGTTCGAAACCGCCTTCTATCAATGGGTTCCCGCCGCCGCCGACGCCTATGCCGTGCCGACCGCATGGCGCGAAATCGGCATCCGGCGGCATGGCTTCCATGGTGCCAGTCACAAGTTCATCGCCGAACGTT
The DNA here is from genome assembly GCA_021733795.1 of Akkermansiaceae bacterium. Taxonomy (GTDB): domain Bacteria; phylum Verrucomicrobiota; class Verrucomicrobiia; order Verrucomicrobiales; family Akkermansiaceae; genus Luteolibacter. The sequence goes on along the minus strand of JAIPKB010000082.1, from coordinate 13,574 downwards.
CCGCCGAGTTGTGCGGCCGCGATGACATTGCCGGGATTGCCCGGCGGCTCTATCCCGATGGCCCGCAACCCGTGGCCGGCCGGCCGTTCCGCGTGGTTTCCTGCCACCTCGGCGGGTCCAGCTCGGTCACCGGCATTCGCAACGGCGTGGCGATCGGCACCAGCATGGGGTTCTCTCCGCAGAGCGGACTGCCCCAGAACAACCGCGTCGGCGAACTGGACTCGGGAGCCCTCCCCTACGCCATGCGCACGCTCGGCATTTCTCTGGACGAGGCGGAACGCCAGCTAACCAAACAGTCCGGCCTGTTAGGCATTTCCGGAGTCTCCAACGATATCCGCGAGGTCAAGGCCGCCGCCCGCGCCGGTAATCCGGACGCCCGTCTCGCGCTGGACCACCTGGTCCACTCGATCCGCCATTGGATCGGCGCCTTCATGCTCGAACTCGGCGGGCTCGATGCCCTCGTTTTCACCGCCGGCATCGGCGAAAACGGTCCGGACATCCGTGCCGCCGTCTGCCAGGGGCTCGAACCTTTCGGCCTCCATCTTGATCCCGCCCGCAACGACGCCTGCCTGGCCGTCGAGGCGGAACTCGCCACCGCGGATTCACCCGCCCGCATCCTCGTCATCCCCGCCAACGAGGAACTCGTCCTCGCCCGCGAGGTCTTTCGCAAACTTTCCTGAACACTGAACACTAGAAACCAACAAACTCCCATACCACCATGGCTAAACAAGCAGTAGGACTCCTCGAAACCCGCGGCCTCGCCTGCCTCGTCGTAGGCGTTGACGCGATGCTCAAATCCGCAAACGTCGAACTTCTCGGCCCGATGAAACAGGTCGGCAACGCCCTGTGCAACGCCGTCGTCGGCGGTGATGTCGCCGCCGTCAAGGCCGCGATCGACACCGGTGCCGCCACCGCCGCCGCCGCCGGCGAGGTCGTCAGCGCCCATGTCATCGCCCGCCCGGACGACGCCATCGACGGCGTCCTTCCCAAGGAACCCGCCCGCGCCCCGCGCAAGTGAGGTGGGAGTCAAAGTGACAGCCCGGGGAATGCCGTCTTGCGGCCCGCCCGGCTCCACTTGCAACTTCCAACTTGAAACTTCCAACTTAAAACATCCATGTTCCTCGCGGAAGTCATCGGCCAGGTCGTTTCCACCAAGAAGGACGAACTCATGGTGGGCAGGAAACTGCTCATCCTCCGTCCCAAGCTGGTAGATGACAAGGATCCGTCCAAATTCAAGGACGGCAGCAACACCATTGTCGCGATCGACACCGTCGGCGCCGGCGAAGGCGAGCTGGTCTTGTTCTGCCAGGGCAGTTCCGCCCGCAACGCGCAGGGACTCAAGGGCATCCCGGTCGATGCCGCCATCGTCGGCATCATCGACCGCGTCGAAGTCCTAGGCAAAACAATCTACAAAAGCAGCTGATGGTTTTTAACGGAAATTGGAGTCTAATGGTTGATCGGGCCATGTTTTACCGCTGAAACGCTGAGAACCGCTGAAGACGCAGAATTTTGAATCATGAAAGCATTCGACGACACTAATTATCCGCATTCCGAGCTTACGGGACGGATTATTGCTGCCGCCACCGCTGTTCATTCCGAGCTGCGCCCGGGACTGGACGAGGTTCTCTACGAACGGGCCATCTGTATCGAATTTGCGGAGCGTTCCATCCACTTTGATCAACAAAAGGTCTTCCCCGCCCACTACAAAACCCGCTACATTGGTGACCTGATCCCGGATCTGATCGTTGAATCGAAAGTCATCGTGGATTTGAAAGTGGTCGAGGCGTTCAACGAGACCCACATCGCCCAGATGCTCGGCTACCTGAATATTACCCGCTTGGAAGTAGGTCTGCTGATCAACTTCAAGCACGCCGCACTCCAAATCAAACGCATCGTCAACCAACCCAAACGCGAACCCTAACTATTACTCCCGACCCAAATCAATCATCAGCGGCCTCAGCGGTTCCCAGTGTTTCAGCGGTTCCCTCTGCCCCCGATCCATCCCAAACATTTCATCCCGATCTACCAAGTTCTTACCAAAAATCATCAGCGGCCTCAGCGGTTCAGCGGTTAATCTTTCCCGCACCACCCCAGGAGCTCCCGGTTTCTCAAACATCTCTCCACCATGAATCTCGACTCTAACCAAATAAAGGGCATTGTGGAAGCAGTGGTTTCCCGCCTTGCTTCCGCCAACGGACAGGCTGCCGCACCCGCACCCAAGGCGGACTGCGGTTGTGCCAAGGCCTCCGGTAGCGCCACCACCGGCAAATACGGCGTGTTCGACTGCGTCAATGAAGCCGCCAACGCCGCCAACGACGCGTTTCTCCAGCTCAAGCAGCAAGGGGTGGCGGGCCGCTCAAAGGTGATCGAGATCGTCAAGCGTCTCGCCGTCGGCAACGCCGATGCTTGGGGCCGCTTCGAGATGGAGGAAACGAAGATCGGCCGGGTGGACCACAAGATCGGCAAGCTCCTCATCACCAAGGACGTGCCGGGAGTCGAATGGCTCCACCCCTACGCGCTCAGCGGCGACGGCGGGATCACGCTTGAGGAATACGCGCCCTACGGCGTGATCGGGGCCATCCTGCCGGTCACCCACTCGATTCCCACTCTAACCGGCAATGTGATCAGTATGGTGGCGGCCGGCAACTCGATTGTCTTCAATCCGCATCCGGGTGGAGCACGCAGTGCGGCGATGGCGGTCCGCGCCTACAACGAGGCGATTTTCCGTGAGATCGGCATCGATAATATCATCACCACGATCGAAAAGCCGTCGCTCGATTCCTTCGACCGGATCTGCAAAAACCCTCTGATTGCGATCCTGGCGATCACCGGTGGCCCGGGCGTGGTCGATGCCGCGATGAAATCCGGCAAACGGGCGATCTGCGCCGGTCCCGGCAACCCGCCGGTGGTGGTGGATGAAACCGCCGACCTCGCCAGGGCCGCCCGCCAGATCATCGAGGGCGCGGCATTTGATAACAATCTGCTCTGCATCGGCGAAAAGGCGGTGTTCGTGCTCGGTTCGGTTTACAACCGGTTCTGTGAGGAATTGCAGAAGGCCGGCGCCGCCCGGATCAATGCCCAACAACTCGAAAAGCTCACCGCGGCGGCTTTCACCTTCAAGCCGGGCGACGGCGGTTGTTCCCATGCCGCGGTCAACCGCGCCCTGATCGGGGCGGATCCGGAGGTGCTCGCCCAACATGCGGGCGCCAACATCCCGACCGGCACCCAGTTGTTGTTTGCGGAGACCGATGCCGATCACGCGTTTGTACAGGAGGAGCAGATGATGCCGATGCTGCCGATCGTGCCGGTGCCGGACTTCGTGACCGCCGTCCGCGAGGCCAAGCGCGCCGAACACGGCTACCGGCACTCCGCCATCATCCACACCAAGGACGTGGACCACATGACCTACATGGCCAAGGAGATGGACACCACCCTCTTCGTCAAGAACGGGCCCTCCGTCGCCGGCCTCGGGCTTGGCGGTGAAGGCTACCTGTCCTACTCGATCGCCACCACCACCGGCGAAGGCATCACCACCCCCAAGACCTTCACCCGCATCCGGAGATGCGTCCTCGTCGAAAACCTTCGCATCATCTAATAGAGACCTGTCTTTCCCATGATTCCCGCCCAAGTCGTCGGCCACGCCGTTAGTAGCCACTGTCACCCTTCGCTGAAGGGTCACACGATGCTGCTCTGCCAGCCGCTCGGGGCGGACGACCTCCCCGCCGGTGCGCCGATGGTCGCGATCGACCTGTTCGGGGCCGGCATGCACTCGAAGGTGTTCGTTTCCACCGACGGTCTCGGCGCCCGCCACATCGTCCACGACGACCATTCACCCATCCGCAATTTCATCCAGGGAGTGATCGATTAGGTAAATGCTGAAACGCTGAAACGCTGAAAGAAGAGTCATGACATCCCAACCGCCACTGCCTGAGCCAACGATCCAGCCAAAGATTAGCATTCCAATTTCAGCTTTTCAGCTTTTCAGCTTTTCAGCTCTTACCCCCTAATGCGCATCGCCCAAGTCATCGGTCGCGTGACCCACAGTATTCAGGACCCGTCCTTCAAGGGCGGGCGCTGGCTGATGGTCAATCCGCTCGATGCCATGGATCTCAACACCGCCTGTGCCACGCCGCCGCCGTTGTCGGCGCAGTTCTCGCTGGTTGCCTACGACAACCTGGGTGCCGGCGAGGGCGACATCGTGGGCATCGTCGAGGGGGCCGAGGCCACCGCCCCGTTTGATTTCCCCATTCCCATTGATGCGATCACCGTCGCGATTTTCGACTCCATCTCCCACACGCCACATCCAACCCCGTAATTCATCATGAGCAAACAAGTATTCACCGCCGCTGACATGGAAGCGTTCCTCAAATCCGGCAAGACCGCCGCCGATCTGCCCAAGGACGCCCTGCTGACCCCCTCTGCCAAAGATGTGCTCCGCGATGGTCTGGGGCCCGTCCGTGCCGGTGGCGCCTCCTCCGCAACCGTGCCCGCAGCCAAACCGATCCTGCCTGATTACGAATACCATTGGACCCCCGGCCAGGACCCCAAGACTCCCGCAGCCATCCAGGCGTTCTTCGACTCTCCCGCCATCGTCGCCATCAAACACCGCATGGTGGACATCGGCCAACGCATGTGGGCGCGCAATTACACCGATGGCAATGGCGGCAATCTCACCATCCGGGTCGGCGACAACCTCGTGCTGTGCACACCCACGCTGGTGTCCAAGGGGTTCATGACCATGGAACAAATGTGTTTGGTGGACATGGAAGGCAATCAACTCGCCGGCAAGTACCAGCGCACCTCCGAGTGCAAGACGCACCTTGCCATCATGAAACGCCAGCCGAAGTGCAAGGCCTGTTGCCACGCACACCCGCCGCATGGCACCGCCTTCGCGGTGGCCGGGGTCCGCCCGCCCACCTGCATGATTCCAGAGGCGGATGTCTTCCTCGGCGAGATCGGACTGGCGGAATACGGCACTCCCGGCACCCCGGAGGTGGCCGATAATGTCGGCCGGGTTGGTGTCGATCACATGGCCGTGCTGATGATCAATCACGGTGTCATCACCTGGGGCAAGGACGTCGAGGACGCCTACTGGAAGATGGAAAACCTCGAGTCCCTTTGCACAACCGTCTGGGTCGCCTCCCAGCTCAACCGCGGCAAGTTGCTCAGCATGACCGGCAGTCAGGCCAAGGAACTCATCGCGGTGCGCAAATCCCTCGGCATGGATGACAAACGGGCGACTTGGAAGGAATGCGAACTCTGCGACAACTCCGATTTCCAACCCGGCACTGTCTGCACAATCCCCGCCACCACCGCTTCCAGCAACTCAGCCAAACTCGACCCCGAGGCCGAAAAACTCGTCCAGGCTCTAACCGATCAGATCCTGGCGGGGATGAAGTAGGGAAGATCGGTTTCCAGCCTGTCATGGAAAACGGGTTTCCAGCCTGTTCTCCGCCACCGGGAGCACCGTAGCCGCGTTGGTCACAGCCAAACACATCAAATCTTTTGTTTGTGATCTTTGCTTGACGAGGATCGGCATCACTCGGCTTCAAGGCTCCTGCGAGAGCGCGGGTGACTAGTTTGTCCCTGCCGCCTTCAGTCACCCTTGAATAGAGCACGACGCGGCATCAGTCACCGCCTGAGGCAGCGACCGCCGTTACGCCTTCCGCGGACATCACCACGCGGAAGCCGACGTTGTAAACCTTCTGCCACGGCCGGTAGGGCAACCGCGCCGCGGAGCCGGTGTGGAACGGCCGGTCAAACCATGATCCACCACGCACTGTTTTCATGGCATCCAGTTTGGGATCATTGCGGCCGTCGCTGTCGGTGTAGGGATAGGGACGGTACGAACTGAGCGTCCACTCGGCGGCGTTGCCGTGCATGTCGCGCAGGCCCCAGGCATTCGGTTGATAGCGGCCGACGTCGGTGGTCACCCCGCAACCGTCGTTGAAGCGGCGGTCCCTGGGATGCCATGGGGGTGCGTCGCCGCGATCCAGTTGGTTGAGCGAGGCGTCCGCCAGATTGGCGAACTTGGAGAAATCCGTGTCGCGATTGCCATAGAAGAAGGGCGATTCGGTGCCGCCGCGGCAGGCCCATTCCCATTGGGATTCGGTGGGCAGCGTGAATTCTTTGCCAGTCTTCTGGGAGAGCCATTTGCAGAACGCCATGACTTCGTCCCAAGTGACACGGACCACGGGCTGGTTCGGTTGGTTGATCCAAGCTCCGCGTTCGCCTTGGTCCTTGCCGGTCATGCTGATCACGCCGCTGTCATGCTGGGTGTCGAATGCCGCATATTGGGCATTGGTGATTTCCGTCGCGCCCATGTAGAACGGTTGGGCGATCTTCGCGCGGCTGACCGGGAATTCATCGGCTTCGCCGGTGGCGTCACCCATGATGAATTCACCGGCGGGGACCAACACCAAATCCAAGTCCTTGCCATCCGCCAGGGGGATCTTCTGCGCGGTCGGCAGGCCGGTTTCGGTCAGGCGTTTGGTCGCTGCGGCAGCGTCAAACGGCCACCCGGCGACGCGCAGGTTCGCGGGTTTGCGGGCGGGTGCCGGCGCGGGAGCAATGTAGCGGATCGGTTTTTCATTGGCGGGTTCCGGAATAAACTCCGGATCGTCGGTGCGGTTGGCGTATTTCGCAAACATCTCCATGCGCCGCTGCATCACCGGCCGCACCCCATTGACATGCTCGGTCCAGGTCCCGTGGTCGGGCACGTTCAGGTCGATCCAGGTCACAATCCGGTCCCACGCCTCGGCGTCGAGCTTCACATTGTGATGGCCGCGCTTGAGCATCTGCACCAGTTCGCTGGTATCGGCGTGATACTCCAACGGATTGAGCAGATGGTAGTCGCTCTCCGGGCCGGGTCGGCGCACAAAGGGATGCAAGGCGATATAGGAAGGCGTGAAATTGCGGTCGCCGTTGTCTTTCTTGGCGGTGAAGTCGGGCACCGCCTGGCCGTTGACCGGCTGGGCACCCGGCTGGTGACAACCCACGCAGTACTTATCCAACACCGGCTGCACTTCGCGTTTGAAACTAAAGCCGCGCGCGGGACCATACCATGGCTCGATGGTCGAGGGCTGGCGCAGGCTGGCAAGCGCCGGTTTGCCCGGCGGGAGGGCGTTACTCGTGTCGTGGCAACCGTTGCAGGAGAAGCTCTCGCCGGGCATGGCGGTGTACCAACTGCGCATGAGTTGGATCGCCTTGCCTTCGGCGTCCAACGGTTGTACGGCCACCGGCGTGTTGGCGGGCACTTTGAAGCTGGCCGAGCCATCAGCTTCCACCGGCACCGTGCCGAGGATGCGATGGACATCCCACGGGCCGTCGATGCCGATATTGATATGTCCGCCCATGCCCTGATAACCGAAATGCGGTTCATAGAGGCGGATTTTCTTGACCGTGCCGCGCGGCACGCCCTTGAGGCCCGGTCCCGCATAAATGTCCGCCAGATAGACCGTGGCGTCCTTTTTGGTCAGGTCGATGCGGTCGGGAATGACGGGCGGGCGGGTGGTCGCCCGCAGCGGGATCGGCTCGAACAGGACATAACCGTCCAGCTCCTTGATGAGCGTCATGTTGTCGAACACATCCACCAGATAGATCCCCCACTTCGAGCCCTGTGTCGGTTGGCAGGAAACCAGGAAGTATTTCTCGCTGAGCGGATAGGGATGGAGGAACTTCGGCCATGACCCATCGACCAGACCGTCGGCGATGACGGGTTTGACTTCCTGGCTGTTGCCCGGGATGCGCTGGACCACTCCGTCGGCCTCGAAACGGGCCTGGGCGGGGTCGAACACGATCAGTTCGCCCATCCGCGGCACGCCGTGGTGGCCGGAGATCACCGAGACCAGCTTGGTCGGGTGGCCGGGGACCGGCTTGGCATAGAAGAACGAGTTGGGCCAATACGAATTGCTGCCATAATAGGACATCTGGCCCGAGCCGTCCGGGTTCATCCGGAACAGGATGCGGGTGAAGTAATGGGGGGTGTCGGAGTATTCCCAGCGGGTGTAGAGCACGCTGCCATCGTTGAGCACGGTGGGGCACCAGTTCTGGTCCTGATCGAAGCACAACTGGCGGATACCGGTGCCATCGGCATTCATTTTGCAGATGTTGGCCACTTGGTTGCCGCCACCCACGCAGGGTACCCCGGCGAAGCCGCGGGTCGAGGTGAAGAGCATCCTGCCGTCGGGCAGATAGCAGGGATCGTAGTTGTCCACGTCCGGTTCGTCACCGGGGGTCACCTGGCGCAGGCCGCTACCGTCGGCCTTGAGCTCCCAGACCTGCCAGCGCCCGTGTGTCCCGGGCATTGAGAAGAGCATCTTGTCACCGCTGAAATCCAGTTTCAGGTCGCCCACGAACTCCGATTTCGCGGGTTTCATCAGGGTGGTTAGGTTCCCATCCGGGCTCACCGGGGAAAGCACGGCGATCTCGTTGTCGTAGCCGGTGCTGCCGACCCCGCAATTGGCCTGCCAGTTCTGCGGCAGGCCCAGACTTCCGGCACCGCGTTTGATCAACAGGAGTTTTTCGAAATCCAGCAGCGGGTTGGCCAGCATCGCCTCGCGCTGCAGTTTGGTGAACTTTGCGGCGACCTCCGCGATGCGGGCGGAGGCCCCTTGATCGCCACCGGCCAGCGCCGTTTCAGCCTGGTTGAGAGCTCGTTCGAGTTCGTTCAGGTGGTCGAGAAACCCCTTGCCTTGGGCATATTTGTCACCGTGGGAGGCGAGCAGATCCTCAATCGCCTCGCGGGTGCCTGGCATCCCGCGCAGGGCGGGAAATTCCTTGGCGCTCGCGGGTGCGAGGCGGGTCTGGCAGGCGCCCAGGGTGAAGGAAAACCCATGATTGCCGGATTGGTTGTAGATTTTCAAGAGCAGCAGGTTGGAGCCGGGCTGCAGGTCGAGGATGACGGTGGCGCTGTCGGCGGAAACGCCGCGGGCAACATCCTGCGAAAGCCGCTTTTTGCCATTGAGCCAAACCTCCAAGCCGTCATCGCTGCCAAGGTTGACGGAGACCTGGGCGGGCTTGGCGGTGGTGAGGGTGCGGAACAGATAGGTGGACGCCCGGCCAGCGGCGGGCAATTCCTGGGCGCGGCCGTCGGTCCACTGCGGCTGCGGCGTCCAAAGCGCTTTGCCGGCGGCGTTCTTCGCGGCAAGGTCAACGCCCTGCTCGGGGAACAGGGCCTCGTTGAACGCCTGCGCCGGCAACGGACCAGTGGTGTACCACGGTCCGAACTTCACCTGGGGGGTGGCAGCCATCAACCCGTCGCCCGCAATCAAACCCAGCAGCAACGTCAGCAAGCCGGACTGGCCAAACATCATTTTCAAGTTTTTCATAAGCTTTTTTCTTACTGTTCTGGCAACGCCACGATGGAGCTACCTCCGGGCGGGATGGAATCCCACACGTTGCGTGGTACGACCGCAGATACCGAAAATTTCATTATTTTCCTTTCCGGCGGGAAATCGTGCAGTTTCTGGAGAATGGAGTAGGTTGAATCCTATTGCCAAACCGTCTGGGTGGCCTCGCCGCTCTACGGCGGCAGGCGGCCTACCATCACCGGCGGTAGCCGCGTTGGTCACAACGCGCCCGCGAATGGACCGCTCAAAAAAATCGCGCTTGGAGTCTGTTGGAGACACCGCGCCGTGACCAGCGCGCCTACGGGGATGATGTCGGCAGCTTGGGCAACACGGGATCCTTGATCGCTTCCATGTTGGTCCGGATGGAGGTGTCGAACATGTTGGCCCGTGGCTCCTGGAAGCGGTCTTCGGTGATCCAGCGGCCGTTGCCCTTGTGCTGCATCCCATGCTCGCCGACGTTGTTGCCGTGGTCGCTGGTAAACATCACCACCGTGCGATCCGCCAGGCCGGACTGCTCAAGATGGTCGAGCAGGCGGCCGACATTCCGGTCGACCGCGGCGATCGACGCGCAGCGGAAAGGAAACTCCTTTTCCCCGAAAAACTTCTTGCCGATGGCGGCTGGTGGTGCTAAGTTCGCGGCGCAACAACCCCCAACTGACCTATGAGAGCCCGATTGATCGCCCCTTGGAAGGATTCGACGGAGAAGCCGGTGATCTACCACTGCATCAGCAGGGTGGTGGACCGGCGGTTTGCCTTCGCAGCCATGGAAAAGGAGAAGCTGCGGACCTACATGCGGATGTACGAAACCTTCTCGGGTTGCCGGGTGCTGGCGTATTGCTTCATGTGCAACCATATCCACCTTTTGCTCGAAGTGCCGCCGATGGCCGTCGGCGGACTGTCGGATGAGGCCTTGCTGAAACGGTTGCGCGCGATCTACAACGAACTGGAAGTCGCGACACTAGCCCGGCAATTGCGGGAATACCGGAAAAGGGGCATGGACGCCGCCGCACGGGATTTGCACGACCGTTACACCTATCGGATGCACGATTTGAGCGAGTTCATGAAGGGCTTCATGCAACGCTTCACGCAGTGGTTCAACCGGGAGCACGGCCGCAAGGGCGGCTTGTGGGAGGATGCGTTCAAGAGCGTGCTGGTGGAGGAAGGGATCGCGTCGCGGACGATGGCGGCGTATATCGATCTCAACCCGGTGCGTGCCGGGATGGTGGAGGATCCGGCGCTGTATCGGTGGAGCAGCTACGGCGAGGCGATGGGAGGTGGTGCGAAAGGCAATGGAGCCAAGGCGCGTGCCGGGCTGGTGCGGGCGATCATGGCGCACAAGGGCTACGCGGCGGATGCGCGGCGTTGGAATGGGGATGTGAGCAAGGAATACCGGATGATTTTGTTGGAGGAAGGGATGGAGAAACTGCGGGAAGAGGTGGATGCGGACGGGAAGTTGCAGGTGAAAGTGGTGCGGAAGGGGATGAAGAAGGAGGTGTCGGCGGAGGAGATGGCGCGGTTGGAACGCCGGCGGGATTTGCAGATGCGGCAGATGTTGCGTTATCGGGTGCGGTATTTTTCGGATGGGTTGGTGATTGGGAGCCGTGGATTTGTGGATGGGGTGTTCAAGGCGTGCCGGGAGCGGTTCAGCGCGAGGCGGACCAGTGGTGCGCGGAAGATGCGGGGAGCGGGAGCGGCGGCGGCAGGAGTGATCTGGAGTGCGCGGGATTTGAAGGTGAGGGTTGGGTAAGCTGAAATTGGAAAGCTGGAAGCTGAAATGTGCGGTTCGTTGGCGACGTGGACAATAAGGTCCACGCTCCTTATGGCTGCATTGGCACCGCGCCCCGCGCCGCCACCTGCCGGTGCCCCTGAATCCCTGCGACGGATTATTCACAATTCCTGAAAGTTCGGAGCATTTAGGCACGTTCTGTCAGAGCCCCGCTCTTGCTGAATTTTCCTGTTACGCATGTTTCGCCGTCCTGTTATTTTCATGTTTCGCATTCTGTTATTGGTGCCGCTGTTCCTGCTCGCCGTACCAGCGTGTTCCCTTCAGAAGTGGAGCCAGCAGGCGGATAACGAGGTGTACTCCATCATCGGCACCAAACAGAAACAACTGCTCGGCAAAACCCCCGCCTTTGACATCAACACCCCCCACGCCAAGTCCGATTCCAACGAAATCGCGGCGATCCACATCATTCACAGCAGTCAGGCAAGCGGCGGCCAGACCATCGACCTGAAAAACGCCCTGGACCTCGCGGTCGATTCACGCCGCGAATACCAGGACCAGAAAGAAGCCCTCTATCTCACCTGCCTCGACCTCACCCGCGCCCGTCACGACTTCACCCCGATCGTCACCGCCAGCACCCAGCCGAGCCTCGACCTGACCACCCAACAAGGCGGTGGAGGTCACTTCAAGACGACCCAGCGCGAAAGCAATGTCCGCAGCCGTGCCACATTCGACCTGCTACTGAAGAGTGGCGGCAAGCTCGCCATCGACCTCGCCCACGACATTTTCGAGTTTTACCTTGGTGGCACTGGCGGCACCCCACCGACCCGCTTCCTCGCCGCCGGTCTCAGCCAACCGCTGCTGCGCGGCAGCGGCCAGGTCGCCCGCGAACACCTGACCCAGAGCGAGCGCGATGCCAGCTATGCGATCCGTAAGTTCTCGCGCTTCCAACAAAGCGATGCGGTGGCGATCGTCACCAGTTACTACCGGATTTTGCAGGCCAAGGACCGGGTTCGCAATGAATACTCGAACTACCGCAATCTGGTCGCCTTCACCGAACGCGCCACCGAACTCGCCAAAGACCGCCTGCCGCGTTTCCAGGTCGATCAGGCGCGCCAGGATGAACTGCGCGCCCGCAACCGCTACATCCTCGCGGTCGAGTCCTACCGCTCGCTGGTCGATAAGTTCAAGCTCAGCCTCGGACTGCCTGCCGGCATCGACCTGCACCTCAAGGATACCGTGCTCCGGGACCTGGAGAAAATCGGCATTTCCCCGGTGGCTCTGGGGGTCGAAAGGGCCTTCGATTTTGCCATCCACAACCGGCTCGATCTGCTCAATGAGATCGACCGCTTCGAGGACGCCAAGCGCCGCATCGAAGTCGCGGCGGATGCCTTCCAACCCGGCCTTGACCTGTTTGCCGGGATCGATCTCGAAACCCGAAACAGGGCAGGCCGCAGCAGTTATTCGAACTTCGATGTCGATACCCTCCGCGGCCGCATCGGCATCAACCTCGACCTGCCGCTCGACAATCTCGACGCCCGCAACAAATACCGTGCCGCCCGCATCGCCTTCGAACGCCAACTCCGCGCCCTATCGCTGGCCCTCGATACGGTCCACGCCGATCTCCGCTCGAGCCTGCGTTCGCTCGAGTTGGCCCGGCAGAGCTTTGAAATCCAGCGCAGCGCCCTCGATCTGGCCACCCGCCGGGTGGAAGCGGTGGGCTTGCTGATTGATGCCAACCGCGCCCAAACCCGCGACCTGCTGGAGGCCCGCAACGACCAGTTGGCGGCCCGCAACGCGGTCACCTCAGCGCTGCTCGACTATCACCTCGCCCGGTTGAATCTGCAGCTCGACCTCGGACTGTTAGATCCATTGAAACCGCGCTTTTGGGCGATCCCGCCCGACTTTTCCAAAATCCCCGGCAAGAACCGGAGGCCTGCCGACGTAGAGCCTCCTACCAATGGACCGGACTCACTCCAGAGCCCGGAGGATCTCTTCGGGGAGTCGGTCCGGCCATCCTGAACCGCACCCTACTGTCATGCGCTCACCCCTAGTTTCCCGTTTGTTGATTGCCGCCGTGCTGGTTGCCATTGCCGCCACCGGTTGGTGGTTCCGTCCGCAGTCCGGAGCTGCGACGGCTCCCGCTTTTTCCTATTTCGATGCCGCCCGCGGTCCGTTCACCATTTCCCTGCCCACTGGCGGCTCGCTGGAGGCGGTGGAGGAGGTCACGGTGCGCAACCGGGTTCCCGGCATCACCCAGATCATCTCGCTGGCTGAGGAAGGATCGGTGGTGGAGAAAGGCGACCTGCTCCTGGAACTGGACTCCTCGGACATCGAAGCCAAACTCTCACTGGCTGAAATCGCCTATCAGCAGAGTCTGAGCGCCGTCGCCCAGCAGGAAGACCGCCTCGAGGTGCTGGAAAGTGAGAACACCGTCCGCCTGCGGGACACCGAGCTCGCCACCGAACTCGGCGCGAAAGATCTGACGAAATACCGCGACG
>JAIPKB010000081.1 GCA_021733795.1 Akkermansiaceae bacterium | reverse complement strand
TTGAGTAGCGCAGATTGAATTGCTGGAAGTTCCGCCCTTATGGAGCGCTGGCTTCAGCCGGCGAGTGGAAACGGTGAGTTCCGGCGGCTCCGACCAGACACGCCGGCTGAAGCCAGCGCTCCGTCGCCTCGCCCGGCCACTTGCCGGAACGCAATTCAACTTGCGCCATCCAATCCATATTTCACCACTGGAATTTGAGTTCTGTTCATGGGCGGCTGTTCAGTCCCCGGAGGCTTTGCCGGGCGCGGGTGCGGGTTTTGGCTCGGGGATGGTGGGCACCATTTTCCGGCGGAGGGCTTCCTCCTTGAATTTGGAGAGGTCCATGGGCCTGGTGACCACCTTGCAGACGGGCGCGGGTTTGTGAAACCAAGGGCTGTCCGCACTCCATTTGATGTCCTTGAACACCAGGTGGAAGGGATGGCGGAAGCCGAGTTCGTCCTCGGGAGTGAGGGACACCTGGAGTTCCCCGGCAGCGCATGCGGAATATGCTCCAAGCAACAGAGCGGAAAAGATGATAGGTTTCATGGGGGAAAATTGGATTCTTTCAACTCCGCCTGCGACGCATGGGGTTGGAGCGCGGGCATGTGTGGCACATCCACGCCATAGATCGTGTCATTCTCGCACCATGTAGTCGTTCTCGTCGTATATGCGCACGTATCCAGAGTCCTGCGGATCGCCCGGCATGTCGAGCGCGATCTCGGTTGCGAGCGGAAGCTCGGTGGATGAAATCGCCTCGTTCCGCTTCTTCTCCAGCCAGCTCATCGCCAACGGCACCGCTTCCCAGTCCCAGATCTCCCGTGCCTTCGGCGGATGGTCAAATGCCCCGCATCAGCGACGGCACGCTGACAACCACCCCACCTGGCTGATCTCAGTTAGGTGGGGCCATCTGTTTTACGGCTGCCACCACTTGCGGGCAATCACCACTTTCCAATCCCCGCAGCGAGGGTGAGCAACGTTTTTTCCCCGGCACGCGCCTGCTGGTTCCCCGCCTCAACCTGTGGCAGGTCGGCTTCCAGGCACGGCGCAACCGCACCCGGAACACTCACAAACGCCCGTGAGGAAACGACCAGGCGCCCCTCGCCACGGTGCCCCCCCCAGGGATCGAGATAGTGGATCGGAAATGAATCGGCGTTTTTCTCCAGCTTGCGCGGCACACTGGTGATGGTGAGAAAATGCCCTTGCAGAACCACCCACTCCGGGGCCTTGCCTGCGGTCTTGCGCAGCACAATCCGCCGGACGCTGATAATCGGTGGAATCCCCCTGGTCAGCGAGGTTTCAAGCCGGGAACGGACCCGCTCCAGCAGCTTTGGGGGCGACTCGCCGGGGCGGATCATCAACCCTTCGCATTGCAACTGCGGCAGCAACTGTGTCCGCCCCACCTCGTTGGCAATATCGCAAAGATCGTCGGCGTTCATGCCGTGACGCCCCCAGCGTTTGCGGCCGGCCAGCGATTTGGACGGGCGCAACCCCCAGGTCCGGATCAGGCTCAGCAGCCGGGCCTTGTCGGTATCCCCGGCCACGGATGTCAACGCCCGCTGCCAGTTTTTATCGCCGAAGCGGAACCCATTGAGCAAGGCGGCCGGCCCACAGGCATTGCCCGCCACGGCCAGTTGATCGAACGGCACGGCACCGGGATTCGGCGCCTCCCGCAGCGGCGGCGCGGCGACCGCCGGCTGCATCAATAACAGCAACCCAGCTGCGGCGGCAATCGCCCCACGGCACTCAATCATTGGCAGGAGAATACGATTCAACACGCCGGTTGTTTGACGGGTTTGAGTCGGCTTGACCACCCGAAAGCGTCACCGTGCTGGCAAACTCGACCGTCCCGGAAATCCCCCAGAGCGCCGCAGGCAACGGAATGGTGAACGTCCGGATCTCGTTGACCGGCAGCGTGGTGATGTTCATCGGCATCGTTCCAAAGGGAGTTGTCACCACCACTCCGGCATTCACCAGCATCTCGGTACCGCGGTTTTGCACCACCACCTGCAACTGCGGATAGGGCACCTCCTCGGTCGGCAGCACCAGATAATTCGAAGCCACCGCCGCATCATAGATCCCCGGCGTGTTGGCATTCATCACCCGGCCCATGTCCAGCGTGCCACCCCCCTGCACCGGATCCCACCCGGGAGCCCCGCCATCATCGAGCCGGCTCAACACCAACTGCGCCGCCTGCGAAGCCGTCATCCGCACCGTCCCGTCCGAACTCATCGCCGCCGCGATCGCTCCCGCCATGATCGGCGCACTGGCCGAGGTGCCGGTAAACCCCACCGCCTCGCCACCGGTCCACGCCGCATTCACTTGATACCCCGGAGTGGAAGCCGCCAGCGACTCACCCCCGTTGGAAAATTCCAGGGTGGTCCCCCTGCCGTCCACCGCACCCACCGCGATCACCCCCTCGTTGCCAGCCGGAAACGCGAGACGATCCAGACCCTCGTTGCCGGCCGCGGCCACAATCACCACCCCGGCCTCGTTCGCGTATTTGATCGCATTGCGCACCAACCCGCTGTCACCGTAACTGCCCAGCGAAATATTGATGATCCCCGCCCCACCATCCACCGCCGCCACGATTCCCTGCGCGATCAACATGCTATTGGACTCACCCTGGTCGTCCGCGATCCGGATCGACAACACCTCGGCTCCGGGAGCCACTCCTGGCGTGAGCCGGCTGTTGCCAATCACCATCGACGCCACCGCCGTGCCGTGACCATTCCAATCCGCCGGATCGGCGGACATCGGCACCAGCATGATCGAGGAAATCCGGCTCCCAAACGCCGGATGCGCACTCACCCCGGTGTCCAGGATCGCCACCCTCACGCCTGTCCCCCACTTGGAATTGTCACCGGTGATTCCCAACAACCTCAACAGCTCGCCACCCACCCCCATCACCCCATCCTGGACTTCGCCCGGCTTGGGATTGGGCACATAGGCCGGAAAAATCATCGCCTGCTCCTCATCCCCGTCCAACAAGGCCGCCAGCGCCGCCGGATCAAGAAACCCCACATGCAGGGCATTGAGCGCATCGATCCGGCCCAGCAGCCGGACCCCATCCCCCAGCTTCGCCAGAAACCGTTCCATTGCCGCCCGATCCTTGAACATCAACGCCCGCTGCCCCGGCAGCGCCCCGGCTGCCAGCGCCTCGTCATCCGACCGAAACCCCGGCTGGCGGACCCCCGTCCGGAATCTCACCTCCTCATCCACCACCGCCCGGGCTCCGGCCCCGTTATCAACACCCCGGTTACCTCCCACCGGCTGCCGCGGCACCGCCGTCCACGCCAGCCAATACCCGCCCCACCCGGCCAACGCCAGAAAACCAAGAAAAAACAACCATCGGTGACGCTTCACAGCCGGATAAAACCACCGTTTTCAAAAAACACACCTAAATAGTTTGGAAAACCCCAGGTTTTTCACCGCCCCGCCGCCCATGACCTCTCACCAACCACCGGATATTTCAATTTCCAGATAGTTTTTCTTGCCGCTGCCCCAACTCAAGTCGCAGACTATCCCCCCACCGGTCCGCACCCGGCCATCCGCCAGTGTCGTTCCTGTGGACGCCAACCCCTCATTCACCATGAATCCAGACCGTGCCACGCTCAACTTCCTCAACAGCTTCCATGTGGATGCCAGAAAACGTGGAGAAACCTTGCAAAAGGATGGCGCCGTCACCCAAATCTTCGGCAACCACCTCTTCATCCAGGGCCGCGTCGAAGACGAATCCGGCACCCACCGCACTTCCCTCCGCCTTCAGGGCAACCGCTGGTTCGGCTCCTGCACCGCCGAGGACGAACTGATCTCAGGCGCCTGCCAATACGCCACCATGATGGAGCGGATGCACCGCGGCGAAGACCTCCCGGAATCCCCCAACGAATTCGACGACACCCCCATCCTCGACATCATCGAGGACAAACTCGACCGCGAACTCGACGACAAGGAAGCCGACTTCGTCACCAAAATCGAAAAACGCTACCGGCGCTACGTCATCGAGGGCGAACTCCACGACCACGACATGGTCCGCATCACCCCGCGCTGGGAGATCACCACCTACGAACCCCTCGAACTCTGGCCCATGCCGCCGGGCGATATCCTCGAGTTCTGGAACTACATCGCCTACGCGTTCTTCAAGAAAAAACTCGCCTACCCGGAGTTCATGAACGTCGTCACGGACCTCGGTCACGTGCAGAAGAAAATGGCCGACTGGGAACAGGAACGCGAAGTCGCCTCATGGTATGAACGGATCGAGAAGGTCAACGAACGACCACCCCAGGAATCCCCGCTTCATGTGAAGTTCCGCCTCGTCGCCACCATCAACGAGGCCCGCCTCGAAGTCATGGAAACCAGGACCAACGTCTGGTTCCAGCTCCGCGAAAAGGCGGACATCGAACGCTACGTGGACCTCCACCACGAGGCCGCCTTGGTCATGGACTCCTCCAGCCAGATCCTCTGGGAGCACCTCCTTGCCTTCATGCGCAAATACGGCGACACCACCCTCGACTTCGATCAGGAGGAGTCCTGCCGGTTCATGAACCGCGTCTTCCGCCAACCCGCCCTCAAAGGCTACATCGTCAACCTCGATGACAAGGATTTCAAGGTCAGCGAGGACGCCCTCCGCTGGAAATGCGAGGACGACCCCTACGATCCCAGCGCCTTCGCCCTGCAACTGGTCACCAGCAGCGGCGAAAACGTCTCGCACTCGGTCCGCCTGCTCCCCGGCCGCAAGGAACTCTATCAGTCCGATGAAACCGTCTTCCCCGGCCCGCCCCGCTGGCTCGGGGAAACCGAGGTCATGCCCCGCTACCTCATCCCCAAGCGCGTCATCGACTCGCTCGAAGGCGTCGAGTTCCTCCGCAAGGTCGGAGCCTCCCTGCCGGACTCCCTTGTCAAACGCGTCGTCGATCTGGAACTCAAACCGAAGTTCGAACTCAAACTCGTCGCCGGCCTCACCTCGGCGGAAACCGAACACCTCGTCGTCGATGTCACCGCCATCGAAACCAAGGGCCGCCGCACCGAACACCTCACCAAGGAAGGCTGGGAACTCGCCGAACAACAACCGGTCAAGGGCAAACAACTCCTCCGCTTCGCCCGCGAGGACCTCTATCCGGTCCCGCCCATTCTCGACGACATGGGCCTCTCCTACGACGATAAAATCCTCTCCTTCAAATCCCGCATCACCAAGCAGTTCCCCGAACGCTTCGCCGAGTGGATCAAAAACATGCCGGACACCGTCGAACTCGATATCGACCTCCGCCTCAAATCCATCCTCGCCGACCCCGTCACCGCCGCCGTCCGCTTCGAAGTCGTCGGCCAGGACATCGACTGGTTCGACCTCCGCATCGTCATCGACGTCCAGGGCGTCAACCTCTCCAAGACCCAAATCCGCCAGCTCGTCGCCGCCCGCGGCGGCTACGTGCGGATGGAAGACGGCTCTTGGATGCGCCTCGAAATCAAGCTCGACGCCGACCAGCGCGAGGCGGTTACCCGGCTCGGTCTGGACCCCTTCGACCTTTCTGGCGAAACCCACCGCATGCACGCCCTCCAACTCGCCGACCCCAAGGCCGCCGAGGTCTTCGACCCCAAGGCCTGGCAGCGGATCAAGGACCGCGCCGGCGATATCAAACTCGAAGTCAACCCGGACGTACCGGCCAGCCTCCAAGCCACCCTGCGCCCCTACCAGATCGAGGGTTTCAAGTTCCTCGCCTACCTCGCCACCAACAACTTCGGCGGCATCCTCGCCGACGACATGGGCCTCGGCAAAACCGTCCAGGCCCTCGCCTATCTCATCTGGCTCATCGAAGAACGGGAAGCCAACAACCTGCCCGGCTGCCCGGCCCTCGTCGTCTGCCCCAAATCCGTGCTCGATGTCTGGGCCGGCGAAGCCGAAAAATTCGCCCCCCACATCCGCGTCAAAATCCTCCGCAACCGCGACGAAATCGATGTCGAGGAAATCCAGACCCGCATCGACATGCTCGTCCTCAACTACGCCCAGCTCCGCGTCTGCGGCGAGGAACTCGTCGATATCAAATGGCTCACCGTCATCCTCGACGAAGGCCAGCAAATCAAAAACCCCGACTCCAAGGCCGCCAAGTGCGCCCGCGAACTCGACTCCCAAAACCGCCTGGTGCTCACCGGCACCCCCATCGAAAACCGCCTGCTCGACATGTGGTCGCTGATGGCCTTCGCCATGCCCGGCGTCCTCGGCTCCCGCGCCTATTTCAAAAAGCGCTTCGACAAACGCAAGGACCCGCTGAGCCAGGCCCGCCTCGCCTCGCGCCTCCGCCCCTTCCTCATCCGCCGCACCAAGCTCCAGGTCGCCCAAGACCTCCCGCCCCGCACCGAGGAAGAAGTCTATTCCAAGATGGAAGGCATCCAGGCCGACCTCTACAAGGCCGAACTCAAACGCATCCAAAAAGCCCTGCTCGGCCTCGACTCGGACGAGGCGGTCAAGAAAAACTCCTTCGCCATCCTCCAGGGCCTCATGCGCCTCCGCCAGATCTGCTGCCACCCCGGCCTCATCGACCCGAAATACGTCAAGGAGGAAAGCGCCAAGATGGAGTCGCTGTTCTACCTGCTCGACCAACTCCACGAAGAAGGCCACAAGGTGCTCGTCTTCTCCCAGTTTGTCACCATGCTGGACCTGATCAAGAGCCGCCTCGACCTGGCCAGCCGCCCCTACCACTACCTCACCGGCCAGACCAAGGACCGCAAGGGCGAAATCGAACGCTTCCAAACCACCAAGGACGCCTCCGTCTTCCTCCTCTCCCTCAAAGCAGGGGGTGCCGGCCTCAACCTGACCTCGGCCTCCTACGTCGTCCTCTACGACCCCTGGTGGAACCCGGCCGTCGAAAACCAGGCCATCGACCGCACCCACCGCATCGGCCAGAAGAGCAAGGTCATCGCCTACCGCCTCCTCACCCGTGATACCGTCGAGGAAAAGATCCGCATCCTCCAGCACCAGAAGACCCAGCTCGTCACCAACGTGCTCGGCGACGAAGGCTTCGCCTCCAACCTCGACCTCAACGACCTCCAGTTCATCCTCACCCACTCCATCGACGAAGAGGAGTTGCAGCGCGATTGACGCTCCGGCGGCCGCCAGTGGCGGCGGTTTCCAACCGCCATGCCCGGCCTCCCCGCCGCAGGCTGTCTCCCCGGCGTCTCGCCGGGGCATCCGTCAGCCTCCCCACCCCCAAGCCGACAGCATGTCGGCATCACTCAGTCGATAGCATATCGACGCTCCAGCGCGGAGGCTCGAAGTTTAATTTAACAGTTGCAATTTCATCCATAATCGGCTAAATTTAATTTTTTGGACAAAATAACAACTTTTACAGAAAGAAATCCGGCGGCGATTACCCGCCAGCTTGGCCAGCGTTTGCGGGGCTTTCGTCTCGCCAAAGGTTGGACGCAGGGGGGATTGTCCGAGCGCTCGGGGGTCTCGCTTTCCACTCTCAAGTTGCTCGAATCCAAAGGCCATGGATCCATCCAACGGCTGGTACGCGTGGCGGTGACGCTCGGCATCGACGGTGAGCTGCGCGGACTGTTCAGCCGGCCGGCCGTCATGGAATCGATCACCGCCGTGAAATCCAGCCAACGGCAGCGTGCCCCCCGCCGCCAATGGAAAGGATCCGGTGATGGAGATTGAAGTACATTGGAGCGGTGCGGCACCGGCCCGGGTCGGCGCGCTCTATCAGGATGCGGGTGGCTCCGTGTTTTTTCAATACGACCCCCACTGGCGGGCCGGTCGGCGCGACCTCTCGCCAGTCTATTTGCCCAATTCCACGGTCGGCGCGGTCCGCACGCCAACTCCGGAGTTTGGCGAACTGCACGGCTGTTTCAGGATGTCCTTCCGGATTGGTGGGGCGAACGCCTGATGCAACGGCATTTCGAAGCCCTCGGCATTCCGTGGAACCGCGTCACCGCCCTGCGCAAACTCACCTGCCAGGGCGAACGCAAGATGGGGGCCCTTGCCTTCCGCCCATCCACCGACGAACCGGATTTCAACGCGGGACTCGTCGCCGAAATCGGCGAGATGGTGGAGGCCGCCCGCAGACTGCTGGCTGGCGAACCCGGTGAAGTCCTGACCGCCCTGCCGCGAGGGGGCATGTCACCCGGGGGAGCCCAACCCAAAGCCTCGGTGGCCATTTCCAAGGACTTCTCGGAACTCCGCTTGGACGACCCGCCGCCCGCCGGATTCCATCACTGGTTGATCAAATTCGACACCGAACCCTCTCTGCAAACCGGCCGGATCGAAGCCGCCTACGCGGACATGGCCCGCGCCGCAGGGATCACCGTGCCGGAAACCCGCCTGCTCGAAGCCGCCGGCGCCTGCCATTTCCTAACCCGCCGTTTCGACCGATCCGCGGCTGGCCATCGCCTGCATCTGCATTCCTATTCCGGCCTCACCCACACCCCGCTCCGCGACGGTCTCGAATATGGCGACCTGCTCGAAATCACCCGCACCCTCACCCGGGACCACCGCTCGGTGGAGGAAATCTTCCGCCGGGCGGTCTTCAACGTGCTGACCGCCAACGACGACGACCACGGACGCAACCACGCCTTCCTCATGGACGCGGACGGCAGTTGGACACTCGCTCCGGCCTTCGATCTCACCCTGGCGTCCTATCCGCTTGCCTCGGGCTTCCGTGCCGCCCGCATCAACGGCAGGGCATCCGGCATCACCCGCCCGGATTTGCTCCAACTGGCGGCTGCCCACGACCTCCAACAAGCCAAACCAATCATCGAACAAGTCGTCCATTCCATCAGCCAGTGGCCCGCCCATGCCGCCGCCAACGGCATCAGCCCCGCCCAATCCACCTGGGTCACTTCCCAGCTCCAGCTTGATTTCTAGCCCCTCTCCACTATCATTCGCGCTCTTCTTTCAGTGTTTCAGCATTCACCTCCGCCGGGACAGTCCGCCAACCTCCGCTCGATCTTCTCATAATCCCCGAGATGCGCCCGCATCAGCATCTTCCACAGCTTGCCGTGGTTCGGTACGGAGAAGTGGAGCAGTTCGTGAACGATGACATAATCGCCGAGCTTCTTGTCCATGCCGATCAACTCGTCATTGAAGCTTAAGGTGCCAGCTGTGGAGCACGAGGCCCACTTGCGGTGCATGGGCCGGACATAGATCGCGTGCGCTTTCACGTCGAGCCTGGCGGCCCATTCGTGCACGCGGGCTTTGAATTCGTCCCTGTCACGCCAACACTTCATCCCTTGTAGCTCCTTTGCAGCAGCGTGAACAGCGCATCTACGGTTGCGGTCACCTTGTTCAGGTCATCCTCCTCGGCGAAAATTGCGAAGGTCACCTGCTTGCGCGCTTCACGCATCTCCGCCTCGCTCGTTTTCCAGTTCGGATGCCTTTCGAAGGCTTCCCGGACCTTTCCGGCCACCTCTTCGGCGTTCGGAATACCCTCTTCGGTGAACTTGCACATCATGAAGTAGGTCAGGCTGTCCAATCCTTTGGCCGCCTGCTCCTTCTTGCGCTCCTCGTTCCTGCCGATCGCCGTGAGCAGATTCTCCAGCGCCTTCTCGGTGCTGTCCTGGCGGGCCTCAAAGGCTTCCTGTACGGCTTTCGCACGGTCCGCCATGGCGAGCAGAAAGGGATCGTCGCTCTTTTCCTCGGCCTCCTTTTGGATGGCCTTGATCAGGTTAATCACTTTCGTGGCCTTGCCTTCGACCTTCTTTGCGATGGTGTCGAGCGTGGACTTGTCGATGACCACAAACGGACTCACCGGCGCTTGCAGATTTGCCCCGATGTGTTCCTGCACCAGTGCATTGGTTTTCTTCTGGAACGCCCGGTCCACGTAGACTCTTCTGGTATAAGCCTTGCGGACGACATCATAGATTGAGCTCAGTGTGACATAGTCCTCGATGAACGGCCGCAGGAAGGCATCCGGCGAGATGATCTCGTAGAGCATCTCGATCTCTTTGTATTCCTTGAAGAATTCCTTCCGCCTTTCCGGATCCCGGAAGTGCTCGATCAAGGTGTCCACGTCCTTGTCGTTGAAGTTGCGCTCGATGAGGCCGAGGTAGGCCGGGGCCTTGCTCTCCATCTTGTTTTTGAAGAGCACCTTCAGGAGCTTCAGGTCCTTGACGATGGCGTTGATCTCGTCGCTGTCGAAGGCGAGCGCCTTTTCGAGCTTGTCGAAGATACCGACGAAATCGAGGACGAAGCCGTGGGGCTTTACCATCTCCTGCGCCTCGTTCTCGTAGGGGCGGTTCACCCGGGCGATGGCTTGCAGCAGGGTGTGGTCGCGCATCGGCTTGTCGAGATACATGGCGTAGAGCACGGGCGCGTCGAAGCCGGTGAGCAGTTTCTCGGTGACGATGAGGATCTTCGGCATCTGGTCCAGCTTGCCGAAGCTCTTGCGGATCTGCCGCTCCTTCTTCGGGTCGAGGTGGAATTCCTTCAGCAACGCGGAGTCGTTGTTGCTGCCGGTGTAAACGACCTCGGAATACTCGGGCGGGAGGAACTGATCGAGCGCGTGCTTGTAGTGCGCGCAGGCTTCGCGGTCGACGCCGACGAGGAAGGCCTTGTAGCCGAGTGGCTCGACGTTCTCGCGGTAGTGCTCGGCGACGAACTTCGCCACTTTCTGGATGCGCTCCTTGCCTTTGAGGAAGTTCTTCAGGTTCACCGCCCGTTCGAGGATCTTGTTCAGCTCCTCGATGTCGGCCACGCCTTCGGCTTCGGCGAGGGAGAGGAACTCCGCGTCCAGTGTCTCGTGCGGGACGAGCATTTCATTCGGTGCGAGCTGGTAGTAGAGCGGCAAGGTGGTGCCGTCCTCGATGCTGTCGGCGATGGAATACTTGTGCAGGTAGCCTTGGTCGTCCTCGCAGCCGAAGGTCTTGAAGGTGCCCTTGCCGTAAACGGTCTTGTCCACCGGGGTGCCGGTGAACCCGAGGAAGGTCGCGTTCGGCAGGCCGGCCATGAGGAAGTTGCCGAGGTCGCCGCCGGTGGTGCGATGGGCTTCATCGATGAGGACGTAGATGTTCTTCCGCAGGTTCAGGTTCGCCGGCATGTCGCGGAACTTGTGGATCATCGTCACGATGATGCCCCGGTAGTCGTCGCGCAGCAGTTGGTTGAGCCGGGCGATGCTGCTGGCGTGCTCGAGATTGCCGAGGCCGAGCGCGGCAAGGTTTTTGAGCATCTGGTCTTCCAGCTCGTTGCGGTCGATCATCAGCAGGACGGTCGGCTTGTCCGCCTCGGGGGCACGGAAGAGCCGCTCCGCCGCCTTGATCATGGTGAAGGTCTTGCCGCTGCCCTGGGTGTGCCAGACGAGGCCGCGGGTGCGCTGGGGATCGAGGGCGCGGCTCACGGTCGCCTCCACCGCGCCGGTCTGGTGCTGGCGCAGGATGTATTTGTTCAGCTCCTCGTCCTTCTCGGCAAAGACGATGTAGTCCTTCAGGAAGGCAAGCACCTGCGGGATGGCGCAGAAGCTCTTCACCTTGGCCTCCAGGCGACCGGGGAACGGGTTTTCCAACCCGTGTTCTTCCTCTTCAAAAGGGGCTCGGACATTCCTGTCCGTGATCAACTCACTCTCATACACGGGTTGGAAAGCCCGTGCTCCTGGATTCTCCCGGATATACTCCGCCACCTTAAAAAAATGCCGCTCATTCCGAATCAACCGGTCCCAATACTCATCCTGCCAAAGCACGCCGGTCTTTCCGATCCGCTTGTTGATCTCCCGCGCCGTGAACCCCTTCCATGACTTCAAGATCTCCGGCAACGCATGTGCGCCCAGCGGGCGAAACAGCACATGCACGTGATTCGGCATCACCACGAAGGACGCCAGCTTATACCGCGCCCCATCGAAGTGCCTAAGCGCATCCGCGACGATCTTCGCGTTGGCGGGATCCTTCAGCACACACGACCCGCTTCCCTGATCCAGCCACTCGTCGATCTGCCGGGCAAAGCGCTCGTGATACTCGCCTTCGGTCTTTTCGTCCCATGGTTCGGGGTGATGCTTCATCCACGCTTCTCGCTCTGCCTTCCACTGCTCCAACTTCGCCTTTGGCAAGGAATCGCCCAACCGCCACGTGACGAACACCCAAGCCTGGCCCTGCTGCCAGTGGGGGAGATTACGGCGGTGTTTGGCGGTTTCGGCTTCGGGTGAGTAGAAAGGAGCACGCAAAGGAGAACGGACATTCTTGTCCGTTTGCTCTCCAATCTCCACGGGTTGGAAAACCCGTGCTCCCTTCCAATTAAAAATATTCCGCCGCACCGTGTTCCAGGTCACCCCGTAGGAAAATCCGATGGCGTCGGTGGCGGTGAAAAGCTGCTGCGACACGAACAGCTCGGGCGTCTCGCGGTGGTAACGGCGGATCTGGTCCACCCCCAGGGCAATCGCTTCGTCCTTGTTGGCGTTCTTGCACTCAATCCCCAGCACCGGGATGCCGTTGATGAGAAAGACCACATCCTCCCGCGTGGCGTAGTGGCCGTTGTGAAAGGCCCACTCCTCGGTGACTTCGTAAACGTTGTTCGCTGGATCGTCGTAATCGATCAGGATCAGGTCGCGCTCGCGCTTCTCCTCGTGGTCGAAAAACTTGCCCCGGTTGCGCAGGTGCTCGACGAATTCCCGGTTGCCGTAGATGTCGGTGTGGAGATGGCGGAACTGCCCGAGCAACGCGCCCTCGGCCTCCGCGTAACGCGGGTTGAATTCCCGCACCTTGGCGTCGAGCAGGTCGTCGAAGAAGAGCGATAAAGGAGCGCGGGCATTCCTGCCCGCGTTTTCGCCATCACGGCGGGTTGGAAAACCCGCCCTCCTTTCCTCGGCTTCCTCGCGGGACACAATCGTCCACCCGATGGCCTCGGCATAGGCGAGGATCCGGGCTTGGACGGTTTTGTGTTCTCCGGGTGTGGGCATGGTCACGAAGGCAACGCATCGATCTGTGGTAAATCGGACGCATCAGGATCCGCTTTAGCAGGGCTTTCAATTTTCCTCAGCAGCCAGTCTTCATATGCGACACTCACCCGTGAATGTGGAATGTCCTTCATCAAATCTTGAATTGCGTCTGGCCTGTCACTTGTAGCGACGATTACCTGCTGCTTCGCGGCAAGCGAAGATGCTAGCCGTTTAAGGATTTTTGCAAAGTCCGGCCACTGCATATTCTGCTGACGGGGTTCATCGAGTAGCAGCAACCCAGGGTGGTTCGTCTTCGTTGTTCGTGCTGTTTCGAAAAGCGCCGTAATGTAGGCCGCAATGATACGCACATGGTCACTAGCTGAAACAGCGTAAGCGAGATCAAATCCTTCTCTTTTTGGTCGGTATCCGTCTAGGTCGATACTCACTGTGTCGAGCGGGAAGCTTTCAAATCCAAACTCGTTGAGTGCCTCTTTGAAGCGTGCTGCAAAAACACGGATCTTCTCTTTGTCCGATTCAGATTGAACACGCGCTTTAGTTGTTTTGAGCTTAGTTTGAATTTCAGTCCACTGGGAAGATAACTGCGGGAAAGCCGCCAAACTGCGTTCAAACTCATTCTGGGCCGCCTCCCGCTGTTCAAGCCTTTCGCTCACCACGATACGCTCCCGAATGGCCGCTTCCGATGGAGCTATGCCTGAGCTGACGAGTGTCCTTTTCAAATACCGGATCTTCTGACGCAACTCTGATGTGTAGACTGTTACTGCGTTCCTCCTCCGTTCGATTGCTTCGCTCGCTCGGATGGTTCTATCGCGCATCTTCTCGAGTGTTTGCTTTTGAGCAGCCAGGTAGGCAATATTCTCTTCGAGGCCCATAACTTCCTGTTCAAGCTTCTGGCTCAGAAGCGTGTCGTTCACATGTTGGTGGCATGTTGGGCACTCGTGCCTAGCAAGCGCCAATCCTCCGGTTGCGCCCATATCTCTCAGCTTTTTTGTATCCTTGTTTCTGCCAAGATCCTCATTGACCACGGTCAGCCTTGTTTCCAAAGCGGTGTGATTCGCCTGTTCGAGGCTAAATTCGTCATCAAGAGAAGACGCAATCGATTCTGCCTCTTGCAGCGAGTTATATGAGGCGGTCAGTTCATCGGAAATGGACTTTGCAGCCTCATCAGCAGTAGGGATTTCAATGGAATCAATCTGGGCAAGCATTTCTTTATCCTTCTCAATTGCCGCTCGAAGTGGAATTTCCAACCCCTCCTGAAAAACTTCAAGAAATGGTGGTGGGAGTGGTGGCCAAGATGATTGAGGCGCACTTGGGAAGTTGCGTAGAGCCCCTTTCAGAGAACGGGCTAGAACCTCATTCCCATTTCGTTCTGCCACCCATCTCTTGATCAGTTCATCCGCTTGTTGCTCAAGGTGTTCGCGGGTTGAATCTGTTTCGCACGCTTCAAGACCCAAGATGAACTCCACAGCCTTGCGCTCCACCTGCCGGATGCCAAAAATTCTGGGCGTTCCTGCTTGGATCGTAGTCCAGCCCTGACTTTGCTCGATGAAGAAAAGCGATAACACGCATTCTATGTATAGCATTCCCAGCGAGCTATCATGGCGCATCACCTGAGGTAGCTGCCAGCCCATAAACTTTGCCAGCCATGAGGTGATCCCTTGTTCACTTTGGGCAGATCCAGGATCGCGAGCGTAATGCGGCTTGGATGCTGTTTCTCCGCCGTTCATCTCCTCCATTGAACACTCCCAAACATCGACCACCTTACGATCTTGGCCGCCCTCACCGGCGACCTTGCGGCGAAGGGTAGCCTTAGCCCCGTGTGCATTCTCAATCTGAAGATAAACCCAAGATTCAACGACATCCCACTCAGCACTTCCATCCTTTAGCCGCGTCGTCATCGCGGGCGTAAGAGGTGCCTGATTTACTTGGCCGAACATCCGTTCAAGTCCTAGACAGTAGATCATAGACTTTAACGCGGTGGACTTTCCTCGCGTATTATGAAGGTGCAGAAGAACCAGTCCGTCGGGGAAAGACATATCGGCCCCATAATCACCGTTAATGGTGTTCGCGAGTAGCTTCAGGCGGCGAATTCGTAAACTCATAAATTTGTTTCCCAGTTGAGGATTTCTTCGACCTTATCGTTGGGGACCTTGCCACGCAGTAATTCCGCAAACTCCTTCTCTTTTGACATGCACTCCGTCTCACTTTGAAGGCGACTCACTATCTCAATTCCTTTCGGGAGTAGCTTCAACACGAACGTGTTTGAGCGGACCTCAGCTGCCACCAACTTCTCCGCGATGGCATAATCTATCGCACGGTTTAGGGAGGGATCTATTCGCAGCGGTATATCATCCAAGTGACGGTCACCGTTCAACATCCGGAGCAGCAATTCCCGAGATTCGGCTGAACTTGCGGCAGAACACACGAGGTGTGATTTCTTAAGCGACATCGAACCGCCCCACCCGCACTTGGAAATCATCAGCAAAATCAGCGTGATTCTCCACTCCGGCCGTAGTTCACCGGGAATTGGCTCGGACCTCACTGTGAAAGTGAAATCAGCATGAATTGCTTTACGGCGATTAAAGTGTGCAGAGTTCATCAGATTGCGGAACGAAAGTTGAGTTTGCAATTTTGGAGCCATTCCCCCACAAGGCCCTCAGCGAGGGTCTCAGCACCGATTTTTGCTAGATTTGGAACTTGCTCAATCATGTCAAAAACGACCTTTTCGCTAATTGCGGCTACCGTTCCACTTCCCGATCCGAACTGGCCATGTGACCGGCCAAGCAATCTTTCTCGGCCAACCTTGACGCTCCAAATCTTTTCCCAAGCTTCAGCTGAGTGGCTGCGCAATTTCTCAAGTGCATTGTCGGTGCAGATTTTTCTTTCGATCCAGTATTTGCGTTCCAGTTCAACGTCCGTCTGTTCAGACAGCGAAGTAAAAAGTGGAATCTTACGGTCCAGGTTTTGCACGCCGATGTTGTTTCCCACAACCCAAGCTTCAACTTTGTCATCATCAATATCAGTAATCTCAAGCTGAAGATTTTTAAGGAGTCTCGCGGTTTCCAACCGCTGTTCCGCCTCGTAGTCCGCTTTGGTTTGTATGATAATTGAAAAGTCGCCTGCCACATACGGAAGGGCTGCGGCGCGGACTTCCTGGGTTTTCGCCTGAGCGTGAGCCACAAGTTCGAGACTCCTGAACTCGGGCACCAAAAAGCAATAACGCCGTGTCTTGAAACCTGGAGGCAATGTTCTGATCAATTTCGCCTGATTGTCGATGAACTTGCCAATATCTTTCGTCAATTTGTCACGTTGGTTTTCATACAACGAGCGGGTATCGAGAGATTGAAGCGCCGCATAGCACTGGTATACATTTTGATCGGAAATACAGAATCCTTCAATTCCGCCATCTCCACCATCGGTAGCAGGAACATCTTGGAAATCGTTTGGATATCTAATGCGCAGCCAACGCTTAACGTTGGCCTCCCATGAATTGCCGTCGATTAACTCTGTGCTCATGCTCAGCTTCCTCCTTTTTGGTTTACGACTAACGAATCGACCCGAATATGTGCCGTCATCAACTGGTGCAGGAGGGTGCGGAAGAGGTCTTGGAGTTGGCTGCGTTTCCGGTTTGCCAGTCTGATCTTCCGATCGGTCGCGGAGAATGCTTCAGCAATTTCCCGCTGCTCCTCAAATGACGGCAGCGGAACCGGCCAAGGCTTGAGAAACTGAATGTTGATGTTCTTTTGCGTGCCCTTCGGAGCCATTCGATCCATTTCCGGCTGCTGGGTAATCAGGTAGTAGTTCAGGAACTCGGTGTGAACGTTCTCATTCGGCGTTATTCCGATGAGGCTGTCTGGGCATGCGGAATCAAATTGCAAAATCCCCGTGAACCCGATGTTGGCGGCAATCGTGATAAGAATGGTGCCAGCGGGAAACATCTTGCTGATGGCAAGACCGTCCTCGTTCAGGGTTTGAGTGTAGGAGCGAACGTAGCCGTCGCAATTGGAGACGTCGCCAGTTTGGACGAAGGGATACTCGCCGCCGTAGAATCGGGGTTCGTTGCGTGGGCGGTGAGAGAATTTGCCACGTTCGATTTTCGCAATCTCGCCCAACTCCACCACCTCCCAGCTTTCGGGGACGGGGCCGATTTCGGTTTGTTTTGGGGGTTCGTGGCGGGGAGGCCCGCCTTCGCCCGGTCTGCGGCGCGGCAAGCCTTCGGTGAAGAGCTTGTGCATGAGGGCCTTTTTCAGCTCGGTGGTGGTCTGAATGATCCCCTCCTGCGCTTCGATCGCCCGCTGCACCGTCGAAAGGATGTGCGCGATCTTCTTCTGCTCGGGGAGTGGGGGGAGCGGAAGGCTCCGTTCGTTGAGAATGGTGAAGTGCCGATTGTAGCCACGACTGGGGATCTCCAGCGCCAACAGAGCAAAGTAGTAAAACCTCGGGTCGTAGAGCTTCTTGTTCGGCAGGAGAACCTTGGTTCCGTCAGCGCCAAGGACGAATGGGAAGTCGACGTATTTGAAGCAGCGTGTGTGGTCGCCGAAAATGATCAGCGGCAGGTCGAAGTCGATGACCCTGCTTTCGTCATCACAGTAACCGGCAACGAACTTCTGCCCTTGGTCGACCACCGGGAAGCGACCAACCTCCGCGATGTCCTTCGCGGGAATTTGGTTTTGCCGACCGACCTCGTTCTTAACGAACGAATCAGGCACGGCGCATGTTTGCCAGTCGCTCATACCCCAAGTTTCTCCAGAATTTCCTTCAGCGCCTTGTCCGTCTCCCGCGCCTCGGCTTCGATGACCTTCAGTTTATCCTGCCCTTCGGGCACGCTCTGCGGTTTGCCTGCGGGATTCAGAAATGCGCTGTCGCGCATGGCAGTCTCGACGATCTCCGCGATGGGCCGGTAGGTTCCGGCGTTCGCCGAAACCGGACACGATGTCCGGATTTGTGTCCGCTTTTCCCCGGTCGGCAGGGACGAGTCGTCCGATGAGATCCGATCCCGCAAGATTGCGGGAAAAACTGCGGGATAGCCCGAAATCCGGCTTTTGGGCCCGCCGCTCTCGCCATTTTGGCGAGGGGAATGGCGAGAGGCATCGGGTGATTGCTCGAATGGTCCGGCAGGGCGATCCGGACGAATCCTGCCATTTTGGCAGGAGAAATGGCAGGAAACGCTCGCATCGAGCGACCCTCCGGGGGAATCCTGCCATTTTGGCAGTCTATGTGGCAGGGAAGCGATACTCATGGCTTTTGAACGATGTAGCGTCGGGCGCGACTCTCCCCTTCTGGCAGCAGCAAACCCAGTTCTTCGAACCGTTTGATATGATTCATGGCCGTCCGGTATTTGAGACCGAGAGCCTGCATGTAGTCTTGGGAGGAGAAAAATTCTCTCGCTGCCATCCATGCCCAACCTTTGCGCTCGGCCTTGCTGAGTTGGGCGAGCGTATCCTCAGGCAGAGCTTCGGTGGCCGCCTCGGCGGTGCGGTAGAGGGTCAGGTCGAGGTAAGGCGCATTGAAGCGGAACTTCGGGAGCGGGAGGCCGGCCTCCGTCGCCTTGTTCCGCATGGATTTCAGGCCTAGGCCACGCTCCTCCGCGAGTTCCATGGTGCTGAAAGCCGCATGGAGGCGCGGATTGCGGCTGACCATGGGCGCGGTAAATGACTGGAGTTGCTCGACGGTGATCGGGGAGACAGGTCCTCCAGGGCTTCGAATGGTGATGGTGTCACCTTCGACAACCAATTGGATCTTGCTGCCCGCGATGTCGTAGTCGCGGTGGACAAGGGCGTTGGCGACGCCTTCACGGACAAGCTCGTAGAAGGCATCGTTGATGCGTTTCCGCTGGGCGTCGGAACGGCCGATCGGGTCAGGCAACTTGCCGCGCAGCCATGAAATCACCTGATCGGGTCCCATCACCATCGGGCCGTCGAAGTCCTTCGGGTCTTCTCCCTGTTTGCCGTGAATGGTTGCGAGGATGCCTGCTTGGGCGATAACATCCCGGGGATGCTTGCCGAAGAGGAGGTAAGCGAAACGGGTCGGCGCGAGAGTTCCGTTGTCCGTCTGGACCAAGAGGCCCTGATGAACGAGTCGACGGTGGAACTCGTCGTCGCCGTCGGTGCCCTTCTTGAATAGGAAACTGCGATAATGGGAGAGAGCTTTGCGATCCAGATCGTCCAATGACACTTGGGGCGGGTTCTGGTCGAACGGAAGAGGTGTGAGGGTTGGCTCCTCTTCCAGCTCTTCGGCTTTTCGCCGGGCCTGATCGAAGAATTGTGCGTTCTCCTTTTCGATCGCTTCCTGCAGGTCGCGATCGAAGGGAATGACTTCGACACCCATCTGTTTCAGGTAGCGGAGGCCTTCCCCGGCGACCTTGGGATGGGGATCCTGACATCCGTAATAGACTTTCTTGATCCGTGCGTTGGTGATGCGTCGTGCGCATCCGACTTTGGGCGGGTTGCGCGAATCCGGGGCGCAGGGTTCGAGAGTGGCAAATAGCACACATTCGCTGAGATTCTCGTGGCCGTTCTTGCGCTCGAGGAGCGTGTATTCGGCGTGATCGCCCTCGCGTAGTTCGCCTCGACAGGCGGTCTCGATGGTTCCGTCCGGTTTCCAAAGCACTGCGCCGACCTTGGGCGTGATGGTGTCATCGACCCGCTGCTCACGCACGGAAGCCTTCATGACCTCGACGGCCTTCTCCATCAGTTCTCTAGGATTGAGTGTTGATTTCTTCGCCATGATTGAATCCTTCAAATACCAAGTTTCTCCAGAATTTGCTTCAGCGCCTTGTCCGTCTCCCGTGCTTCGGCTTCCGCCTTCGCCGAGGCTACGGCGGACAGGTCGATGACCGGAGCGGGGGTTTTCCAACCTCCGGCCTTGGCCGCATGGGGGCCAGGAATGTCCCCGCTCCTTTTTGCGGACAGGAATGTCCGCGCTCCGTTTGGCCCATTCGACTCTAGCCGTGACTCTGGCTGTGAACCAACCTGCGGGGTGACTTGCGAATCTCGGGCCTCGACTGGTGCGATGACTTGTCCGTCGTTCACCATGATGCTCATGGCCGGCCTCCTTCCTTTTCCCACTTCGCCAGCAACGCCTGGCCCTTGTCCGTGAGCCGGTATTTCTGGAGGCGGCTGGTAGGTTTGTCGGGGATGGTATACTCGAGCTGCCCATGATCGACCAGATCCTGGAGCGCTCGCTTGAAAGCACCGGTTTTGGACTGGAGCCCCAGAGCCACGGTGAGTTCAGCCGCCGATAACGGCTCGTTTTCAAGATGTTTGAGAATCGCTTCCGACTGGGCCCCTGACTGGGCCCCTGACTGGGCCCCTGACTGGGCCCCTGACTGGGCCCCTGACTGGGCCCCTGACTGGGCCCCTGACTGGGCCCTTGACTGGGCCTCCGATCCAGTGGACCGCCTGCGGATTGTCAGGACGAAGGAACCTCCGTCCAACCGGATTTCAGGTTCGGGGAGCCCGGCCTTTTGGCAGCGCCGGATCATGTCGCGAATGCCCGTGCCCATACGTTCGATGTATTTGGTCAGATACATGGGCTCGGCCAGCAGTGGATTGTGGGGCACGGAGGCGTGCGGGCCGCGCAGTTTCTCAAGGGTCAGCGTGGGCGGCAGGGAGCCGGGATTCCAGACTTCCAGCCGGTCTTTGAAGAGCATGACCTGCACGCTGGCTTTGCTGGTGTAGTCGCGGTGCACGACGGCATTGACGATGGCTTCGGCCACGACTTCCTGGGGAATCTCGTATTTCGTGGGCACCCGCGTGCTTTCCTCTCTCGTTCCGACCCAGAAATCGATTTTGGAGAGCACGAAATCCTTGGCCTGGTCCACGAGGTCAAAGACTGTGCCTTTGTAAACTTGGTAGGAAGGAATGGGCTTGGCCACTTCGGTGCCGTGGAAGTGGGCGCATTTCACCTCGGAGGTGATGAGGAACCGTTGCGGCTGTTTGCCGAACAACAAAACGGCGGCGTTGGTCGGCCGTCCCTTTACGAGCAGGTTGAGGTGGGCCAGCACTTCATGGGGCGGGGTGTCCTCCGACAACGGGAAATTGCGCCCGCGGCGGGCAAGGCCGAGAAACCGGGTGATTTTGTCATCATCCAGGTCTTCCAGAGTGGCGTTTTGGCAGAAAGTGGCATCGAAGGGGCCCAAGCGGATCAGTTCGCGCTCTTCGAGTATCCTGACCAGACTGGCATAGACGGCGGCAACCAGTTCCTCGGAGGAATTGAAACGGCGCCGGATGAGGCTGCTGCCGGCATCACGGATCAAGGCCCTCATTTTCGGCTGCTTGGCCTCATCGGTCGCGCCTTTGACAAAGATGAGGCGGGTTTTGCCGAGCCGGGTGGCTTCGTTGAATTCGAGGTGGGTGGGCGAAAGGCCGTTCTTGTTCTCCCACCCGTAGTCGTCACCAAGTAGGCCGAGATAGAGATCGCAGTTCCGGACTTCATCGAGATAAACGGCGTCGGGCCGTCGGTCGGACGCCGGGATATCATGCTCGAAGAGGAAGGTTTCGAAGAAACGCCGCAGCAACGGGTCGCCGGCAAGGTATTCGGCCAGAGCCTTGCGCTCCGCGGCGAACTCCTTCTGCACGCTGCTGATGAAAATCTTCATGCGCTGATTCCGAGTTGCTTGAGGATTTTCCCAAGTGCCTTGTCGGTCTCACGGGCCTCGGCTTCGATGACCTTCAATTCCTCGACGATCTCCGCGATGGGCCGGTAGGTTTCGGCGTCGCTGGTGTGGATGTAGCGGCTGGGGGAGATGTTGTAGTCGTTTTTCTCCAGCTCGGCGTGATCGACGATGCGGCTGAGTTTTTCCTCTTCCTTCCACCCGATGAGGGTGTCGGCGATGCGTTGGATGCCTTCGTCGGGGATGAAGTTCTTGGGGTCGCCCTTCTCGAAGACCTGGCTGGCATTGACGAGCAGCACGCGGTGCTGTCTTTCTTTTGGCTTCGCCCGATTCAGAAAAATCACAATTCCCGGGGCGGTGGTGTTGTAGAAGAGGTTTTCGGGCAGGTAGAGGACGCTCTCGATGAGGTCGTGGTCCACGAACCACTGGCGGACGGTCTTTTCCTTGTTGGTGCCGGCATTGCCCGAGCCGCGGGAGGCGGCGCCGGTGTCGAGGACGACCGCGGCGCGGCCTTTGTCATTGAGGCTGGCGTGCATGTGCTGGACCCAGCCCCAGTCGGCGGAGGATTTGCCGGGGAAGCCGGCCCCGGCGGGGAAGCGGCCGAGTTCGTCGGCGTCGTAGTCGGCCTCGGTGAACCAGTCCTGGTTCCACATGGGATTGGCGACGACGCGGTCGAAGGTGCGGAGCTTGCCGCCCTTGTCCCGGAACTTGGGGTTCTTGAAGGTGTCGCCGATCTCGATCTGGCCCTCCATGTCGTGGATGATCATGTTCATGTTGGCCATGGCCCAGGTCTCGGGGACGTATTCCTGACCGAAGAGCTTCAAGGAGGCAAAGGAGGGCGGGTTTTCCAACCCGCCTTTGGCTTTGGATTGGCGGACAGGAATGTCCGCCCTCCGTTTCTCCTCCATCGCGGTCTCGAGTTTGACGAGGAGGCCGCCGGAACCGCAGGTGGGATCATAGACCGTCATGCCAGGCTCGGGAGCCAGCACGCGGGACATGATGGTGCCGACCTCGGGCGGGGTGTAGAACTCACCGGCGCTCTGGCCGCTGCCCTCGGCGAACTTGCGGATGAGGTATTCGTAGCTCTTGCCGATGATGTCGGCCTCGACGTCGTCGAGCCCGAGGCGCTTGGTGCTGATGGCCTCGATGAGGTTGGAGAGGCGGTCGTCGTCGAGGTCGCGCTGGCCGTGGGTGGTGGCGTTGAAGTCCACGCGGTCGATGATGCCCTGCAGGAGCGGGTTTTCCCGGGCGATGGCCCGCATGTGGGTGGTGACGCCTTCGCCGATCTTGTCGGAGAGTTTTCTTATGACCGACCAGACCGGCTGCTCGGGATCGTCCGGCACGAGAGGGAGGTAGAAGCGGACGAGCTTGTGGTCGGCCTTGGCGAGCTGGAAGGCTTTCTTGCGCGAGCCGACTTCCTTGGCGATGCGGTTCAGCTCGTCATCGAAGACGTCGCAGAGGCGCTTCGTGAAGATGAGCGGGAGGATGTAGTCCTTGTATTTCGCCGCGTCCTTCGCCCCGCGGATGGAGCAGGCGGCGTCCCAGATCCAGGATTCGAGGGATTTGTTTTTGGGGAGAGCGGGCATGTGTGGCTGGGGACGGGACCAAGTGAGGCAGCCCATCCAGGGAGCCACCGTTCGCCGGAGAGTAATCCGACTTTGCCGCCCGGCGCAAGCGCAATCTAGCAAACCCCAAGTTTAAGTTGTCGAACTCCTGGCGGGCGGGCTTGTTGGGTCCCTACCGACGAGCGCGGACGCGTCGGAAGCGTCCCTGCCAATGCGCCAATCGACGCTGGCCATGTGCCGCCGGTTTGGCTACAACCCCCCCGCAACTCGAAATTCCAGCCTACCAGCCGATCCCCCGCCATGCCCGATCCCGCCTATGTCCGCACCGCTTTTGCCCGCATTGCGGACCGCTATGTGCTCACCAACCATGTGCTCAGTTGCGGGATGGACCTGTGGTGGCGGCACGTCGTGTCGCGCCGGATCCGCGGCTGGCAGCCCAAGCGCCTGCTCGATGTGGCCAGCGGCACCGGTGATCTGGCGCTCAAGCTCCAACAAACCTGCCCGGATTGTGAGATCATCGCCTCGGATTTCTGCCCGGAAATGCTCGCCCATGCCAGCAGCCGCGGCGTGAAACAAACGCTGGTGGCGGATGCCCTCGCGCTGCCGTTCCCGGACGACGAATTCGATGTGGTCACGGTCGCCTTCGGCCTGCGCAACATGGAGGACTACCCCAAAGCCATCACCGAGATGCGCCGGGTGCTCAAACCCGGTGGCCACCTGGTGATCCTGGATTTTTCCCTGCCCACCGGGCTGATGCGCGGTCCCTATCGGTTTTACCTCCACCGGATCCTGCCCCGGCTCGCCGGTTGGCTCACCCGCGAGCAGGATGCCTACGAATACCTCGGCGGCTCGATCGAGGCCTTCCCATCCGGCGCCGCCATGACCGACCTGCTCACCACCTGCGGCTTCCGGGCAACCAGCGCCACCCCGCTTACCTTCGGCGTGGTGTCGTGCTACGTTGGCCGACAGCCTTGACCCGCTGTTCCTTCCCGCTTGCCCAAGGCGCGCATCCGGCCTAGAATCCGGGCATGTCATCCACTTTCGGCCAGCTTTTCCGCATCCACACCTACGGGGAATCCCACGGTGGCGGGGTGGGCGTGATCATCGACGGCTGCCCGTCCCGGGTGCCCGTCACCGCCGCCGCGATCCAGCGGGAACTCAACCGCCGCCGCCCCGGCCAGTCGGACCTGGTCACCCCACGCGATGAAGCCGACGCCGCCGAGATCCTCTCCGGCATCCACGACGGACTCACGCTCGGAACCCCGATTTCCATCCTGGTCCGCAACACCGACCAGCGTCCCGGTGCCTACGACGAAATGGCCGTAAAATACCGCCCGAGCCACGCCGACTACACCTACGACGCCAAATACGGGATCCAAGCGCCCTCCGGCGGTGGCCGGGCCTCCGCCCGTGAAACGATCGGCCGCGTCGCCGGTGCCGCGGTGGCCCGGCAGGTACTCGATTTCCTTCACCCCGGCATCGAAATCCTCGCCTGGGTGAAATCGATCCAGGAACTCGCCGCCACTGTGGATCCGGAAACCGTCACCGCCGGGACCATCGAGTCCAACCCGGTCCGCACCGGTGATCCAGCGATGGTCGAGACCCTGATCGAGCGGATCAAGGCCATCCGCGCGGCCGGCAACTCGGTGGGTGGCGTGATCGAATGCGTGATCCGCCACTGCCCCCCCGGCCTCGGCGAACCGGTGTTCGACAAGCTTGAGGCGGATCTCGCCAAGGCGATGCTTTCGATCCCCGCCACCAAGGGCTTTGAAATCGGCTCGGGCTTCGCCGGCACCCTGCTCACCGGCAGCGAACACAACGATCCGTTCCGCATGATCGACGGCCGGGTCCGCACCACCAGCAACCGCTCCGGCGGCGTCCAGGGCGGCATTTCCAACGGCGAATCCATCGTGTTCCGGGTCGCCTTCAAACCCACCGCCACCATCATGATCTCGCAGAAAACCGTCACCAGCACCGGCGAAAACACCGAACTCGCCGGCAAAGGCCGTCACGACGCTTGCGTACTGCCCCGCGCCGTTCCCATCGTCGAGGCCATGGCCACCCTCGTCCTCACCGACCACCTGCTGCGCCAGCGCACCCACCGCCACCCGCGCTAACCCTAACCATTCCTAAATCCTAAATCCTAAATCCTAAATCCTAAATCCTAAATCCTAAATCCTAAATCCTAAATCCTAAATCCTAAATCCTAAATCCT
>JAIPKB010000080.1 GCA_021733795.1 Akkermansiaceae bacterium | reverse complement strand
CCCGCCCCCGCCAAACCCTCCGGCGCCCCCGGCGTAGCCGCCAAACCTGGAACCCGCGCCGCCACCGCCACCGCCGCCGTAGCCGCCATAACCGCCGGCCGTCCCCGCCGCCCCACCGGGACCCGCATTGGGCCCGCCGCCGTTGCCGCCCGGATTGGCGTTGAGGCTGTTATTCAAGCCATTTCCTCCATTCCCACCAATCGCGCTGTTGTCGCTGAAAACGCAATCGGTCAGGGTCAAACCGGGACCATCCGAGAAGATCGCACCCCCCATCCCGGCCCCGCCGCCACCACCACCGCCGTTGGAGCCCGAGCCGGGAGTCTGGCCGGCGCCGCCCCGGGCTACGTTGCCGGTGAACAGGCAGTTCATGGCCGTGAGTTCGCCCGAATTCAGAATCGCCCCCCCGACGGCGCTGGAGGCATGGCCCGAGGCCAGTTCCAGGGAGTTCAGCGTCACCGTGGCGGTGGGCGTGATTTCAAACACGCGCGAGCTGCTGTTGCCGGAAATGACGATTCCGGCGGGGAGGGAAGAGGCGTCGATGGTCAGGGATTTGTCGATCAGGATTTGACCGGAGGTGAGCGTGATGGTCTGGCCGTCGAGAGCAGGGTCGAAGGTGATCGTGTCATCAGGCTTAGCGAAGAGGATGACGCGGCGCAGTTCGGCATCCTCGGTGGTGGTCACCAGGGGGCCCTGGACTTCCACCGCCCCGATGTCGGGCAGTCCGTCGTCGCGCGCCTCACCGCGCTGGTCGGTGGTCGGGGTGGTCCCGGACACGATGGCGGCATCGATTGCAGGGGAGTCGGATTGCGGGTGCATGGTCCGGGTCGGGCCACCGTAGTCTCCGAGGGGTGCCAGGAGGGGATCGTCGACGAGAACTCCGGGCCCCTCCGTGAGTCTCGAGTCTCCGAGGTCGCCAAGGAGATTTGCGCCGGTTGCGACCGGCGGCTGCATGACAGGACCCAGCGGAACGAAGATATCGTGGCCGCATATTCGTGGCTCGAGTGTTTCATCGCAGACGATGGGGGTATGCGCCGTGTTTCCGGCGATGATCGAGTTGCCGAGGGTGGCCGGTCCTTCGAGGTAAAGCCCCCCTCCCGCTGCGGGCGCGTTCGCGGCGACG
The DNA here is from genome assembly GCA_021733795.1 of Akkermansiaceae bacterium. Taxonomy (GTDB): domain Bacteria; phylum Verrucomicrobiota; class Verrucomicrobiia; order Verrucomicrobiales; family Akkermansiaceae; genus Luteolibacter. The sequence continues at coordinate 24,182 of JAIPKB010000080.1, read as the reverse complement.
GTGACATGGTTGAGAGTGAGGCCGCCGAACGGTTCGCCAGCCCCAAAAATCGCCCCGCCGAATGCCTCCGCCCCCCCCGGAGCCCCCGCGGAGTTGCCGGTCAAGGTCGAATTGCTGATCGTGACACGACCGCTGTCGATGATCTGATCACTGGACAGGTATGCAATCCCGCCGCCACCGCCTTGAGCCCGGTTGTCGAAGACGGTGGAGTTCCTGAGAGTCAACTCCCCGGCGTTGACGAGAATGGCGCCGCCGACGTCCACCCCGCCGTCGGCGTGCCCGGCCGTCAGGTTCAGGGAATCCATCACCACGGGAATGCCCGGGTCGATCACAAAGATGCGGGAGGTGTTGTTACCGGAGATGGTGATCCCTTTCGAGAGGTGCGAGGCGTCGATGGTCAGGGGTTTGTAGATCCGGATCTCGCCCAGGTTGAGCGTGATGGTTTGACCGTCCAACTCCGGGGCGAAGCGCACAGTCGCGCCGAAACCGCTGTATTTAAGGGCCTCCCGCAGCGAGGTGCCGGTTCCGATCGACGGAAGGACGCTCCCGTCGTCCTCGTCGGCGGCGGTGGTGACCATCCGCGGAGTGACCTCCGGCGAGGCCAGGAAGGCGAAACTGAACATGTCTTCCCCGGGCAACTGGGCATCCTGCATCGAGGTTCCCGGCAGGTCACGACCCTGGATCACCCAACGCGCATTCGCGTCGTCCCACTCGTAGGACCAGACGTTGTCGACGTTGATTCCGGACCCACCTTCGGGACTGATCAGAAGCGTGCCGCTGTCAGGGGTGTGGCCGTCAATGGAGAGGAGCCACTCTCCCACTCCGCCTTTCGTGACGGCAAAGGAACCTCCCGCCACGTCGGTGCTGGCGTCCCCGTTGACGCGGCCGCAGGCCACCAGCGTCCCGGCGCCCGCTTGCGCCACCGGGAGGTAGACGAAGCTCACCGGGTCGGATTCGTAAAGCACGGCATCGGCACCGTTGTCGTGGCAAATGATGTCGAACGTCCCGTCGGGCTTCGCGAGGCTCAGGGCGTAGTTGTCCTCGTTCCTGGCGCCGCTGACCAGGAGGACGCCCTCCGCGGAACCGGCCCCGAGACCGGTGAGATCGAGGGTGTAGACGCCACCCCCGTTGTCGACGAGCTCGGCGCCCAGCGCGATTCCGGGCGAGGCGATCAGGGAAATGATCGGCCCGTCGTTGACGGTATTCCTGGCCACTCCCCCCAGCCACTCGTCGTAGGAGAACCACCCGAAGGCGGTGTTGATGTTGAATTCGGCACCGCTCGGGGCGTCGAAGACCGAGATGTAGTACTCCGTGGGGAGCAACTCGGGCGCAACCGCGCTGGTGGCATAAAACGTCCCGGGCGGATCGCCGCTCGCGGAATTGTCCCGACCGTTCTGTGCCACTGAGGTAACCATCACTCCCTCCGCGAGGTCGTCCGCGGCGGGGACATTCACGACGTAATCGCCTCGGTTGCCACCGGTCAGCAGCGTGCCTGGAGTGCCACCTGGCCCCACGCTCACCGAAACATTATTGGCCGCATCATGCTGCACAACCTCCACCGTGCCGAAATAGGTCTCACCGGGGGCCAACCCGGAAGCGGCGAGCAGGATGCTGGCGAAGCGGAGAGACAGGGCATTCGTTCTCATGATGATACTGCTAGAGAATTGGTTTTGACGTTGGCGGGCGCGGGGAGAAGAGGAAAATCTGCAACGCTGAAAAGGGCGGCACCAGAGGCACCGCGGACGACGGTCCGGGGGGAGCATCTAATTGTTTGGGACTTCATCAGACTCATCTGCAAACTCCTGAGTCGGCGAAAATGCCATTTTGGCGAGGTTCGTCAATATGAATCTGCATATTTTGCTCAAAAAGCCGGTTGCTTAGCTTTTCATAATAAGATTTGCGGATTCTAATGGTCTTGAGAGCAAACACCTCTGCCATGAGGAAAGACTGCGCCGGAAACCGCGTAGTAGGGGGGATAGGGCACCCCATACGCTGACGGATCATGAACCGGGTGCACACCCTGAAACCCCTTCAATCGACCATCAACCGGACCACCGGAGGTGGCCTCAACCCGCACCCCACGATGACAATGAGACTAGCCTTTTGGACAATGATGATCACCATGACAGCCGGCGGCATCATGGTCCACGCCACGGCGGCCGACGCGCCTGCCGCTGACCAACCGCCCGCCGTCGGCCAGGTGGCGCCCTATACGATCAAATCAACTTACGCCACCCCCGAGACTTGTGCCTATAAGACCCAGGGGGTTTTCATCGTCTGGTGGGACAAGAACTTCGACTATGCGACGCAGGCCGCGGACACGCTCGAGACGCTGGCGGCGGTGCGCGACGAGTGCCTCGGCACCTATCACATGTCGGACCCGCCCAACCCGTTGGCGGGGTATTATTACGATGTGCACAAAATCACCAACACCGCAGCCGCAACTTATACCTTCCGGCTGAAAGGCGATGCCAAGGGCAGCGAGGGTGCCGCAGCCGCCTTCCAAGGCAGGGTGGTGGTCAGGACCGGAGCGGCCGCCAGGCAGTATCCGCTCACCATGGCGGATGCCACGACCGGGCAGCGGAAGGTGGAAGTCGCTGCCACCGATGCGGATGTCTATCTGATAGTTGCGGCGACACCCGGCTGTTTCAGCGGGAATCAGACCTATTCGTATGAGGTCAAGATTGACCGGACCTAACCGGCAACGGGATTCCCGGCATCGGCATGGCCTATGAGCTCCCCTGCGCTGCACCCCATCCTTGCGGTTGGCTCCGAACCGGTCCCGGCCCATCACCGTGACATTCCCGATCCACAACTGCGGCTACCACCATGAATCAACTGACTCTGAGGAAACACCTTATTGCGCTGGCCACCTTGCCTGAGACGAAGTCTCCGGTGATCAGTGCCACTTCGCCCCTTGCCCATGACTGATCCTAATGTGAACCGCCCGTCCCCATCGGAGGGCGGGGGCCTTGGCTCCCTTTTCTCTCACGCCTTGCGCGAGTTCCTTCGCCTCGAATCGGCCGGCGGGATTCTCCTCGTGATGTCCGCCGTGGTGGCCATGCTGTGGGCGAACTCCCCCGCCCGCGGGGTCTACGAAACCCTCCTTGCCCTGCCCGTCCAACTGCGGGTGGGTGCGCTGGACCTCGACAAGCCGCTTCTGCTTTGGATCAACGACGGTCTCATGGCGGTGTTCTTTTTCCTCATCGGTCTGGAACTCAAGCGGGAGTTGGTGGAGGGCGAGCTCTCGCATCGGAGCAAGCTCGTCCTGCCGGGTCTCGGGGCCTTGGGCGGGATGGCGGTGCCGGCGTTGATCTACGTCGCGTGCAACTGGGGCAACTCCCTCGCCCTGCAGGGGTGGGCCATTCCGGCGGCCACGGACATCGCCTTTGCCCTGGGCATTCTCACCCTCCTGGGCTCGCGCGTGCCGCTGTCCCTGAAGGTCTTCCTCGTCTCGCTGGCCATCGTGGATGACATCGGGGCGATTCTCATCATCGCCCTCTTCTACACCGCCCAACTCTCGCTCACCGCGCTGATGGTGGCTGGCTTGGCCCTGGTGGGCCTGTGGCTCGTCAACCGCCGCGGGGTGCAGCACTTCACGCCGTATCTCCTGCTGGGGTTGATCTTGTGGGTCGCGGTGCTGAAATCCGGGGTTCATGCCACGCTCGCCGGAGTGACCCTGGCGGCCTTCATTCCCATCCGCTCGGCAACCCCGGAGGGCCCCTCCTTGCTGAAGACGCTGGAGCACGATCTCCATGGCACGGTGGCCTTTGTCATTCTGCCGGTCTTCGCCCTCGCCAATGCCGGCGTTTCGCTGGCGGGCTTCACGATGGCCGCCCTCTTCAGCTCGGTACCGCTCGGGATCATGCTGGGATTGTTCGTGGGAAAAATGGTGGGAGTCTTTTCACTGGTATGGTTCGGGGTGCGGATGCGATGGACCCGGCTGCCCGAGGGCATGACCTGGGCCTCCCTAGCCGGAGTGTCGGTTCTTTGCGGGGTGGGCTTTACGATGAGCCTGTTCATCGGTTCCCTCGCCTTCGAGGGCGGGGGACTGCCCTACGACGGCAGCGAACGCCTGGGGGTTCTTCTCGGATCCGGTCTTTCCGCGGTCACGGGATTCCTGATCCTGCGCAAGGTCCTGCCCGCCAAGGGTGCCATGGAGGATTGATTGCGCCCGACGCGGCGACCAGAGCCGGGTGTCCGGTTGTCCCGCTCGTCCTCCAACGCCGCCATCTCCTGCGCCTGCCTCCTGCCAGTGATATCGACGGTCACAGACCGCCGCTACAGCTTCCCTACCCATTGGGCATCTTGCCGGGCAAAAATCCGATACCCGGAACCCCGCCGCTCCACGCCGTGATCACGTGTCGCCCTTGCTGTCGCTGTTGGCGGCTTTGTCGCGCGCCACCGCCTGCGCCCTGATTTCGGCCTTGGCCTTCTGCAAGCGGGCCGGCCACACAAATGTCGGCGCTTTCGCCGGGTCGTAGCCCGCCATGTGGCCGGTGAGGCGGGTTGCGGGCTTGGTGTATTTGAGAGCCGTCTCGCCGAAGACCTCCCGGCACATCCCCGCGAGACCGGGATCGTATTCGATCAACTGCGAACGCAGATGCACATGGTTGTGGTCGTGGTCATTGACGCGATTGTCGTCGAACCACGACTGCACCCCCTCGGCGAAGTATTCGTAGCGGTTGATCGCGGCGTACTTGCCCTTCCACAGCCCGGCTTTCATGGCGGCGGCGTAGGTGGCTTGCAGCCGCGTGTCGAATGTGGGGTCCACATTGAGCATGCCGCGCAGGTGGATGTTGTGCGCGAACTCGTGGATGAGGATGCACTCCGCCTGGTAGGGATCGCCGGGATAGCCGAGCACGTTTTCCTCGGCGACGGTGCACAACGGATCGGTATCGCTGCCGCCGAGTCCGCGCGCCCGCGCGTCCCAGAAGTCTTTTGCTGGCAGGTCGGGAAATTCCTCAACCTTTTCATGGCCCATGCGGACGAACTCCGGCAATTCGGTGGTGTATTCGTCGTGCGCCATGATGCACATGCGGGCGCCGCTCTTGATCATCGCGGCGCACACATCCGGCCGCTTCGCGAGCATCATATTCACGAGAAACTCCGCTTCCTTGAGCGCGTAGGGACTCACTTCCGCCGAGCCGACAATGGGAAAGCCATGGGCGCTGACCCGTTGCGTGTAGAAGGCCGGCACCCCGTCCCGACCGTTCGGATCGAAGCGGATTGCCTGCACCGGCACCTCACTGGTCACCGTCAGCGAGGATTGGTCGGTGCGCCCGACGATTTCAAAACGATGCCCCGGGGTGGTGGTGATGAGGTTGTCCCTGCCGGGCTCGACCGAGCCGTTTGGGATCCGTTCGGTAGCGGACTTGAGCCAGAAGATATCGATCGGCTGGTCGCTGCCGTTGATGATCTGGAGTTTCGGGCGGGGAGCGGGCGAGTCCGCGCCAGCGCCAGCGACCGGCGTTAGCGTGAGCAGTCCGATGAGGGAGAGATGCAGGAGAGGAGCCATGGCCGCGAAGTTGAGTTAGGGGGGGTGGTGTTTTGGATGAGTGTGTTACGCGAGACTCAAAGGGTCCTGTTTTGTGGATTCAATGATTGGTGTTCCGGAAGTTGCGGAGGGGCGGTATCGGCTTCCTGCAAATGGTCGACGGCGGCGTCGTAGTCCCACTGTTTGTTCATCACCGGCGCAAGGATGGCCTGCACCGCGGCAAGGAGTTGCGGATCATACGGTTCCTCGTGCCACTCCACATTGCGGCACACGGCCTCGGGACGCGATGAACTGAACAGGGTCGTCGGGATGTCCGGGTGCTGGCTGGCAAACTGCAGCGCCAGCTTGCTGATCGGCACCCCCTGGCGACGGCAAAACCCGGCGGCTTCCAGCGCCACCCGCCGCTCGGCCTGGGACGCCGGGTGCCAAGCGGCAGGCCCGCGGTCGGTGAGCAGGCCGCTGCCAAAGGGCGAGGCGTTGATCACTCCGATCTGCTGCTCCCGGGCCAGCGGCAGCAATTCGAGCAACCGGGTGTCGTTCAGGCAGTAGTGATTGTGGGTGAGCGCGGCATCCACGTCATACTCAGTGAAGATCCGCTGCCACAGGTCCAGCGGATAGATACCGAAGCTGACCGCTCCGATCCGTCCTTCGCGCTTGAGTTCCCGCACCGCCGCCAAGCCTTCGCCCAACGCCCATTCGGTATGCCTGCGTCCCTGATACTCGATGTCGTGAACATGGATGATGTCGAAATACTCCACCCCCAACCGTGCCGCGCTTTCATCCAGCGACGCGCGAATCCGGGCCCGCGAATAATCCAGGGTGTCTTCGCCATAACTGGCGGGATCCGTGTATTTGCCGACCTTGGTGGAGATGAAATAGCGGTCGCGGGGCACGCCCTTGAGCGCCTTTCCTAACACGGTTTCGGAGCGCGTCGCACCATAGGCGGGCGCGACATCGAAGTAATTGATCCCGCAATCCAGCGCGGCATGCACCGCCCGAATCGCCTCGTCCTCCTCGACCGGGTGAAACACTCCACCCAAGGAGGATGCGCCAAAGCTCAGTGATGAAACTGGCAAGCCGGTTTTCCCAAGGATATTTGTTTTCATAAAAGTAGGGGGGCGAAGTTGCCCGCGCTGGCTCAGCGCAGGAAATAGTAGAGCACTGCGACCACGATCAGCAGGACGAGGGTCACGACCCGCGGGTCACTCGCGCCATCGAGGCGTCCCTTGAGGAAGGAGAGCGGGTGATTCCAACAGACCTTGGCAACCTCCTCTTCCGCCATGGCCGGGGTCACCAAGCTGGTGATGACGTAGAGGATCACGCAGAAGGCCGCGAGGATCGGCCCCACCAGCATGAAGGGAATCCCCAAGCCTTGCGCGGGATCGGTGACCAGTCCGGTGAACCCCGGTTGCGCCTGGTCCGCGCCAAGGATCATTTTGCCGATGCCCGGCATATCGACCAGGAAGTAAATGATGCCGATCAACGAACCGACATACAACGTCGCCATCGCGGCCTGCTTGGTGCCGCGTTTCCACATGACCCCCAACACAAATACCGTCGTCACCGCCGGCGCAAAGGTCATGGGAATCTTGTTGATAGCTTCGAAGATCGTGCCGAATTGGTCGCCTTGGGTGGACCACAGCATCGCCAGCAGCATGATCACGCCGGTCGCCACCCGACCGATGACCACCACCCGCCGGTCGCTGGTGTCAGGCCGGGCCCGTTTGACAATGTCGAGGGAAATCAAGGTCGCACAACTGTTCAGGGCAGCGGCCATGCAACTCATCAACGCGGCGGCCATGCTGGCGGCGAGCAAGCCCTTGAGACCGACGGGAATGAGATAGTTGATCAACAGCGGCAGCATCTTGTTGTAATCCGGCTTGCCGGTGGCCTCCACGATCCCCAGATCGAAGGCGCCTTTCTGCCATAGCACATAGCCGATCACTCCCGGCAGCACCATCAGGAACACTGGCGTGATCTTGAGGAACCCGGCAAACAACGCCCCATTCTGTCCGGCCTTCAGACTTTTCGCCCCAAGCACGCGTTGGACGTGCGTTTGGTCGGCGCACCAATACCAGATACCCAGAATCGGGTATCCCAGCAACACGCTCAGCCAGGAGTATCCGTTCAGATGCCCCTGATCGTTGATGATCGGTTGGAGCATGTTCAACTGCCCCGACGCCACCGAATCCTTGAAGGTGGGAATGTCATGCACACCCACGTTCGGCAAGGCATAAATCCCCAGCACGGTCACCAAGGTCGCGCCGCCCAACAGCAGGCAGACCTGAATGTTTTCCGTCATCACCACGGCCTTCAAACCGCCGAGCGCGGTGTAGGTTACCGTGAACAGGGACAGCACGACAATGGTCCACATCATCGGCACTCCAAGGAAACTTTCGAACACTTTGGCAGCGGCAAACAAGCTGATGCCGATGTGAATGAGCAAGGCCCCGAGCAAACCAATGACAGCGAGAAACGTGCGCGCCTGGGGGCAATAGCGGCGTTCCATGAACTCGGGCAGCGTGGAGACCTTCGAATTGATATAGAATGGCGCGAAGATCAGTGCCAGGGCCATCAAGGTGAAACACGCCATCCACTCGAAGTTGCCGATCACCATGCCATGCTCGGCCCCGCCGGCGGCCAGGCCCACCAGATGCAAGGTGGAAATGTTTGAAGTAAACACCGCCGCGCCGACCGTGAACCAACCGAGCGATTTGTTCGCCAGGAAATATTGTTGGGATGAGGTGTCGCGGCGGTAGCCGACCCAAATGCCAAAGCCGGTGATGCCGATCAGGTAGATGGCGATGACAGCCACATCAATGTAAGAAACGTTCATATTGAATCAGGGGTTGGGTTCACTTCGATTTGCACTTTGATGACATCATCCTTGGCGAAGGCGCGGCGCATCGCCTCGGGAAGATTGGCCAGCGGAAAGACCTCGCTGACCAACGGTTCGAGATCCACCCGGCCGGTCTCCACCAGGCGGATCGCCTCGTCGAAGACGTTGCCATAGCGGAAGGAACCGACGAACCGGATTTCACGGGCCATGAGCTGGTTGGCAGGCAGCGGCACATCAGCCGTGCCCAGCGTTCCGATCTGCACGATCATGCCGCCGGGGCGGACCAAATCAAACGCCTGCCGCAGCGCCGGTGGCGCGCCGGAGGCCTCGAAAATCACATCGAACCCGTCACCTGTCAGCTCGCGCACCTGCTCGGCCAGGTCAGCTGCCGCCGGATCCAGGACCGCGTCCGCACCGCATCCGAGCGCGGATTCCCGCCGCCCCGCCACCACATCGCTCAGCGTCACCGGGGTGGCACCGAAGGCCCGGGCGGTGATCAGGACCAACAACCCGATCGGCCCGCCGCCGGTCACCAGCACCCGTTTGCCAGCCACGGAACCGGCGCGTTTCACTGCGTGCAGCGCGACGGCGAAGGGTTCCATCATTGCCCCCAGGCCATCCGCCATGAGCGGCGGCAGGACATGGCACTGGTCGGCCCGCACGGTGACGTATTCGGCGAAGGCCCCGTCCGTCGGTGGCGTGGTGCTGGCGCTGCCGAGCATGATCGTCTTGCGGCACAGGTTGCCGCGGCCGGCTTTGCAGTAGTCACAAAACCCGCAGGCACGGGCCGGATTGACGGTGACGCGGGCACCGACGGCCGGCGCGGTGACGCCGTCGGCCACCGCAGCCACGTCGGCGGTCAGCTCATGTCCCATGATAAATGGCCGCGTGGGCACGAAGGCCCCGCAGCAGCCGTGCTCGAAATAGTGCATGTCCGACCCGCAGATACCCACGCGGCGGACGCGCAGCAGAACCATTCCCGGGCCGGGCACGGGACTCGCCACGTGCTCGATCCGGAGATCCTTCGCTCCGTGGAGTACACCCGCCAGCATGGTTTCCGGGGTCGATTCGAGATTGCTTTTCAAGCCACATTTTCTACCTCAACCCGGCCCTGCCAAGCAACTGCCATTTTGCGACAGGACAGTCCCAATTTGCGCGGCGGCGGCGACATGGCCACTTTGGGGCCAAGGCCAGGTTTCTCCGGGTTGGCCAGCGGAGGATCCGCCGAGGTGCCCTTGCCGTAGCGGTTGGCGGGATCCGGGTTGAAAAATTCCTCGTCAACCACAGCTTTCAAGGCTAGCCTGCCAGCGCAATGCCACCGCCCCCCAAACGCTCGGTTCTGTTGGCCTTGACCAGCTCGCATCACGGGTTCCTGAAAGGGGCTGCCCGCTATGCGATGGAGCACCATTGGCATCTGGTGGCGGACATGATCTACTCGGCGAAGATTCCGCTCGGCTGGCGGGGCGACGGCATCATCTCCTTCATCGGCGGCCGGGACGATCTGGCGGATTTCATCCTCAGCTCCGGCCTGCCGGCGGTGGAGATTTCGATGGTGCGCAACGACATCCAACTGCCCCGGGTGGAGGGCGACAACGACCAGATCGGACGCCTGGCGGCCGAGCATTTTCTGGAGCGCGGGTTCCGCCATTTCGCCTGGGCGCCATTCATGGAGGACGTGGTCAACACGGAGCGCTATCGCGGATTTGCCAACCGCTTGGCCCAAAACAACCTGACCTGCGAGCTGCTGCCGACGGCCGACAGCCGGCATGACAATCCGGCCCTGCGGGATTGGTCGGTGAAACGCAGGCAGCTCATCGAGGCGCTCGTCGGACGGCCCAATCCACTGGCGGTGTTCGCCTACAACGATTGCGTGGCCGCGGATGTGATCGACGCCTGCGATGACGCCGGGTTGCTGGTTCCGGAAGCAGTGGCGGTGCTGGGGGTGGACAACGATACCCTGTTGTGCGAGTGCGTGCGGGTGCCGCTCTCGAGCGTGTGCCACGATTTGGAAGGCCTGGCCTATGAGGCGGCGGCCCTGTTGGATCGCATGATGTCCGGGGAAGCGCCGCCGCAGGAAGTCATCCGGGTGCAACCCAAGGGTTTGGTCACGCGCCGCAGCACCGACATCGTCGCCGTGGACAACTTGCAATTGGCGCGGGCACTGCGCTACATCCGGGATCACTACGCCAACCCGCTGCTGGGAGTGGAGGCGGTCGTGACCGCCACGGAAATCTCCCGCCGGCAGTTGGAAAAAGCGTTCCGCCGGGAACTCAACCGGAGCCTGAACGAAGAGATTGTGAGAGTGCGGATGGAGAAAGTCAAGGATCTGCTCACCACCACCGAGATGAAAGTGGTGGATGTGGCCGCGGCGACCGGGTTTTCCCGTTCCAGCCATCTTTTCCGCACGTTCCGCAAGCTGTTTGGAATCAGCCCGACGAGCTATCGCAACTCGCAGTTGGCGAAGTTCGGGCCGCGTCCCCAGGACTTTTCGAAATAGCGGGGGCGATGGCTTTGGCGGACAAGGGAATCATGATCACCACGGGGATCTTCTCCGAGGATGCCAAGCGCGAGGCGGCGCGAGAAGGAGCCCCTCACATTGAGTTGATTGATGGCAGCCAACTAGTGGCAATGCTTGAGAAAGAGGAAATCGGACTGAAGCCAAAGACGGTCTATGAAATCGATCATGACTTCTTCAGACCCTATCTGGAGGCATGAGCCGTCGGTTCTAAAGACGACCAGTTTCAGTTTTGACCAAGGAGCACTGCCTTGTTCGCCTCTTCGCCACTGGAGTGAACGACCGGCAAAGCACCAGCTTACGCTTAATCATCGACTCGCCGTGTCCAGCATGACGAAGGACTGCCTCTCGTCGCGCCAAGCTGGGGCTTGATGTTCCCGATTGAGAGTGCTCCGCGCCGCCAGAGCCCTTCGGCTTGCTCTGTTCACAGGCGTTCCTTGCGCACGACGACAATAAGGTCGTCGCTCCTTATGGCTTGCGTGGTGCTGACTCCACCGGCGGTCATTTGCACGGACCGCTCGGAGAGGCGGTCCCTGCCCTCCGCTCCCAATAGTCCCGCAGGCCACCTGAATCGTTATGCAATTTGCTGGCAATGCAATTTCGTAGCCATCATTTGCCATTCCACCGGTAGGACTCCCCCTTGGCGGGTTTCGCGTCGCGGACGCGGTCCTGATAGCGAACACGCACGGGATTTCCAGCCAGCGACTGGATCACGGCCGAGGTGAGTTGGCCGTCTTGCCATTCCAGGTCGATGATGAAGCCGCCGCGCGCGCGCAAGCCGCTCACCGAGCCGGTGGCCCATTCCTTCGGGAGTGCCGGCAGCAGATGGATTTCACCGGCATGGGATTGCACGAGCATTTCCGCGACTGCGGCGGTGGCTCCGTGGGCGCCGTCCACCTGCGCGGCGCGGAAACACTTCGAGAATAGGTTGGGGGTCGTCTGGATGGCTACCTGGTTCGATAGGCAACGAAGCGCGTGATCCCCATCGTAAAGCCGCGCCCAACAGGCGGCCTTCCAGGCCATGCCGAAGCCGGTGCCGAGATCGCCTCGGAGGTCGAGCGCCACCTTTGCCGCCTGCGCCAGTTCCGGTGTCGCCTCGGGCGTGATCTGGTTGCTGGGGAACAATCCATAGAGGTGTGAGATGTGGCGGTGCTTTTGTTCGAGGACGCCCCAGTCTTCCAGCCATTCCTGCACCTGGCCGAGGTTGCCGATCTGCATTGGGGCCAGGCGGGCCCTCGCCGCCGCAACCTCCTGGCAGAATTCATCGTCCACGCCAAGGATCTTCCCGCTTTCAATGCACGCGGCGAACACATCCCTGAGAATCCCCAGATCGATCGTCGAGCCGGCGCAGATGGTGGTGCCGGGCATGTCCATGTCGATGAAATCATCGTGGAACGGACCATTGCCGGGGGCGGCCGGGAAGTTTTCCGGCGAGTTGGACGGGCAGGTCACCAGCCACTTGTGGGTCGGCTCCTCGACCAGGGTATCCAGGAAAAACCGTGCGGCACCCTTGAACAGCGGATAGACCTCGCGCAGGAACTCCTGGTCGCCGCTGAAGAGGTAGTGTTCCCACAGATGGGTGCAGAGCCACGCACCGCCGGTCGAGAACGTCCCCCACGCCGCGCCGTCCATCGGGGCGGCATGCCGCCATTGGTCGGTGTTCTGGTGGAAAACCCAACCACGGGCGCCGTAATGGGTCTTGGCGATCTTCGCGCCAGTCACCGATAGCTCCTTGACCATCCGCACCAAGGGCTCGACACATTCCGGCAAGGCGGTGGTTTCCGCCGGCCAGTAGTTCATCTCGGTGTTGATGTTGGTGGTGAACTTGCTCTCCCACCATGGGTTCATGTCCTCGTTCCAGAGGCCCTGCAGGTTGGCGGGCTGGCCACCCGGGCGGCTGCTTCCTAACAGCAGGTAGCGGCCGTATTGGAACATCAGCGCGGCGAGCTGCGGGTCCTTGGCGGGAAGATGATCGATCAGGCGCTGGTCGGTCGGCAGCGAGGAGACCGCGGTTTCCGGCAGGCTCAGTGCGACCCGGCCGAAGAATTTCCCGTGATCGGCCACGTGGTCGGCGCGCAGGGCGTCGAACGACTTGGCTGCGATCCGACTGAGGCAATCGCGAACCTTGGCCGCGGGGTCGGCGCCAAGGTCGTCATAGCGCTTGAAGTTGGTCGCAGCCGCGACCAACAAGGTGACCGCATCCGCGCCCTTGATGGTCACGCCATCCTTGCCGATCGTCCGTTTGCCCCCCTCGGGCAGAATCCGCACGCGGCCTTCGAAGCGGACCCGGCCTTCGATGCCGAGCATGCTGCCGGTCTTCCCGCGTAACACCAAATCCCCGTCTGGAGTGATTTCAGTGGCAAATTGTTCATCGCCGGGAGTCTTGGTGTTGGCGATGCCCGCGAGCCTGGCCACCAGGTGGATGGCACCGGGCCGGTCGGCCGTCAGGCGGACCACCACGACCTGGTCGGGCGCGCTGGCAAAGGTCTGCCGCTGGAAGCGCACGCCGCCCACCTGATAGGTCACGCCTGCGACGGCCTGTCCGAGATCGAGGTCACGACGATAATCCGTCACCGTCCCCTGACCCGGAAAATCCAGCAGGAGGTCGCCGAGCGGCTGGTATTTCATCTGCTCGACGGGTGTCCCCAGCATGGTATTGTTGAACAAGGCCTCGGCCTCGCGGTGTTTGCCGGCAAAGACGAGCCGCCGGATTTCCGGCAGCGCCTCCGGGCCACCGCCGCGGGTGGGATCGTAAGGCCCGCCGGTCCAGATCGTTTGCTCGTTGAGGTTGATGCGCTCGCTGGCCGTGCCGCCGAAAACCATCGCTCCGAGCCGGCCATTGCCGACCGGCAGCGCCTCGATCCATTGGGTGGCCGGCTGCGCATACCAGAGCGTGGTCGCCGCCGCACCAGGGGCGAGCGCAGGGTGTACCGGGGCCGGCTCTGCGGGCTTCGGCTTGCCCCCGGTTTGCACCGGCCCCCACAACGTTTTCATCAACTCATAGATCTCCGGCTCGGCCGTCATCAGTTCCCCGCGGTTGAATGGGAAAAAATCGTTGGTGCCGAAATACGCCTCGGTCATTTCGGCGAAAAACTCCATTTGGTTGGTTAGTCCGTAGTGGCGGACCCGTTCGCCGGTGATCAGCAAGGCGGCGTCGCCATGGCCGCTCGCCTTGAACTTCGCATGGGCGTCGCGGATGCGGGCCTCGTCGAAGCCGAGGACCTGATCGTGATAGGCATGGGCCAGTTCATGCAGCACGCACCAGGGTTGGGTATTGATCTGCCTGGGTTCGAGCAATGCGGCCGCCACCGGAATGTGGACGCAATTGACCAGGTCGGCGGCGTAGCCGTTTTCCTTCAGCCAATCGACCTCGGAGTGATATTGCATCGGCTTGAGTGCGCCATGGGTCATGTCGAGCACGATCGTGAAGCCATGCAACTTGGCCAGGCAGTGCGGGCGGACGACCGCGTTGATAGCGGCGAGCCGCGATTCCAGCGACTTGAGAATCCGCGTGCCCAATTCCACGTTCGGAGGATGGAGCAGGCGGTCGTCGATGCGCACCGTCCAGCCTTCGATCACGCGGTCGGTGTGAGAGGCGGGCTTCGGTGCTTCCGGTGGCGTCTCGGCGGCGGCGCCAAGGCAGAGGCCAAGATGCAGGGCGCATCCAACAGTCAGGTGGCTCATATTCATGGGAGTTGGGTCAGGAGATGGATGGGAAATGCCGCAATCTCATTGTGATGTGTGGCGTGGCGGGCGTCTTCATGGGGTGAGGATGGAGCTATTCCGGAAAGATCCAGCGGCTGTCGAAGCCTGGGATTGGTTCGCCGTGTTGGATCTTCCAGTAGCGGTCCACGTAGCGTTCCACGCCCTTGCGATAGCTCAGGTCCGCCGGGGCGGCATTGCGGGTCCACTGCAGATCCAACTGGCGGGCATCGGCCGGCACTTCGAGCACCCGGTCCCTGGCTTCCACCACCCGTCCGTCCACTTTCGCCGAACGCAGGTCGACAAACCACGGAATGTGGAAACGGAGGCTGTCGGGAGCCTTGCGCCATTGCGCTTCAAGACTGACCTTGGCCCCTCCCTCGGTGGCGTTGATGGTGTAGGACAGCACTCCGAAATCCGTCGGTGCCTTGGTCACCCGCACGGTGCGGCCGGCTTCCAACCACGACGGTGCGAGGGCTGACGCGAGGTGCAACACGGGTTCCATCATGTCCTCGCGCACCAGCATGTTGCGCAGGCACTCGTTGAACCGCGCCGCACACCAGCCGTGGGGCGGATAGTTGTTATGGAAATTCCGGTCGCGCCACGCCCAGATGTCGTATTCAAAGCCGGTGTGGGTGCTGCCGGTGTGTACGAGGAACGAATAGAAGTCGGTGACCACCTCGCGATCCATCCCCAGGGCCAGCAGGGTCTGCAAGACCTGGAATGTTTCGTAATGGTGGATGACGGTGTGCTCGGGCTGCGACCAATCCGCGCCCTTGGCCTCCTTGGCTTGGCGCACCTTGAAGGCATTGTGTTCGTAGGTCATGATCCCTTCCTGATAGGCATAGTCGCGCACGGTTTGGACGGTATTTTTCACCATCGGGTCGGCGGCGGAAATCACGCCGAACGGATAGACGCCGCCCGAGGCGTTCTCCCAATCCATGCCGGCCAGCGGATCATCGAGACCCGGCGGGATGTAGCCGCCGGTTTTGTCGGTGATCGCCTTGAGCCGGATCATGAACCTGGCCCGGTAGTCATCGTATAACTTTTGGAAGCGACGGGCGTCGTCAGGCTTGCCAACGGCGGTGGCGAGTTCGGCGGCATCCTGCAAGCCGCGCAACACCCAAAAACTGTGTCCGGTGTAATGGCCGTCGATGCGCTCGTTGTCGTATGGTCCGGCGACCGGCCACAGCCCCCACGGATCCTTGGCGGTTTCCGCCTCGAGTTTCGCGATGTGTCCGGGCACCGCCGGATAGACGTACTCCGCAAAGGCCTGGTCGCCGGTGATCCGGTAATGGGCGGCCAAGGTCCACAGTGCCTGGCCCCAGGCATCCGGATGAGTCGCCAGCAGGCCGGCGGGCTTGCCATGTCCGTCTTTGAGCAGGACGTGCTCGATGCACTCCGCGGCAATCTTCGGCAAGCCCAGCATGTCATAGGTATGGATGATGAATGCGGCATCGCGCGAGAAAAACCGGTTGTATTGCACGTCACTGACCGTCTGGATGTGGGTCTTGCCGTCCT
Source organism: Akkermansiaceae bacterium (assembly GCA_021733795.1). Lineage (GTDB taxonomy): Bacteria > Verrucomicrobiota > Verrucomicrobiia > Verrucomicrobiales > Akkermansiaceae > Luteolibacter. Next base: position 8,108 of record JAIPKB010000080.1, on the reverse strand, counting down.
CCTGCAGGTCGCGGGCCATCAGGTCGTACATCAGCGAGGCCTTGTGCATTTCCATCACCTTCTGCTCGGGCACCTCGAACACCACACCTGGGTTCAATTGCTTTTGCCAGAATTGGCGGCTGCGCGCAAGGTAGTCGTCGAACCCGGCGTCGGCCACCGCCTTGACCTGCCCGGTTCGCGCGTCGGCGACCGGCACCCATGGCACGGTCACATCGACCGACGCCGATTGCCCCGGGGCCAACTGGATCACAAACTCGAATGGTTCAACATTGGCGGCCGCCTCAAGCACCTGCCACCCGGATTGGTCCGGCTGATAGTGGAAAATCAGGTGCTTGCTCTCCGTCCGGTGGACCTCGCCGTGCGGCCGCACCTCGGTGGGCTCCCAGAGCTTCCACGGCTGCCAGGTTGCCTGATCGATGAAGCGTTCCGCCCACCACAGCGGCTTGGTGTGGTCGAAAAACGGCTGGCGCCAGGGGCCTTCATGATCGAACACCCGGGCCCCGATGGCGGCCCGTCGCGGTGCTTTCCCGGGGTTGGTGGCGGTGATCCGGACGAAGGCCAGCAGGTTGGCGCGAGGATCCAGCCCGACCGGCGCGGCAAAAGCCTTGACCCGGTATTCGATCCCATCGACCAAAGACCCGTAGTTGATCACCGGCAGACAGCCGTGATCGAGCGTGCGGACGCGGCTGTTGAGCCGCTTGAGCGGGGTGCCGGCCCACAGCGTCAGCTCCCCCCAATTGGCGCTGCACGCGCCGTCACCGGTGAGTTGGAACGCCTTGGGCGCATCCATGAACCCGAGCGCGTCACTGGGCGTCAGGAAATAATTGAAGGGCCCGTGCAGGTCGTGGCTGCGCTCGTCGAGCCGCGCGTCGTGAACATAGGTCTGTGCCGGGAGCTCCATGAGGGTGCCGCATAGGATGGCCACGATTGCCGTCTGGCGCGCGAGCGGGAGGATTGATGGGTGATGGCTCATGAACGGTTGAGGGAGCTTGGGAAGCCAGCATTCGGGAGGTTGGTGGCCGTATGCCTGCGGGCACCGGATGATTTCCAGCAGTCGGTTGAACCTGCTGAAGCCCCCCCGACAGGCGCTCCACCCCGGGATTGAAGCGCCAACAGTTTTAATGATCAAGATCGTTCGCAAAATGGCATTTCAGAGGGCGCAATTGGGATGTTGGGGGCGACGGATCTCCGTGGTAGACTCGGCCGGTAAAACCATCCCATGGAACAGCAAGCGCGCCTCGATTCCCACCAGCATTTCTGGCATTACGACTCCACCGAGCACGTCTGGATGACGGACCGGATGGCGGTGTTGAAACGCGACTTCCTGCCAGGAGAGCTCCAACCGCTGCTGGCGGCGGCGGGATTCGACGGCAGCATTGCGGTCCAGGCCCGACAGAATCTTGAGGAAACCCGGTGGCTGCTGGAACTCGCGGAAAATCACGATTTCATCAAAGGCGTGGTCGGTTGGGTGGACCTGAGATCAGCGGACCTGCCCGCCCAACTGGAGCGGTTCTCGAAGCACCCGAAGCTCGTGGGCGTGCGTCACGTGGTGCATGACGAGCCTGACGACGAATTCATGCTGAGGGCGGATTTCCGCCGTGGGATCGCCTGCCTGGCGGAATTTGGATTGACCTATGATCTGCTGCTTTTCCCCAAGCATCTGCCGGTGGCGGTCAAACTGGTGGAGGAATTCCCCGGGCAGCCATTCGTGTTGGATCACATCGCCAAACCCAGCATCGCGGAGGGACGGATTTCCCCGTGGTGCGAGAACTTGCAAATCCTGGCGGAGTTTCCCCATGTCTGCTGCAAACTTTCCGGCATGGTGACCGAGGCGAAGTGGCACCACTGGCAGGAGCGGGATTTTCATGCCTACCTCGAGATCGTGATCGATGCCTTCGGGCCGGAGCGCGTGATGATCGGTTCGGATTGGCCGGTCTGCACGCTATCCGGCGACTACCCATCCACCATGCGTATCGTCACCGACTACGTGCGGCGGTTTGCGCCCGCGGTGCAGGCGGCCATGCTCGGCGCGAACTGCGCCCGCTGTTACGGCATCCCCCCCGCCCGGACTTCTCCATTGGCGCAACCGGCAACCTGAGCATCGACGGGTTGTCAATCCACCCGGATGACCTGCAGATCCAACAGGCGTCCCAGTTTATCAATCTTGTCAGCAAGGTGGCCCAGGCCCACCGCACAATGATGCGCGGGACCTGCGGCGTTCCAGCGGTTGACAAATTCGCGCGCGCCACAGGGAAAGCGGTAGCGGCTGTTGGTATTGCCGAGTTCGAGAATCGGGCCGGGAACAGACTCTCCTTGTGCACATAGCAGCGCGAGTGTTCCGCCGGGACGTTCGATGACGGAGAGCAGGGTGACCGGACCATGTTTGACTGCCATTTCCACCGAAACGCCGCGGCCTACCTTGCCATGATAGACATCCAGCGGGCGGACTTTGGTTTTGCCTTCGGCGATGGCGATGTGACCGGGACCATCGTGGCCCATCAGCACCACGTCGGCGGTGAAATCCATCGCATAATATTCGGTGAACGATCCGCCCGCACCGAATAAATCCATGATCTTCATCGCCTGCACGTTTTTCACCTCGTATTCGCCGGCCACCGGGATGCCGCGGCCGGTGAGTTGCGACGTGCCGAGGATGATCGAGGCGATCGCCGCTTCGTTCTCGCCCACGCCGGTGCCCTTGTAAAAATAGGCCAGCGATCCCAACCGATGTTCCGCCACCAGCCGGTCGAGCGCCACCGCGGTGCGCGCCGCCTCCGCCAGATCCTCCGCCGGGCAATCCGCCTGGACCGCGAAAACCTGGTGAAATTCCGCAACCCGCGCCTCGATCTCGCCCGCCGTCACCGTGCGTCGGTACGCGGCCAGCTCCCCAACCTCCAAGATTTCGATGTGGGTGCCGAAGGTGGCGCACTGCAAGGTCAGGTCCGAATAAATATCGAGCATGCCGCCATAGTAGTGGCCCATCAAGCCGAGGCGGTTGCCGGCCATGCCTGCCGCCACCCGCGCGGCATCCACCCACGCGTCCACCTCGTCCCAGCACGCGGGATCGTTTTCCAGCATGCCGGTGATCTGATGAAATGGGATGCGCGCGCGCTGGAACACATTGGCAATCTCGGGCACCGGGCACGCAGAGCAGTAGGCCAGCCAGTCGCCGGTCATCTTCGTCCGGTCTCCCAGCGCGTTGAATCTCGCATAATCGATCGCCGGCTCCGGCGTTAGATTAAGCACCACCACCGGCACTTTTGCCCGCCTCACCACCGGCAGCACGGTGGCGGAAAGCGCGTAAGTCGTGACGTAGAGGAAAATCAGATCGACGTCGGCGCGGCGGAATTCCCGACCCGCTTGATGGGCGCGGTCCGGGTTGTCCACCAGTCCCACATTGACGATCTCCACGCCGGGGCGGCCGAGTTTCACCGCCACTCGCTCGAGGTATCCTTCAAGCCGGTCCTTCAGACCTGCGAACTGCGGCCAATAGGCTTCAAGACCGATCCCGAAGAGGCCGATGCGGACGGGTTCCGTGACGGAATCACACCCGGCTGGCGAGCACCGTGCGTTCATAGGAGCGGAGGTTGTCGAGCCAGGAAAACCCTGCGGGCACGTTGCTGCGACGGCAGTGTTCCTCCCAGACCAGGCCCCATGGCAGGGATTTGGCTTCCTCCATCAGTGCGAGACGGCCGGTCAAATCTCCGTTGTCCTCCATTTCACGCAGTTTTCCAGTAGGCTCCAACAAGGCCATCAGCAGCGCCTTGAGGGTGTTGCGGGTGCCGATCACCCAAGCTCCCACCCGGTTGATGCTGGCATCGAAATAGTCGAGCCCGATGTGGGTGCGGCCGAGGAAATCACCACGCACGAGTTCCTGCATCAGCGCGGCGGTCGGATCGTCCAACAAAACCACGTGATCGCTGTCCCAGCGCACACCGCGTGAAACATGCAGCAGAATTTCCGGCACGTATTGGAGCACCGAGGAGATCTTGTCAGCCAGGTTCTCGGTGGGGTGGAAATGTCCGGCGTCGAGACAGTAGAGCATCTGGTTCTTGATCGCATAACCGAAGTAGAACTCGTGCGAGCCGACCACGTAGGATTCAGACCCGATCCCGAAGAGCTTCGACTCGACCGCGTCAAGGTGATGGTCGGGGTCGATTTTATCCGCGAAGATGGCGTCGAGCGAGGCTTCCAGCCGGGCCCGCGGGCTCTTGCGGTCTGCCGGGAGGTCTTTCGATCCATCCGGAATCCAGAGGTTGGTGACCGTCGGGGTGCCGAGTTGCCGGCCCATTTCCGCACCGATGCGGCGGCAAGCTTTCCCGTGTTCAATCCAGAACCCGCGGAGGCCCGGATCCGGATGGGTCAGGGTGAGCCCGTCGCCGGCCTTGGGATGGGCGAAGTAGCTTGGGTTGAAATCCAGTCCCAGACCTTGGGAACGCGCCCACTCGATCCAGCTTTGAAATTGCGCGATGGTTAGCGCGTCACGGTCCACCTTGCCGGAGGAAAAATCGGCGTAGCAGGCGTGGAGATTGAGGCGGTGTTTGCCGGGGATGAGGGCATAGGCCTGTTCAAGGTCGGCGCGGAGTTCCTTGATGGTGCGGGCCTTGCCAGGGTAGTTTCCGGTGACGGCGAGTCCGCCACCGAGTTCACCTCCGGTGTTTTCGAATCCGCCGACATCATCGCCCTGCCAGCAATGGAGGGAGATCGGGGTGGCGGAGAGTTGCCGCAGGGCGGCTTCGGTATCCACGCCGAGCGCGGCGTAGGTTTCACGGGCGTGTTCGTATTTCATATCAACTTTGGATGGTTGGTTTCAAGCCGGAGGTTTCAAACGGGATCCATGAGGGGCGGGCTTGAAGCTTCAAACGGTCGGATCACCTGCCGAGGTAGTTGCCGTAGCCGACGATGAGGGTGGAGGTGACGAGGACGGCGAGGCCCAGGAACAGGAGTCCTCTGGCCTTTGAGCTGGCTCCCTTCCATTCGTGGAGCGCAAGGCCCCAGATCGAACTGAAGATGATGATGGAGGCCATGTGCAGCGTCCAACTGGAGAACTTGTATTGGCCCATTTGGGTCTCACCCATCGAGTAGAAGAAGAACTGGAAATACCAGATGGTCCCCGCCAGGGCGGAGAAGATATAATTGCCTAACAATGGCACCGGAGTGGGGTCGGTGCGCCCGTCCACGGCCGCGCCGTTGCCGGCCTGGGCTCCTTCGCCTCCGGCAGCGGCGGCAGCGGCGGACAACGGCGATTGCTTGCCCGGCTTTACCGAGAAATACTGGTATCCGGTGCGATTGCGCAGGTTGAGCAGGAGGCACCAGACGAAGTTGGTGGTGAAGCCGCCCAACAACACGACGATCAGCACCGGCAGACCGGTCCACAGGCTGTGTTTGGCATGGATTTTCACGAGATCCGCGCCCGCTTCGGACACCGCCAGCGCGGTTTCCTTTTCGGCGAGCGTGGTCATTTCATGGACGATGGTGAGCTTTCTCGGGTCGGCGGCGGCGGCGGTGGCGAGCCGGGTGCCGTAGGCGTCCACGCGCTTGGCGAGCGGGTGGCCGCTGGCGGAGAGGGCGGTCACCACGGCGGCGGCCTTGGCCTGTGCCGGGGGCAGTTCGGCTTCCAGTTTGGCAGCGGTTTCGGCATCATTTGCCGCACCCGTGGCATCGGCAAGCTTGCGCTGGGTCACCAGCGGTTGGTCGATGAGCTTCAACAGCCCGGCAAGCGTCGCGTCTTCCGTTTTTTCGAACAGCGTGGCCGCAGCGAGGGAATCCAACAAGGCCTTCGCGTCCTCGTCGCTTGGTTGGGCGGCGCGCGCAACCGTCATCCCCTCTTTGGCTGCGGAGTTGACCATATCAACTTTGAGCGTGGTCTCGCGGATGACATCGCCGGCGCTGAGCCCGAAGGCGAAACAGGCGCTCATGATGCCGGAGAAGGTGGCCACCAGCAGGCCTTTTTTGAAATCAAATTCCTTGACCGTGTTGCGTTTGTCCGCAGCGGACATTTCGCCTTCCTTGGTGTGCCCGGCCAGGGCGGTGATGATGATGCCCAGCACGCAGACACCGAGACCTGCGAGCACCCAGCGGCCGTTGACGGGGTCGATCAGCTTGGCGGTGAACTCGCCCCTGAAGAGCGGCGGGATGAGAGTGCCGAAAACCGTGCAATAACCGAGTGCCACCGCCATGCCCAGCGACATCCCGAGATAGCGCATGGTCAGGCCGAAAGTAAGGCCACCGAAGCCCCAGAGCAGTCCGAACAGGTAGGTGTAAAACCACACTTGTCCAGGGGTTTCCTTGAGCACGGTCAGCACGTCGCTGGTCTTGAGGATGGCGAAGAACCATGGAGCGATCAGCCATGAAAAGACGCCTCCTACCAGCCAGTAGGTTTCCCAGGACCAGCGTCTAACGCCTTTGTAGGGGACGTAGAAGCTCCCGGAGGCAAGGCCGCCGAGCCAGTGGAAAAAGACGCCAAGAAGGGGATTCATCGGGTTGGGTCGCTTGGAAGGTTGGTTGGAGATCGGGTCCTCAGTGAAGAACCTCGCTTTTTATAGCCCACCGACAAAAAACCCGCCACCATCAAAAATCCAAAATATGCGGCATTGCAAATTGGAAAAATAGCTTTAATTTTGCCGTGTGACCAAGGTTTGCACCATTGAAACCCAATATTTGCGACAAAGTCCGGGTGATTTCATCCGGTACTTGCCGATCGACGAGGCGTTGTTTGCAAGTCCCTTGTTTATCACCAGTGCCGGGCGCGCGAGCATCCAACCGGGCGCGGCCTATCCACCTCAAGGCCACCCCGACCTCTATCAGTTCAGATGGGAGGATGGACGGGTGCTGCCGGACTTCTCGTTGTTGTGGGTGGAGTCCGGGTCGGGGATTTGGGAAACCCGCCACGGGTCGTTTCCGATCGAGGCGGATCAGGTGGGGAGGGTGATCTCCGGGCAATGGCATCGCTATCGGCCCTCGCCGACCACCGGGTGGACCGAGTGCTGGGTGCAATTCAATGGCCCGCTGGCTCATGAATTGGAGAAGAGCGGGCTGTTCCCGCCGACCCTGCCGGTGTCCACTCCTCTCAAGCCGCAGCGATTTGCGCGTCATTTCCGCGAGTTGCTGACGGACCTCGCCTCCCCTGATTTCCTGAACAACGCTTCCCAGGGGCTTCGCTTGCTGGGTTTGCTAGGACTATTGGATCCTCACGAAGGGCCGGCACCGGCACCTGACCATGATTTGGTCGAGCAAGCGCGCCGGCACATCTGGAGTCACAGTCATCGCCAGTTGAACGTCGCGGAAGTGGCGGTTCACCTCGGAGTCAGCCGCCGCACCCTGGAGCGCGCCTTCACCGCCCGCGGGCTTCCTGGCGTGCTGGATGAAATCACCCGCTGCCGCCTCAACCGGGCCGAGCGCCTGTTGCGCGAAACCCGGCTCTCGGTTCAGCACATTGTCAGTCTTTCGGGTTTCGGAACCGATGAACAAATGCGGCTTCATTTCCATGCGCGCCACGGGATCTCCCCCGGAGCCTATCGCAAAGCGGCGGCAACCCCCTCCCCAGTGACCCTGCGTTGATCATCAAGGGCGAGTTTTCGGGTCGCAATTTATCGCCGCTGACAGCACTCCGCCCATTTGTGGGCCAGCACAAACCGGCGCGCGCGAAAACTCCCGCGCGCGCCCTCCGAACCCACTAATCTCAACTGTTTTCGCTGCGTCAAGGCCACGCTGCCGTTGAAGCACGGTTGCGCGCCTGTCTGGCCGAATGGATCCGCGAATGAAGCGAAACGCAGAGACGCAGAGGTCGCCGAGGAAGACGCGAAGGGGTGATTTGCAGGTAAGCTTCCAGCCTGTTGGCCGCCACCGGGAGCACCGTGGCCGCGTTGGTCACAACGCGCCTGCCAATGGATCGCTCCGGAAATCGCGCCCGCTCGCCAATGACCCATAAGGAGCGTGGACCTTATTGTCCACGTTGCCAATGAGCCGCAAATGCCCGGCAAGTTACCCACAGTGGCCGCGTTGGTCACAACGCGCCTCCGGAAATCGCGCCCGCTCGCCAATGACCCATAAGGAGCGTGGACCTTATTGTCCACGTTGCCAATGAGCCGCAAATGCCCGACAAGTTA
>JAIPKB010000079.1 GCA_021733795.1 Akkermansiaceae bacterium | reverse complement strand
GCGGAGTCGCATCGGCGGGCGGAGCCGCATCGGCGGGCGGAGTCGCATCGGCAGGCGGAGTCGCATCGGCGGGCGGAGCCGCATCGGCGGGCGGAGCCGGATCAGTCGGATCTACTGGCTGTTTCTTGCCGGGTTCCGGCAGCGGTGGCACGGCGATCGGCGGAGTGACTGCCTCGATCCGGTCGGGGGCGGGACCGGCGGGGGCGGGCGACGCCTCCTTTTTGAGGATCGACGCACGATCCTTCAACAGGGCTTCCACGGTGTATCCACCCACCTCGAAGGTGCGGCCGGCGAGGGCTTTCTCCTTGGCCATCCTCTCGTCAAGGGTCTTCTTGCGCTCGGCGAAGGCGGCATCCTTGGCCTTGGCATCCTCGGGTTTTTCGTCGGCTTCCTTTTTGCGTACCTTTGGCAGTTCGGCGGTGAGGTCCACTGTGATGGCGAACCCATCGGCAGCAGGAGGAGCCGGATTATTGGGGTCGGGGTCGGCCGGAGGAGCCACCGTTGGCTTGAGCGGAATCATGTTGATCGTATATGTGAATCCTTCGAAGGTTTCAATAACGGCGATGCGTTTGCCCACGGTCTGAACCCGCTCGGCGATCTTGCCGGCGGGGATCACATCCTCGATCCGGGAATAGGCAAACAAGTTCTTGAGGGGCTCGCCGGCGGCGGTGTCCAGCGTCTCTCCGGGAGCCGCCCCATCCAATCCGAACGGCCCGTCCTCGGTCTCGCGGGTGAGTTTCCAGGCAAGATCCGGCTTATCGGGCTGGGTGATGCTGAGGCTCTTGATTTTTTCGATTTTCAGGAAGTCGGTGTTCAGCCAGCGCTTGGGATCGACATCGAGCATCGCGAAGGATTCGCCCACCCGGTAAACGCCGCTTTTGTCGGCATGGTTGCGGATGAAGCGGCCATTCGGCCCCCCACCCCCGAAGGGTGACATCGGATTGCCCTCCTGGTCCTTGCGCTGGTCAAACGAGAGCTTGGCAAGCTCCTTGCCCGCAGCGTCGCTGAAGGTCACGATGTAACCGTGTTTTTCGATCGAGGTGGCGGATTCATCCAGCCCGAAGCGCGGCAGGAACGACGCCCCGGCCTGGATCCCCTGGGTCACTTTGAGTTCCTCAAGGGTGCGTAGCAACCCGTTGACGGTCGCCGCGTTGGCCGGATAACCGTCACGCTCGGCAATGGTCCATTGGCCACCCTTTTTGAGCAGATTGACGGCGGCGTCGCCTACCCCCTGGAGTTGGACCGAGACCACCTCGGCAGCCGGAAATGAAGCCAGCAAGGTCTGGCCCGGGATGCGGGCGGTTTGCTCGGCGACCACCGGCGGGCGACCGAATTTCAGATAGGCGATCCCACCGCCGAAGGCGAGCGCAATGACCCAGAAGAGAAATACTTGACGTTTGTTCATGACTTGTTGGAAATTTGAGATTTGAGATTTGAGATTTGAAATTTGAAATCTGCTGGAGCCGCTATCAGCGGGCGCGGGTGGCGGAGCGGCGGGCGATGAAAAGCCCCAGTCCTACCAGGATGACAATGACCGGCATGATCACCACGTTGGCCAGAGTGATTCTGCCGGTGAGGCCGTCTTTCTGGCGGCGGAGGTCTTTCTCCATTTCGCGGATCTTGCGGCGATTGTCGACACTCACCTCGCGGAGTTTCTTGATTTCCGCCTCCTGTTCCGGAGTGAGGTGCAGATCCGCACCGCTGGACCGCTGAGCTTGCAACTCGCTGAGTTTCTGGTTGGTGGCGTCCACCTCCTTCTGGAACTTGGTGATTTTGTCACCCACCTCCTTGTCGAAATCGGTCTCCATTTCCTGGATCACGGTGAACGGCCGCCGCACTGCGGCGCGGGAGCGGGAGCCGATCAGGTATTTGGAACCGGTGGCCTGGTCCAACAAATTGAACAGCAACGACGCATTGCCATTGGCAGGGGACGCCATCCCCAACTGCAGCATTTGGGGATTGTAGGCGAACTGGTCATGGAACGCATCCACGTCGGCAATCAAAAACACATTGCCAGGCGCGGTGCCGGCCTTGAGCCAGACGGGTTTGGGCTCGGGTTTCTTGATCTCGGCAGGGAGCTGTCCGATCTCCGGTTTTTTCTCCTCGGGTTCCGGCTTGGACTCCTCACCGGGTTTGCCGTTGGGGAAAGCGGTTTTGAACGTCCCATGGAGGTGGCTCACCAGATCGTAGGCCGTGCCAGTGGACTTGAGCGTCATCGCCAGTGACGGGTCCAGCCGCGAGGCCTGCATCGAATCGACAAACCCAGCCCCGGTGGTGGACCGAACCAACGTATTGATATCCACTCCGCCGCCACTGGTCTTGGTGAAGCCGCCCGGCAGCAGCAGCATGATCGAACTGAGGTCCTTGGTGACCACGTTGTCCTTCTGCGGCATGGCCGCCTGCGGCAGAGTGAGCACGGTGATGGCATCGGCGGCCCCGTTGCGGGTGTTCATCTTGGTCTTGTAAGCCGGGTCCGCCAGGGTCTGGCCGGACTCGAAGGAAACGCCCCAGGCTCCGAACAAGGTGGGAAGCGTGGACGTGGTGGGAACCCCACCACCCATACCCATCATCGGATTGCCGCCACCGGCCATCTGCGCGGTGATCGAGAAGGCATCGACAGCCACCACCACGGTGCCGCCGCCGAGCAGATACTGATCCACCAGAAACTCAACCTCCGGCGTGATGCCAGCTGGATGGAATAACAACAGCACCTTGATCTCCTTCGGATCAATCGCCGGCGGCGTCATCCCCAGGTCCTTGACCTCGAAGGACTGCTTCAACTGCTGATAGAATACCCACGGCGGGCTCGGGCGCTGGCCCTGCATCATCGCCGGCCCGCCTTTCAAATCCAGCGCGGACATCACCCCGATCACCGGCTTGACGGGAGTGGTCACCTCGGCGATCGCCTTGGATAGATTGTATTCGAGCATCGTCTCGTCCCGCGGTTCGAGGAACGGAATCACCGCCGTGCGGTCCAGGCAGTTGACCGCCAGCCCGAAGTACAGGTTCTCGTCATCGATGCGCTGGCCGCTGATGCCGTCGAGATTGGCGGAGTCCTCGGCATCGGTATCCGGCTCGGGATCCAGGTTTTCGATCCGCAGGCGGCCGCCGGAAAGCGAGGCATATTCCTTGAGCAGGTCGTCCACCCGGCGCATGTGGAGCTTGAGCTGCTCCGGCATGTAGTTGGTGCTACGAGACGCGTAGTAGCGGATGACGACCTGGGTATCGAGATCCTTGAGGATCGCCCTGGTGCCGTCCGAGAGGGTGTGGTTCTTATTCTCGGTGAAGTCGTGGCCGCGGTTGCCCAGCGGGGTGAGGGAGATCAGCCAGTTGGCAAGAATGACGATGGCGACCAAGGCGGCGACCCCGAAGGCCGCGCGGGTGACTGGATAGGTAGGTTTGTGTGCCATGGGAAATGGATGTTGAGAGGTTGGAAAGAACTGGATGGGGTGCGGATTACGAGCGTTTGGCGGAAAGAATGGCGCTGGTGCCCAACAGGCAGACGACAATGATGGAGCCGAACCAGATCAGGTCCTGCAAGCGGAACAGGCCGCGGGTGAGGGTGCTGAAGTGATCCCAGACAAAGGCCGCTGTCGCCGCCTCCGCCAGACCTTCCGAAACCGACCGCGAAAGCACGGTGGTCACTGGGTCGAAACCGCCCACCACCATCACGAAACAGACCGCCACCGATACGATCAGGCAGACGACTTGGTCGCGGGTGCAGGCGGAAACCAGCATGGTGATCGCCAGGAACGTGCAGCAAACCAGGAAACTGCCGAGGTAGCCGGAGATGATCGTGCCGTTGTCCGGATCACCCAGGTAGTTGACCGTGATCACGATCGGAAAGGTGAGCAGCAACGCCGCAAACCAAACGGTGGCGGCGGCGAGGAACTTGCCGATGATGGCGCTGCGGGTCGAAAGCGGGAAGGTCCCGAGTAGTTCGAGAGTTCCGTTGCGCTGCTCATCCGTCCAGAGTTTCATGCCCACCGCAGGGGCAAGGAACATGAAAACCCAAGGATGCCAGGCGAAGAACTGGCTGGCCAGGGAGGCGTCCCCGGCGGGAATGAACCCGCCGAAGGTGAAGGTGAGGCTCATCACGATCAACAGGAAAATGACAATGATCGCGTAGGCGGTGGGCTGGGCGAAGTAACTGGAAACCTCGCGTTTGTAGATGGTTAAGGCTGACATGGATGGTTGAAAATGATTGGACTGTCTGGTCTGGGGGCTTGAGGCGGGTAGTTCAGAACCGGCGGAGTCACGATTTCTTCGCCGCCGACGGCTCTTTGGGTTCCTCTTCGGGTTCCTCTTCGGGTTCCTCCTCTTCGGGTTCCTTGACGGCGGTGTCGCGGGTGGTCAGGTTGCGGAATAAATCCGTCAGCGAGCCGGTGCCGGAAAGGGCGAGCAACTCGGCGGGCGTGCCATCGGCCACGATCGCTCCCCGGTCCACGATCAATGCCCGGGTGCAGGCGGCCTCCACCTCTTCCAGGATGTGGGTGGAAAACAAAATCGCCTTGGTCTTGCCCAGCCGCTTGATGAGCTGGCGGACTTCGAATTTCTGATTGGGGTCCAGCCCGTCGGTGGGCTCGTCCAAAATGAGCACCTCCGGATCATGGAGCAGCGCCTGCGCCAGACAGGTGCGGTGGCGGTAACCCTTGGACAAGGTGTCGATCGACTGATGGGCGACCGATTCCAGGAAACAGGTTTCAATCGCGCTTTCCACCGCGTTCTGCTTGAACGCCCCGGAAAGCCCGCGGATGGAGGCACAGAAACGGAGAAACCCGATCACCGTCATGTCGCGGTAGAGCGGGGCGGATTCCGGCAGGTAGCCGATCTTGCGCTTGGCGGCGGTGGGCCGGTCCACCACCGAAATGCCACAGACCTTGGCGTCGCCGGAAGTGGGCGGGAAAAACCCGGTAATCATGCGCATGGTGGTGGATTTACCGGCTCCGTTGGGTCCGAGGAAACCGAGCACCTCGCCCTTCTTGACGGAGAACGAGAGCTTGTCAACGGCGGTCTTGGAGCCGAATTGCTTGGTTAGACTGTCAACTTCGATCATAAGGAGTGGGATGGATGGATGATGGGGCGGTTGCCGCCTTGAATCACGCCCAAAGCGTCGCCGCAACGAAGGTTTGTCTAAACACGGATGATAATGGTGAGCAAGCCCTTTTTATTCCCTTTTTAGTTCTAAGACGATTCCATCCCCGGCGGTTCCACCCTTGGCCGGGTCCTGCTCCGGCTCATCCCCAACTCCAATCCCAAGCCCCACCCCGCCATGGCCCGCCACAAACACTACGCAACCGAGCAAGACGACGAACCGAAAATGGACATCTCCTCCCTGATCGATGTCTGTTTCCTGATGCTGATCTACTTCCTGGTCACCTCCGCCATCCAAGTGCGCGAAACCGACCTGAAACTGCAGACGGCAGGCGATCGCCGCGACCCCACCCCGACCGAAATCCAACCCCTGTTCATCCGGGTCGAGTCCAGCGGACTCGTCTCGGTGGGCCATGGCATGGGCCAGCAAGCGCTGGACGCGGACCCCGCCGTCCGCGAACTCCCCCTGCTCGGCCAGGCGCTGCAACTCTACCAAGCCGCCTCCCGCAGCGCCATGAACCGGCCGCTGGTCCAACTCTGGGTCGACGATGGCGCAAACCAACAACGGGTGGTGGACGTGATCAACGCCCTCGCCGCAAAGGAAATCGACTCGATCGCGTTCACCGACCGGTGACGGCTGGTTAGAATTTCCGCACCACGGTGTCGGATAAAAACCGCTCCGAGGGCGACGGGTGATCGAGGGTGAAATGCAGGCCGCGGGACTCCTTGCGGCGCACGGCGCACTCGACGATCAGGCTGGCGGTGTCCACCAGGTTGCGGAGTTCGAGGATGTCGGTGTTGACCCGGTGCCCCCAGTAAAACTCGCGGACTTCCTTTTCGAGATTGCGCAGCCGGGTGGCAGCCCGCCGGAGGCGGTTGTCGGTGCGCACGATCGACACATAGTCCCACATCAGGCGGCGGATTTCGTCCCAATTGTGATAGATCACCACCAACTCGTCGGCCTCGGTGGCATTGCCGGCCTCCCACGCCGGAATCGGTGGCGGCTCGGGCGGCGTCCGTCCCGGCGGAAATCGGGTGAACACGTCGGTCACCGCGAGCCGGGCCATCACATTGCCCTCCAGCAGTGAGTTGGAGGCCAGCCGGTTGGCCCCGTGCAGTCCGGTACACGCCACTTCCCCCAGCGCATACAGCCCGGCAATTCCGGTACGGCCGTTGACCCCGGTGACCACTCCGCCGCATTGGTAGTGAGCGGCCGGCACCACCGGAATCGGCTGCTTTGCGCAATCCAAGCCGAATTTCAACAAATTCTCATGGATATATGGAAACCGGTCCGCCATGAACCCCTTCGGCCGGTGGGTCACATCCAGGAAAACACAGGGAGCCCCGGTGCGCTTCAACTCGCGGTCGATCGCCCGGGCCACGATATCGCGCGGTGCCAGCGAGCCGCGCGGATCACTCTGCTTGGTGAAATCATCGCCCTTGCCGTTGATCAGCACCCCGCCCTCGCCCCGCACCGCCTCGCTCACCAGAAACGAACGCGCCTCCGGACCGGTCGCCGCCGGGTTGTAAAAACACGTCGGATGAAACTGGATGAACTCCATGTTGGCGATCGCCGCCCCGGCCCGCCAAGCCATCGCCACCCCGTCGCCGGTCGAGCAGTCGGGATTGGTGGTATAAAGATAGACCTTGCCGCAACCACCCGTGGCCAACACCACCCGGTCACTCCGCATCACCATCACCTCGTTGCGTTTGGAATCGAGCACGTAGGCCCCCAGAATCCGGTCGTCGGCCACCGCGCCCAGCTTCGAGGTGGTGATCAGATCAATCGCAAAATGACGCTCCAACAACGTGATGTTCGGATGCCGTCGGGCGGACTCGATCAAGCCCCGGGCCACCGCCAACCCGGTCGTATCGCGCGTGTGCAACACCCGCCGGTGGCTGTGCCCGCCCTCCTTGCCAAGCTGGAAATGCCCATCCTCACGGTCGAAGACCACCCCGTATGCCGCCAGATCCTCAACCGTCGCCGCCCCCTCCCGGATGATCTCCCGCACCACCGCCTCCTGACACAAGCCGGCCCCGGCGTCCAGGGTGTCCGCCACATGGGAATCGACCGAGTCCCCATTCTCCCGCTCGGACTCGGGCAGCACGATGGCTATCCCACCTTGCGCCCAAGCGGTGTTCGACTCGTACAACGAACCCTTGGCCAACACCGCCACCGTGCCATGCCCCGCAGCACGCAGCGCAAATGACAAGCCGGCAACACCTGCCCCTATGACGAGAAAATCAGTGGTCATCTGACGCGATTCTGCCCCCAAAAGAACCGTTGAAAAGAAAAATTCGCGACGAAGGCTGCGCCAAGCACCTTCATTTCCATTCTGCCAGCCGCTGGGGATATGGGAATCATGGGAATTGTGGGAATCATGACGCTTCCCATCTTTCCCATCTTTCCCATCTTTCCCATCCGCTCCCCGCATTTTGCACTTTTTCCACTTTTTCCACTTTTTCCACTTTTTCCACTTTTCCCACATTTTCCCCTTGACCCGGCCCATCCTAATCCACATTTTCCCGCAACTGAGACGCATTCTCAGTTACAACCCCAATCCACACGATGAAATCAACGCTCCACACCTCCCGCTCCGGCCGCTTGGTCCGGAATTTTGCCTGCTTCGGAACCCTGTTGTCCCTCGCCGCCACCGCCGAGGCCGGCAACCGGCGCTTCGTCTACAGCTACGAAACCACCACCATGGCTGCCGGTGCCATGGAATTGGAAACTTCGGTCACCTACAAGACCGACAAGGGCAGCGACCCGGATTTCCAACGCTTCGACATCCGCCACGAGTTCGAATACGGCATGACCGACCGCCTGCAACTGGCATTCTACTTCCTGGACTGGCGCTACGAGGAATCTGCCAAGGAATCCGGCACCACCACCTTCCACGATGTGGCGCTCGAAGCGATCTACAACCTCACCAACCCGAACACCTGCCCGTTCGGCTCCGCCCTCTACGGCGAGATCAAGGGCAGCGACGACTTCATCGAACTGGAAGGCAAGTTCCTGCTCCAGAAAAACCTCGGCCCCTGGATGTTCGTTTACAACATCGGCGGAGCCATCGAATGGGAACATAACTACGAGGATGACAAAGCCGAGCTGATGCAAAGCGTCGGCGTGGCCTATCAAATCAACCCCGCCTGGTCGGTGGGCGCGGAAGCGCTCCACGAGATCGAATGCCCGGACGCCGAAAGCCTCGGCGACAGCGTGGTTTACCTGGGCCCCAACGTGAGCTGGCGCAAGGGCAACTTCGGCCTCAGCACCACCGCCATGTGGCAGTTGACCCACCTCGACGGCGAGCCGGATTTCCAAATCCGCACCTTGTTCTCGATCGATTTCTAACCCCCCCTGCCCCGGATTTTGAAATCACCGCCGTTTCACGCCATCTTCCGTCCCCTCACGACGGGGGTGGCCGCCCTCCTCCTGCTGCCACCGGGCTGCGGGCTGGGATACACCCCCCCACCCGCTCCCACCTCACCCGCGCTCACCGCGACCGAACAAGCAAGATTGGTCCGAGGGCACGCCATCCATCAGGCGAAGTGCGCCACCTGCCATGCCTTCGTGGACCCATCCGGTTACAGTGAGCGGGAACTCAGGGAGCGGATTTTCCCAGTGATGGCCAGAAAATCCGAACTCGATCCCGCCGCACGGCAGGCCGTGCTCGACTACCTGATCGCCGTCCGGCAGCCGTGAACCCGAAACCGCGAATGCCGCCAAACCCGCCGCATGGGGAAACTACCGCTTGACCACCGCCCGCCACTAGGGCACAGCCCCTGGCCGTGAGCGCATTCATCACCGGCACCGACACGGGCGTGGGCAAAACCTACGTGACCCGCCTGATCATCGAAACCCTCCGCCACGCGGGCATCGACGCCGTCGGCTACAAACCCGTGGCCAGCGGCGACCGGGCGGACGCCTCCATTCTGGCTGCCGTTTCCGGCAACCTGGATCGCGACCGGATCAATCCGGTGTTTCTCAAACCCGCGCTGGCCCCAATGGTGGCCGGCATGTTGGAAAACCGCACGATCACCTGCGGGGAACTCGTCGCCGGCTATCAATCACTTGCTGCGGAGCACGCCAGCGTGATCGTCGAGGGCGCGGGCGGCTGGGAAGTGCCGTTGGCCGAAGGGTTTTTCATCTCCGATCTCGCGGTGGCGCTCGGGCTGCCGGTGGTCGTGGTGGCGGCCAACCGCCTCGGTTGCATCAACCACGTGCTGCTCACCGTGCGCGCCATCCAGGCCCGCGGCCTCCGCTGCGCCGGGATCGTCCTCAACCAGCTCGAAGACGAAATGGACACCGCGATGGTCACCAACAAGGGCATCATCGAAGGCCTCGCCGGCGTCCCCCTGCTCGCCCACCTGATCCACGCCCAGGATTTCCTCGACCCCGAGCCCATCCTGCAGTTGGCGGTTCCACCCCATTTTTAAGAAAAGGAAACTCCTCTTCTCATTGGCTACGCCGCCTGCCAGCAAAGCCTCAGCGTGCTTTTTGCCAACGCCATCGATGTCATCTACACTCTCCACGCCGCCCACAAGCGTGAGTTGGGAGAGAATTGGAGGGTATTCCCCTCTCGTTTAAACGCTCGTTGCGACAATCAGAACGACGATCGTCGCTCCCATTGTCGCGTTTGCGACATGCAACGGGCCAGGGGAAGAGAACTTCTCAAGAGAGCATCTCCCGAGTTCGTCTTGACGGGGCCGAATCTTGGGCTGCTGTGACCGGCGCGATTTCCCGAGTTGTCCATTGGCAGCCGTAGCCCTCAGGATCTTCCTCCGCGTCTCCCCCTGCGACCTCCGCGGTTGATCCCGCTCTCAGGCGCCCCCTTCGGGCATGCGCGTCAACTTCAGGGAGGATCGCCGTCCCGGCCGTCCCGTAGCGCGGCCGTCTCGGCTGCAGTGGCGGGTTTGGGTGAGGTTTACAGGGCAGCACAGCGGGCTCAGAACAGGTTGGAAGCCCGTTCTCCAACCCAGCCGGGACGGCTATGCTCCGTTTGCGCCCTAACTTGACACGGATGCCCCCGGGGCGGCGTTTGGTGTTGGATAGGAGGCGATCATTCATGGATCGAGGATGAAAAACACCGATACTCCGCACCACCTATCGCCAAATCCGCAATTTCCACCATTATCGTCTCATCGAATGCTATTTTATGGACCTGTGGGACCCGAGGTGCCTCAAATCCGCCCGTGAACACAACAATTTCATCTGCCATGGGCACTCTTGACGCGAACGAGGCGGTCGCCTCCGTCGCCTACCGAATGAACGAATTTTTTGCCATTTATCCAATCACTCCGTCGTCGCCGATGGCCGAGTTTGCCGATGAGTGGTCCGCCGCCGGACGTCCGAACCTGTGGGGAGCCGTCCCCAGCGTGCTGGAAATGCAATCGGAAGGCGGGGCCGCCGGAGCCCTGCACGGTGCGCTGATGGCGGGCTCGCTGAGCGCCTCGTTCACCGCCTCCCAGGGGCTGTTGCTGATGGTTCCCAACATGTTCAAGATCGCCGGCGAGTTGATGCCGTTCTGCCTGCACGTCACCGCCCGCGCGGTGGCCACCCACGCGCTGAGCATCTTTGGCGACCACTCGGACGTGATGGCCTGCCGCCAGACCGGTTTCGCGATGCTGGCCGGCGGCTCGGTGCAGGAGGCGATGGACACCGCGGTGATCTCCCAAATGGCCACCCTCCGCTCGCGGGTGCCCTTCCTGCACTTCTTCGATGGCTTCCGCACCTCCCACGAAGTCTCCAAAATTTCCCTCATCAGCGACGAGGTGCTGCATGCCCTGATTGATGACGACTGCGTCCACGCCGTCCGCGACCGCTCGCTCACCCCGGACAAACCGGTCATCCGCGGCACCGCCCAAAACCCGGACGCCTTCTTCCAGGCCCGCGAAGGTTGCAACTCCTACTATGATGCGCTGCCCGGCATCGTCAGGGAGGCCATGGCCGCCTTCGCCGCCCAAACCGGGCGCACCTACCTGCCGTTCGACTACGAGGGAGCCCCGGACGCCGATCGCGTGATCGTGATCATGGGTTCCGGTGCTGAAGCCGCCGGCGAGACTGTCGGGTGGCTCAATGACAATGGCGAAAAAGTCGGCGTGATCAAGGTCCGCCTCTACCGTCCGTTCTCGGTGGAGGATTTCGCCGCCGTGCTGCCCAAGACCGTGAAATCCATCGCCGTGCTCGACCGGACCAAGGAGCCCGGTGCCATCGGTGAACCGCTGTTCCTCGATGTGGTGGCCGCCCTCCGCACCGCCGAGTCCCGCGGCCTGCTCAAGGACTCCCACCTGATCCGCGTCACCGGCGGCCGCTACGGCCTCGGTTCCAAGGAGTTCAACCCGGCCATGGTCAAGGCGATCTTCGACGAACTCGCCAAACCCGACCCCAAACCTGAATTCACCATCGGCATCAACGACGATGTCACCGGCCTGTCGCTCGACTACGATCCGGACTTCGAAGTGGTCCCGGCCGGCATGAAACAGGCAATCTTCTTCGGCCTCGGCTCGGACGGCACGGTCGGCGCCAACAAGAACTCGATCAAGATCATCGGCGAGGACACCGACAACTACGCCCAGGGCTACTTCGTCTATGACTCGAAGAAGGCTGGGGCGATGACCGTCTCCCACCTGCGCTTCGGCCCGCAGCCGATCCGCTCGACCTACCTGATCCGCCGCGCCGAGTTCGTCGCCTGCCACCGCTTCGACCTGCTCCACCAGATCAACATCCTCGACTACGTCAAACCCGGCGGCATTTTCCTGCTCAACTCCCCCGGCGACCCCCACGAAGCCTGGGACCGCCTGACCCGCGATCTCCAGGAGCAGATCATCGCCAAGGATCTCTCGTTCTACGCCATCGACGCCTCCACCGTCGCCCGCAACTGCGGCATGGCCGGCCGCATCAACACGATCATGCAGACGTGTTACTTCGCCATCTCCGGCGTGCTGCCCAAGGATGAAGCCATCGCCGCCATCAAATACGCGATCAAGAAAACCTATGGCAAACGTGGCGACGCCGTGGTCCAACGCAACTATGAAGCCGTGGACCGCACCCTCGAAAACCTCGTCAAGCTCGACTACGCGAAGACCGCGGATTCCAACATCCTGCTCGCCCCGCTGGTGCCGGACAATGCCCCGGATTTCGTCAAACGCATCACCGCGATGATGATCGCCGGCAAGGGCGACCTGCTGCCGGTCAGCGCCTTCCCGGTCGATGGCACCTGGCCCACCGGCACCACCCAGTGGGAGAAACGCAACATCGCCGAGGAAATCCCGGTCTGGGAAACCGACCTCTGCATCCAGTGCAACAAGTGCGCCCTGGTCTGCCCCCACGCCGCCATCCGTCCGAAGGTTTACACGCCCGACCTCCTCGCCGATGCCCCGGCAACCTTCAAGTCCACCGCGTTCAAGGTGCGCGACTACCCCGGCATGCTCTACTCGCTGCAAATCGCTCCCGAGGATTGCACCGGCTGCCTGGTCTGCGTCAACGTCTGCCCGGCCAAGGACAAGAGCAACCCAAGCCGCAAGGCGATCAACATGGCCCCGCAACTCCCGCTGCGCGAGGCCGAACGCGAAAACTACGAGTTCTTCCTCAAGCTGCCGGATCCCGACCGCGCGATGCTCAAGGACGACGTCAAGACCTCGCAGTTCATGCGGCCGCTGTTTGAATACTCCGGTGCCTGCGCCGGCTGCGGTGAAACGCCGTACGTCAAGCTGCTCACCCAGCTCTTCGGCGATCGCCTGCTGATCGCCAACGCGACCGGTTGCTCGTCGATCTATGGCGGCAACCTGCCCACCACCCCCTACACCACCGACCCCTGCGGCCGCGGTCCCGCCTGGGCCAACTCGCTGTTCGAAGACAACGCGGAGTTCGGGCTCGGTTTCCGCGCCAGCCTCGACCAGACCCGCACCTACGCCAACGTCCTGCTGCAAGGCCAGGGCAAGCTCGTGGGCGACGATCTGATCAGCTCCATCCTCACCGCCGACCAATCGTCCGAGGCGGGCATCAACGCCCAACGCGAACGGGTGGCCGCCCTGCGCCAGACCCTGACCGGCCAGACCAGCAAAGAGGCCCTCGCCCTCGCCCAAATCGCCGACTACCTCGTCGATAAGAGCGTCTGGATCGTCGGCGGCGACGGCTGGGCCTATGATATCGGTTTCGGCGGCCTCGACCACGTCATCGCCTCCGGCCGCAACGTCAACATCCTGGTCCTCGACACCGAGGTGTACTCCAACACCGGCGGCCAGCAATCCAAGGCCACCCCGCTCGGGGCCGTGGCCAAGTTCTCCATGGCCGGCAAGGCCCTGGCCAAAAAAGACCTCGGCCTGATCGCCACCACCTACGGCACGGTGTACGTCGCCCGCGTCGCCTTCGGGGCCAAGGACGCCCACACCGTCACCGCGCTCCGCGAGGCGGAAAGCTACGACGGTCCCTCGCTGGTCATCGCCTACAGCCATTGTGTGGCCCACGGCTACAGCCTCTCCCAGGGCGTCGAACAACAAAAACGGGCCGTCGCCTGCGGCTACTGGCCGCTGTTCCGCTTCGATCCGCGACGCACCGCGGCCGGGGAAAACCCGATGAAACTCGACTCCGCCGCGCCCAAGGCGTCGCTCGCCGAGTTCACCCGCAACGAGACCCGCTTCCAGATGCTCGAACGCATCAATCCGGAACGCTCGGCCATGCTCCAGCAAATGGCCGCAGCCTCCGTCAAGGAACGCTTCGCCATCTATCAACAACTGGCGGCCGCCAGCGAGCCGGCCTCCCCCTCCACCACCGATTCCAACACCCCAACCGCCTGACCCCCATGGACCTATCCACCACCTACCTCGGCCTGCCCCTCAAAAACCCGGTGATGCCCGGCGCCTCACCCTTGGTTGACAAGCTCGACAACGTCCGCCTGCTCGAAGACGCCGGCGCGGCGGCCATCGTCATGCACTCGTTGTTCGAGGAGCAGATCACCAGCCAGCAGCTCGCCGAGTTCGCCCACACCGAGTTTTCCGCGGATTCGTCCTCGGAAGCCGGCTCCTACTTCCCGCGGATGGAGGACTACGCCCTCGGGCCGGACCGCTATCTGGAGCACATATCAAAAATCAAGGAAGTCGTGGACATCCCGGTCATCGGCTCCCTCAACGGCACCAGCATCGGCGGCTGGACCGACCACGCCAAGCTCATCCAGCAAGCCGGTGCCGACGCCCTCGAACTCAATGTTTACTACGTCGCCACCGACCCCAACGAAACCGGCATGGAAGTCCAGATGCGCACCTTCAACATCCTCGAAGAGGTCAAGAAGAGCGTCACCATCCCGATCGCCCTCAAGCTCTCCCCCTACTACTCGTCGCCGGGGAATTTCGCCAAGTCCCTCGACAGCCGCGGCGCCGCCGGGCTGGTGATGTTCAACCGCTTCTATCAACCGGACATCGACATCGAGGAGCTCGAAGCCACCCACCGGCTGGATCTATCCAACTCCACCGAGCTGCGCCAGCGGCTCCGCTGGATCGCCATCGTCCACGGCCACATCAAGGCGGACATCGCCCTCAGCGGCGGCGTCCACTCCCACGAGGACATCATCAAGGGCATCATGGTCGGTGCCACCACCGTCCAGGTCGTCTCCGCCCTGCTCAAACACGGTCCCGGCCACCTGGCCACCATGATCCAGAGCTTCGAGCGCTGGATGGAGGCCCACGAATACGAATCCGTGGACCAGATGCGCGGCAGCATGAGCCTTGGCCACTGCCCGGACCCCTCGGTGTACGAACGCGCCAACTACCTCAAGATCCTCAACCTCTGGAAGGTCTGAGGCGGAGCTGAAGGATGCCGGGGATAATCCCTCCGGCGGAGCGCTGGCGGAATGGGGCCTATCGGACCTATCGGACCTATGGGAATGATGAGCCCTATGGTGCTCTCCCCATTTTCCACCGATCACTGATCACCGATTACTGCTTACTGATCACCCACCCCCCTCAATGGGTCACCCGGGTGCCGCTGCCGGAGGTCAGCACCTTCACCCGGTCACCGACATAGAATTCCTCGCGGGGATTGACTTCCTGCACCACGGAAAGCGATCCACCTCCGTCAATCCGGACGGTGATATCGATCCCCTGGCGCGAATTCATCGCCTGTTCGGCGTGGGAGCCAACGGCGCTCCCAACCAGGGCACCACCGACCGCTCCTGCCGTATTGGCGGCGCGGCCACCGCCGATATTGCTGCCGAGGAATCCACCACCAACGGCACCGAGCAGAGCCCCGGTTTTATTGCCGCCTTCGATCTTGACCGGGCGGATCGAGGTGACCTTGCCGGTCTTGACATCCTGGGCCTGGCGGGTGTCGCTCCGAGAATAAGTATCTCCGGTCATGCTGTCTTGGGCGCAGGAAACCACTAGAAACGCTACGGGAATGCTAAGCAGGAGTTTTGTTTTCATCACCGACAAGCCTAACGCGAAAACCGCCCGCGGCAAGCGAAAACCCGGCATCGTAAAAAATATCTGGTATTTCATCCGCGATTTCGGCCTGATTGGCGCGTGATCCATCCAACCGCCATTGTTTCCCCGCTCGCCAAACTCGGCAAGAACGTCCGGGTGGGGCCCTATTGCATCATCGGTCCCCATGTTGAACTGGATGATGACTGCGTCCTCCACTCCCACGTGATCATTGAAGGCACGTCAAAAATCGGACGGGCCAACGAGTTTTTCCCTTTCGCCGTCGTCGGCGGCAAGACCCAAGACCTCAAATACCTCGGTGAGCCAACCTATCTGGAAGTGGGGAACCACAATGTGTTCCGGGAAAACTGCACCGTCCACCGCGGCACCACGGCAGAAACCCCCACCCGCATCGGATCCCATAACCTGTTCCTCTGCTACACCCACATCGCCCACGATTGCCAACTCGGGGATCACATCATCCTTTCCAACAACGCCACCTTGGGGGGGCATGTGACCGTGGGCGACTACGCCATCGTTTCCGGCCTCAGCGCCGTCCACCAGTTCTGCGCCATCGGTTGCCACTCGATCATCGGCGGCCTGGCCAAAGTGGCCCAGGATGTGCCGCCCTACATGATCGTCGAAGGCCACCCTGGCGCGACCCGCGGCATCAACCTCGTGGGGCTGCAACGGCGGGGCTTCGCCGAAGACACGATCCGCGACCTCAAGTCCGCCTACAAAAAACTCTTCCTCAAGAAGGAGCAGACCTTCGCCGTCGCCATCAGCTCGCTCAAAGCCACCCACGCGGCATCCTCCCCCCAGGTGGCCCACCTCATCCACTTCATCGAATCCTCAAAACGCGGCGTTTGCCGCTAGCCCCTCGACCTCCGACCTCCGACCTCCGACCTCCGACCTCCGACCACTCCTCCACCATGCATCCGTCCGCACTTGCCAAATACCGCCCGTTTCCCGCCGTCCCGCTGCCGGATCGCACTTGGCCGGACCGCACTCTCACCCGAGCCCCGGAATGGTGCTCGGTGGACCTCCGCGATGGCAATCAGGCGCTGCCCCAACCAATGTCCGTGGACGAGAAAATCGAGTTTTTCCACCTGCTCACCCGGATCGGCTTCAAACAGATCGAGGTCGGTTTCCCGTCCGCCGCGGATACCGAGTTCAACTTCCTGCGCCGCCTCATCGAGGAAAACCACATCCCGGACGATGTCACCGTCCAAGTCCTGGTTCAGACCCGCGAACACCTGCTGCGGCGGACCTTCGAAGCGATCGCCGGAGCCCGCCGCGCGATCGTCCACATCTACAACTCCACCTCGCCGCTCCAGCGCCGCGTCACCTTCAACAACGCCTCCCGCGAGGACATCCTGGGCCTCGCCATCGAAGGCGCGCAACTGGTCAAGGCGCTCGTCCCCACCGTGCCGGAAACCGAGGTCGTCCTCCAGTATTCGCCGGAATCGTTCTCCGATACCGAACCGGACTTCGCCCTCGAATGCTGCAACGGCGTGATCGACGTCTGGCAACCGACTCCGGAGCGGAAAATGATCATCAACCTGCCGGATACCGTCCAGTGGACCACCCCGAACATCCACGCGGACATGATCGAATGGATGGGCCGTCACCTCGCCCGCCGCGATTCGGTCATCATCTCGCTCCACACCCACAACGACCGCGGCACCGGGGTCGCCGCCACCGAGCTGGGCCTGATGGCCGGCGCCGACCGCGTCGAGGGCACCCTCTTCGGCAATGGCGAGCGCACGGGCAATCTCGACATCGTCACCGTCGCCCTCAACCTCAACAGCCACGGCATCCCCACCGGCCTCGATTTCTCCGATCTCCAGACCATCCGCGCGGTTTACGAACGCACCACCCGCCTGCCCGTCCCGGAACGCCAGCCCTACGCCGGCGAACTCGTCTTCACCGCCTTCTCCGGGTCCCATCAGGACGCGATCAAAAAAGGCCTCGACCTCCGCGCCCGCGAAACCCGCGATGACAACACCGTCCCCTGGGGTGTCCCCTACCTCACCATCGACCCCCAGGACATCGGCCGCTCCTACGAGGCGATCATCCGCATCAACTCGCAGTCCGGCAAGGGCGGCGTGGCCTACGTGCTCGACCGCGAACACGGGTTCGATCTCCCGAAAACCATGCACCCGCAGGTGGGTAAACGCATCTACGACCTCGCCGACCGCCTGGGCCGCGAGCTTTCCGCCGATGAGATCCGCGACGCGTTCTTCCGGGAATTCGTCAACCTCACCAGCCCGCTCGACGTCAGCGACTATGAGTTGATCCACCACACCACCGAACGCGGCCGGGTCCGCTGCACCGCTCAAATCCTCCTGCGCGGTGAGCAACGGCAAATCGATGGCCTCGGCAACGGCCCCATCAATGCCTTCGTCCAGGCCCTCGAAGCCATCGACATCAAGGATTTCAAGGTCACCGACTACCGCTCCCACGCCGTGCGCGGCGGCTCCGACGCCAGCGCTGCCGCCTACGTGCAACTCCAGCACGACGACGGCCGCCTGCTCTGGGGTGCCGGCGTGGACCCCTCGATCGAAATGGCCGGCCTCAAGGCTCTGGTCACCGCCTGGAACCTGCTTCGTTAGATCCCGACCGCATGAATCGCCTCACGGCATTTTCCGGATTTTTCAGCCTTTCCGTCCTGTTCATGGCTGCCGGAAAGGCCGGTGACATCAGTTGGGACGAACGCCTCGCCAGAACCCTCTCGGAACGCCTCCGCCAAATCGACAGCGAACTGGCGGAGTTGACCCCCCAGTTGAACAACCTGCCCCAGGTTCCAGTCAGTGACCAGGGCGGCACCGGCGGCTACGCCAGCACCCAGCCCACGGCCACGCCCACCGCGAAAACCCCCTGCGCCGTCGAGATCCGCTGGGCGACTGCGGCACCGATCGATCTGGTGGCCTTGGTACCGGCCCGGCGCTACGGCGTGGCCGGCTTAGACGCCCAATACGGCCTGCCGGATGCCTTCACCGTGGAACTGCTGGACCCCGCTGGAGAGGTGATCGGATGCGTGGCCAGCGAGCCCGACACCCACGCCCATCCGGTCCGCCGCGGGCATCCCTTTCTCTATCAAGTATCCCCTCCGCTCGCCGCCGCGGGACTGCGGATCACCGCCACCCGGCTCCATCCGGACCCCGAAGGCGATGACACCTTCGTCCATGCCTGGGCGGAGGTATTTGCCTTCGCCGGTGAGCACAACCTTGCCCTCGCCGCACAGGTCCGCAATCTCGGCGGCTCGGCACCTCCCGCGCCCTGGCACTGGAACCCCGCGTTTCTCGCCGATGGCCAAACCCCGCTCGGCCTGCCGGAAACTCCCGGGGAAGAACACAGAAACATCGGCTGGATCTCCGAAGGCAGGGCCAAAGCAAGCGAATCGGCATCCATGACCGTGGACCTCGGAACCGCAGCAACCGTGGATGCCGTCCGCCTGCTGCCGGCCAAACGTCCGACCTCCGACCTGCCCAGCGGCTTCGGTTTCCCGCGCAAACTAGCCATTTCGATTTCCGCCACCGGAAAGCAGGACGAGTGGTCGCTCATCGCCAGCCACGAACTGCGAAACCCGGGCCACAATCCGGTGCTGTTCCCCTTCGAGCCCGTTTCCGGACGATATATTAGAATCGAGGCCACCCAACTCTGGAAGGCCTTTGATGACTACCCGGCGTTTTTCGCCCTGAGTGAAGTGGAGGTCTTGGCCGGCGATCAAAACCTGGCCCTGGGCAAACCGGTGAACTCTCCCGACGGCATGCCCAATGTCATCGCCTCCAGCGGACGCATCTGGAGCAGCGCCTCACTCAGCGATGGCTTCGGACCGGATGGCCGCCTGGTTTCCACCCGCGTCTGGCTGACCGCTCTGGACCGGCGCCTGCAAATCGAAACCCGCCGCTATGAACTGCGTGCCGAGGCCGCCCGCCTGATCCACGGCTGGCGGCAGGCGGGCCTCGCGGGCCTCACGGTCCTGGGCCTGGCCGGCGCTTTCCTGCTCATCGTCCTGCCGATCCGCTATCGCAGGCACGCCCACCGGGAACTGCTCAAGGTGCGCGAGCGCATCGCCGGCGATCTGCACGATGAAGTCGGCAGCAATCTCGGCAGCATCCAGATGTTCGCCGATCTGGCCGCGAGCCGTTCCGGCCGTTCGGACGAACTGACCCGGATCCAGCGCATCGCCGGCGAAACCGTCAGCGCCGTCCGCGACATCGTCTGGCTGCTCCGCCCGGAAGGCGAACACCGCATCGGCACCGTCGAACACCTCCGCGAGACCAGCTCGATCATGCTCGAAAGCATGGACTGGAAATTCACCGCCGACGAGGAGGCCTGGCAGGTGGAACTCCCGGACGAAGAAACCCGCCACCTGTTCCTGTTTTTCCGCGAAGCCCTCCACAACATCATCCGCCACGCCAGCGCGGCCAAAGTCGAAATCCTGGTGGAAATGACCGACGGCCGCTTTCGCCTCACCATCACCGACGACGGCACCGGCATCGCCCCGGAGCGCTTGGAACGCCCCGCCACCCTCCACGCCCTCCACCAGCGCGCCGAAGCCCTCGGCGCAGGCTTCGACGTCGAAAGCTCCCCGGACACCGGCACCCGCCTCCAACTCGCCGTGCCCGTGCCCCGCAAACGAACGGGTAAGAATTGTTAGTGGCTCCTCTCCCATCCCGCTGGCGCCGCGCTGGCGGGATGGGAATGATGGGAGTCATGGGAATGATGGTGTCTGGCATTCACTTCCCATTCTTCCCATTCTTCCGGTTGTCCCAAATCTTAGGGACATGACAACCTCCTCGGTTTTGAGCATATTCACGCCGTTGGGGGGAGCGATCCCCCGGTTTCATAAGGGATTGTGAACCAACAATACGGGCCGCGCGAGTGCGCGGCCCCTTTTTTTTGCCCGAAATCCGTGCTTTTCCAACCCCCCCGCCCGCGCTATAGATCCTCGCCATGACCCAGCCGCCAGCCACCAGGGAGAATCCGATCCAACTGATTCTGATCGAGGACCACGCTGATTTCCGCGAGTCGGTATCGATGGTGCTGGAGCAGCGCGGCGGCTACCAATGCGTGGGCGGATTCTCCACCATGGAGGATGCACTGGAGGCCATCCGCGCCGGCCTCAAGGCGGACCTGGTGCTCTCGGATCTCGGTCTGCCCGGGATGAGCGGCGTGGCCGGCATCCGCAAAATCCGCGGACTGCTGCCCGAAGCCCGCGTGCTGGTGCTCACCGCGTTCACCGACAAGGCGAAGGTCTTCGCCGCGCTGGAGGCCGGTGCCCACGGCTATCTGGTCAAGGCCGGTAGCGCCTCCCGGCTGATGGAAACCCTCGAGGAGGTCCTCGCCGGCGGCACTCCACTCGACCCCAAGATCGCGGGCATGATCCTCCAAACCTTCCGCCAGCTCAGCCCCATCTCCGACGCCGAATCGCTCTCCGGCCGCGAATGCGAAGTGCTCCAACTCGCCGCCAAAGGCCTCACCCGCCAGGAAATCGCCGACGAACTGGCCCTCAGCCCGCATTCGGTCACCGAATACATCAAACGCAGCTTCGACAAACTCCACGTCCGCAACCTGCCGGCCGCCGTCAGCGAGGCCATCCGCCGCGGCCTGCTGGACCTCTCCTGAGACCACCAAGGGCCTGCCATAAGGGCCGACGACCCTCACGTAGGGACCCTGCGGGTCCGGTCCCGGATCCGGGGTTGACTCCCGTCCGACTCCGGGTTTTGCTGCGGCGTGTCCGCCGACGCCAGACAGGACTTTGCCCTCGCATTTCTGAGCATCCTCTTCGAGGGAGCTCCGTTCATTCTGCTTGGCACGCTGATCAGCGGGTTTCTCGATGTTTACCTGCCGGCCGGAGCGATGGACCGGTTGTTGCCGAAAAACCGCCCGCTGGCGGTGGTCGTGGCCGGGTTGTTGGGTGCGGTGTTTCCGGTCTGCGAATGCGCGGTGGTGCCGGTGATCCGGCGCTTGGTCGGCAAGGGGTTGCCGGTCTCCTGCGCCCTCACCTACATGCTGGCCGCACCCATCGTCAACCCGATCACCGCACTCAGCACCTGGAAGGCATTCCAAGGCCAACAGGCCGGACTGATGACCAGTTCCCGGCTGTTGCTGGGTTTCCTGATCGCCGTCGCCGTGGGCCTGATCGCCTCGCGCCTTTCGCTCGGCACCATCCTCAAGGCCAAGTTCGCCGCCAGCCTGGCCGAAACCCCGCCTGCGGCCGAAACCCGGGAAAAACCCGCGTGCGGCAGCCACGAACAGGACGATACCTGCTGCGGCCAGGACCCTCACCACGACAACTCCTGCTGTGGCCGCGACCACCCGCACCCGGCGGCGGACAACCGGGTGGTGGCGGCCTTTCGCTCGGCGCTCAAGGACTTCGTGGACGTCGGGGTGTATTTCACGGTTGGCGTGGCCATCACCGCGTTGTTCAACACCGGGATCGCCCCGGGGGCCGAGTGGCTGGACAGCCTGGCGCAGAACCCGACCGCCGCCCCTGCCGCGCTGATGGCGCTGGCATTTGTCCTGAGCCTGTGCAGCACCTCGGACGCCTTCATCGCCGCCACCCTGGCGAAGTTCTCCTGGGCCGCCAAACTCGCCTTCCTCACCTTCGGACCGATGATGGATGTGAAGCTGATCTTTCTCTATCAATCGGTCTTCAGCAAACGTTTCATCCTCTGGCTGGGGATCGGGTTGTTTTTCGCGATCGGCGGCCTTTCCATTCTCTGGCAGAACCTCATCGTCAGCCATTTCATCCCATGAGTCCCCGCAACCGCCGCATCCTGTTTTCGCTGGCCGTGCTGGTTTGGGCCGGGATCATGCTCTATTTCCACGGCTCCGGCCGGATCGCCCGCTATCTTGCCCCGGATTTCCGGCCGCTGGTGCTGCTGGGCGGGCTCGGGCTCGCCGTGCTCGGCCTGTTCAACCTGCTTACCGCCGGTCAGGATGCCGACTGCGGCCACGACCACTGCGGCCCGGACGATGGCCACGATCACGAATCCAGTGACCTGCCCCCGCTCGTCGCCTTTCTGCTGATGGTGCTCCCCATTTCGCTCTCGGTGGCCTGGACCCGCGACGAGTTCTCCGCCGCCAGTCTCAGCCGCAAGGGGCTTTACGATTCACCTGCCGAACTGTCAGCCACCCTGCTGTCCAACCTCCCGCCGCTCACCCGCGAACTTATCGCCGAACGTTACCCGGCAACCCCGGACGGCTACCACCCGCTCAGCCTGATCGAATTGTTTTTCGCCACCGGCGACCGCGAAATGCAGGGGGTCCTGGAAGGCCTCAAGGTCGAAACCGAGGGGCGCTGGATGGAGGAACGCGACAACAACCCGGACGGCACCCGCAAACGCCTCTACCGGTTGTTCCTCACCTGCTGCATCGCCGACAGCCGGGCCATCCCGATCATCCTCGAGTACGACAAAACCCCGCCAGAATACGGGGAAAACGACTGGGTGAAAGTGGCCGGCACGATGCATTTCCAACTCGAAAACGGCGGCATCCAACCGGTCCTCCATGTCCGCCGCACCCTCGCCGCCGATCCACCCTACGAAGAGAGCTTCCTGCGGAAAAACCATCTCCTGCCCCGCTAACCCGGTGCCCCGACAATCCGCACAGCCTCGGAAAATTTCAAAAAACCATGAAAATCGGCTTTACAGCCGTTCCGCGCGTGCTAGTCTCCGCGCCCCGGCGGCCCCGTCGCCATTGATTTCAACCATCCAGCACCTCTTCCCATGAAAGTCCTCTCCTCCCTCGCCTCCGCCAAACGCCGCCACGCAGACTGCCAAGTCGTGAAGCGCAAGGGCACTGTCTACGTGATTTGCAAGTCGAACCCGAAGTTCAAAGCCCGCCAGGGCTCGACTCCCGGCACCCGGCTGTCCAAGAAGGGCCTCTGAGCTCCGCTTCGGGTTCATCCCCAATTTCAAAAAAGCGGCCGTTTGCGGCCGCTTTTTTCGTGCCCCGGAACTCAGTCGAGCACCAATACCGCGCTTGGGCAAAGCTTGGCATCGGGACGCAGATTGAGTGCTGCCTGAATCGCTCCAGCCATCCGTTTCACCACGCCCTCATGCACCGTTTTGCCATTGACCTTCACTGTGACCGGTTGGTCCAGGTCCAGCAAGCGGTCGGATAGATTCAGGGTCAGTCCCGGCGGTGCGTCGCCGGTGATCACGATCTCCCCGCCAGTGACCGTGGCGGTGATCTGCTGCCCCTTCTTGGCCGCTCCGGCTGGAACCTGCAGCCAATAGAACTGGTCGTGAACCACATCATCCTGATACCAGACGATCTTGTCCGGCCAGGAGTTGCGGCTGTATTTCGCCATCCACGGCAACGACTCGGCATCCTTGAGGTTCATCCAATGGCCCATTCCCTGGTACACTCTAACCATGTGGACGTAGCCCTGCGGGTCGGCCTGTTGCAATTCGTCCAGCTCCCTGCCTTTGGCAGCGACGATCTTGTTGCGACCATAGGCGGCATCATTGCCACCCACGAAAATCGCAAATGGCAGGTTTCGCAGTCCGAGCAGCTTGGATTCGTTCGGATGCCCGGCCATCATCGCTGCCGCCGCAAACCGGTCCGCCATGCGCGGCGCAATTTGCCAAACCCCGTCGCCGCCCGCCGAATAACCCATCAGATAAACCCGGTCCGGATCCACTCCGCGCACCGCCACCATGTCCTCGATCAACCGCACAAACAACGGATCCACATGACCTTGGTGCCAGAGGTCCCAGGAGTCGCCCGGTGCCCGCGGGGCCACGTAAATCCCTTCCTCGGGTTGGTAGAGCTTGATCTGGTTCTGCCATTGCTGGTCGTTCACCGCCGCCGGTGCGCCGCCGCCGCCATGCATCGAAATCCATAGACTGCGTTTGCCCGGCTCCGCCTTGCCGAACTCCTTTTCCAGCCACTTCAGCGTTTTATCACCCAGCGTGATCGACTTCGCCTCGATCTCGTCCGTCCGCTCCGCTTTCATCGCCGCCAGTTGTTCCGCCGTCAGTGCGGCGACCACCTGCCCGGCTTGTTCCTTGCTCAAGCCCCCCTGCGGTGCGGCCCCCCGCTTGTCCGCCGGAGATTTCAGCCAGCCAGCCAGTTCCACTGCCACATCCGCCTGGTTGACGGCGGCCTCTCTCCCCTTGCTTCCGGGTTTGCACGCTCCTGCGACCAGCGCCAGCACCGTCATTGTCATTGTCAGGCAAATCCTCATGCACCGATGCTAACCCGACCCGTTCCCTTTTGGCTACCCCAAATCCAAGGCATTCAGCCAACAGCCCCGGCAACAGTCCCGCCGAACGGCATCAATGCCAAGCCCCGGCAATCGGGACAATCGGCCGCCTGCTCCAGAAACATGGCATGGCAGCGCGGGCAATAGGCGGTCGCCGCCGGATCGGACGAGTGATCCGGCGGTAGGTCGAAAGCCGCAGGCTCCGTGCCACAGGCGGCCAGCGCACGGGTCAATGGCGGCACCAGCGCGGCCGCCCGGGCATTATCCTCCGCCAATCCGGGACGAGGGTGGCGCAGCTCACGGATGAAACGGGCGAGCCACGGATTGGTTAGGTCGGAGGTCGATAGCAGCATGGCGACCGGGTGGGTGGTGCCCAGAGCGTGGACCGCGGCGATTTCCCGGGCCCGCATCGCGTGAAAGGGCACGAGTGCGGCCAACACCGCGTTCATTCGCAGCGCCGCCCGGACTTCCGGATAGACCCGCCGCCCGAGCCACCATAGATGCCCTGCGATCATCATCATCAAAGCCCACAGCCACAGGGCGAACAGCACGGCCTTCGTGCTGCCAAGTGCCACATACACCGCTGGCAGGCCGGGAAAAAACCCGTAGGTTAAAAACTGGGTCTGCCAACCAAGCGGACCGCTCGCCAGACACCAGCGCCGCCATTCCCGCCGCGCCCGGACGGGCGAGAGCGCCAACCTCCAGGCCTGCCGCACCGCCGCCACCGGAGTGCCCCCGCGACGTCTGGCCCGGCGGAGAATTTCGAGACAGCGGGTCGACGAAAGCCGGGTGCCGGTGCCACCCACCACCAGC
>JAIPKB010000078.1 GCA_021733795.1 Akkermansiaceae bacterium | reverse complement strand
GGCGCCGACTCAGGCTCGATCGGGCCGGAATACGGCTTCGGCATGGCGCTGGAAAAGCTGCTCGCCGTGCCGGTTTTGCTGATCAAGGTCTCCTGGGGCGGCATCGACATCGACGGCGGCTTCCGCCCCCCCTCGTCGAAACAGGTCGGCAACGAAACCGAACCCCACACGGCCCCCGGCCCCAAGTACGAGAGCCTGGTCAAACAAGTCCACGACGTGCTGAACGACTTGCCGGCGTATTATCCCGGCTACGACGCCGCGGCCGGCCACGAGATGGCCGGGTTCTTCTGGTTCCAGGGCTTTAACGACCAGTTCGGAGATAAGCCCACGCGCTACAAGGAACACATGGCCAATTTCATCCGCGACATCCGTGCGGAATTCAAGACCCCGGAAATGCCGTTCGTCATTGGCGTTATCGGAACCTCCTCGGCGGACGACAAGATCGATTACGCCAAGATTTCCCACGAAGAGGCGGTCGCCCATGGCAAGGAGCAAACGGCGGCGCACGCAGTGGCGGCCGCGCAACGTGAAGCGGCGGCGTTGCCGGAATTCGCCGGGAATGTGGTCGCCGTGGAGAGCTATCCGTACTACGATTACGAGATCTTCCCGTTATACCTGGTCTGGCAGCAGCGCTTTCCCGAGTGGAAAAACGCCGGCAGTGACAGGGCTTACCACTATCTGGGCAGTGCCCGCTTCTTCGCGCGCTTGGGCAACGCCGGCGCGGAGGCAATGGCGCAGATGATGAAGAACCAGAAGTCAGCTTTGACCGAATGACTGAATGAACCAGGAGGTTGACGATGAGCAGATACGGAAGCAGATTGGCCGCACCGCTCGGAATGGCCGCGGGGCTGATTCTGGGGATCGGCACTAACGGGCACGGTGGTCCGGTGACCCCGGTGACCGCCGCCGACCCGATGATGTGGGACCGGGAGACGATACCCACCCGTCCCAATGGCCTGCCCATCCTCCACAGCCGGCCCGGGGCGCCGGTCTCGTTGTTTATCGACTTCGAGTACACCTCCGTGGACGGCAAGTTCTCCCCATTCACCCTCGACGCCGATCATGGCGCGTTCAGCAAGGAGGAACAGCAGGTGATCCGCGTCTCCTGGGCGAAAGTGGCGGCCGCGTTCGCGCCGTTCGATGTGGACGTGACCACCGTCGAGCCGGATCCCAAGCACCCGTTCATCTGGCAGGCCCTCGTGCCGGGCGGCGCGGGATCCTCCGGCACGACGTGCTATGTGCCGCTCTCCGGCCAGAAGACGGCTGCAAACGGCAGCCAGCGCGCCGACGGGTACCGGTTCTGTGGCCAGGTCGGCCACGGCCGGGCGCTGGGGTGGACGCTCATTCACGAGGGCGGCCATGCCCATGGCATCGTCGGGCACGAGTCCTACGACGAGGACGGCAACTACATCGGCATCCAACGCGCGGGGGTCGTGCACGGCCCCTTTACCCGGTCCGCCGGGCCGAACGGCAGCTGGTGCGTTTGGCTCTCGGAACACGGCAATCCGACGAAGAACCCCGCAGGCCTCTTCTGGGTCGTCAACGATATCGACGTGATCACCGGGGCCATCATGAGGGGCGCGAAGGAGTACACCGATCCGGCGTATGCCGGTGACGGATTCGCGCCCGACGAGCACGGTGACAATCCTGCCCATGCCTCGCGGATGGTACGTGATGCGTCTTCCGGCGCGTGGGCGGGAGTCGGTGTCATCGAGCGCTACACCGACAAGGACGTGTTTGCGCTGGATTGGCCCGGGGGCCCCGCGTGGATCGGCATCCAGACTGCCGTGCCGACACCGCTGTTGGACGCCCGTGCGGTGCTGTATGACGCGAAGGGGGCCGTGGTTGCGGCGGCGGACCCTCCGGAGTCCATGCAGGTGGCCCTGCGGGTCGAGGACCTTCCGGCGGGCACGTATTATCTCGAGGTCTCCAGCAACGGCGACTACAGCGAACTCGGCCGCTACGAGGCCACCGTTTCCGTTGCTCCGCCCCTGGCGCTCGAACCGATCGCGCTGCTTCCGCTGGACGGCGAACCGCTCGCGGACACCTCCGGGCAAGGCCGCGAGGTCCGGTGGGAGGGTGCCGCGAAGTGGGCAAGTGAACCGGGCGGTCGCTCTGCGGCCGCATTCAACGGTGCGAACCGGATCCTCATCCGGCCCGGCGAACGCCCGTTCGTGATCCCCGGCCGCGCGGACCTGGGGCGGACCTTCGCGTTGTGGTTCAAGGCCGGCGACGCAGCGGCTGAAGGCGAACAGGTGCTGCTGCTCGGCCCCGGAGATCGCGGGTACCGGTTGTATCTCGAGGGCGGGCACCTGAAAGCCCGCGCGAGGAACGACGGCGGGTTATCCGACTGGGTCGGCGGCGCCGACCTCGCCGCCGAGGCCCGCCTGGAGTCCGGCCGGTGGTACCACGCGGCGCTGACCCACCGGGGGACGTTCTCGAAAATCGAGAACACCATCGCGCTGTTTCTCGACGGGGAAGAGGTCGCGCGGGGCGGGGCGGGCCCCGTGGCGGGTACCAGCCAGCTGGAAATCGGCGGGCCCGGATTCAAGGGCGCGATCGACGACGTCCGGATTCTTGGCGAGGCCGTTCCGGCCGAGCAAATCGCCGCCATCGCGGGGCGCAAAGACCGCTGTCAGCCGCGCCCGGCGGACACCGGCCTGCAACTGACCACCAAGGCCACGCACAACACGGTGGCACTGAACTGCACACCGCCGGGGGAGGCGGCCGGTTTCGAGATCCTGCGTTCCCTGGACAACCAGCATTTCGTTCCGGTCGGCAGGATGGCGGCGAACGGTGCCTTTTCCGATACGGGTCTGCACCCATCCCGGCGCTATTTCTACGCCGTGCGGGCTGCGGGTGGGGACAAGGCCGGCCTCGCGGACATCACCACGCGCAGCGGGCCGGTGGACAGGCCCCGCTTCATCCGGGTCGTGAAAGACGACCAGCCGACCCAATGGGGTTATCATCGCTACGGGCACGATTGTGAGGGCGAATACGGCATCACGCTGCTGTGGTTCGGCCCCCACGGACACCGCGATCAGGCCATCCGCATCGAGCGTTCCACCGACGGCACAACGTTCAAGCCGCTGATAACTTACCCGGCCAGGGAACGCGTCTACTATGACACGACCGTCGCGCCCGCCACCGAATACACCTACCGGTTTGTGACCGTCGACGACGCCGGCGACTCCTGCTCGGTGACGCTCAAGGCGACTTCCGCGCCGGCGAAACCGTAGCCGACCCCTTTCCTCCCGGTCTGCGAACCTCTCTTTCGCCCCTCATGCGCACCAACCTTGAAATTTTCTGGCAATCGCCACCTCTCTAACCAATACGGCTACCTGTTGGAGGATTTCGAGCGCGATTGGTTCAGGAAGGCGTCACGTTGCGGAAGCGTGGCGGGCTTGGCCGCTGGGGCTGTGGGGCCGGGGGGCCCGAAGCGGGCTATGACGCGGGCGTGCCAACAGGCGCGGCAGCACCGCCGGGTCGTTGGACGAGCAAACCAGGGATGGGCTTGCCGTCAGCTCCGACAATTCTCGCGCAAGCCGACCATCCGCCGCCGCCCTGGGTGATCTTAAGGATGAGTTCGTTCGTTCCCTTTTTGAGTTTGATGGGCGCGGTGTCCTCATCCGCGACTTCGCCGCGATCAATGTTGTGGCTGTGGACGACCTCGCCGTTCAGCCAGGCCTTGATGCCATCGTCGCTGCCCATGAGGAGAGCGCCGGAGCAGTCGGTAAGCGCGATGATTTGCGCGCGCAGATAGGCCGCGCAACTCGCCTGTTCTCCGAAGAGGTCCATGAGATTGATATGGTCGGTGCGCGGTGCGGTCTTCCACTCCACCTTCTCGCCGGCATTCTCCGGACCAAACGGAACGTTGAAAACACCCTCCGCGCCGGTGGCGCCGGCCCGGCGATACGGGCCGCACACCACCCAATCACGAATGAACGAGGCCGCGCTGCTGGGCGTGATGCGCAAGGCCCGGGCGCGTTCGACCAGATTGCCTTCCTTCACCTGCGCGAGCACCTTGACCGCGACTTCGTCCGCGAGCTTTGGATTCGAGGAGGCCAGCATTTCGGCGATGTTCACGGCGGCATGAGCCGCCTCGTTCACCAGGTCGCGATCAGCGAGATCCTTCAGCACAACTTCCAGCGCTTCAGGCATCGGAACCTGGCCCAGTTGACCAAGCGCCTGCTTCTTCTCATCGGCATTCCTGGCGGCGGCGCTGGCTTGCTGAAGCATGGCAAGGCGCTTGGACAAATCCGGTTCCTGGCCGACCACCCCGATGCAGGCGCGCAGAGCGAGGGTGCGCATCGTGGCGTCAGCGCTGGTGCCAGCGAGTTCCAGCAGGTACGACGCAGGCGTGGCGTTGGGCCATTGGGCTAGCACTCGAATGGCATCCTTGGCCAGTTCAGGGTGGTTGTCCCGCGTGGCGGTTTGCGCGGCGGCCAAAGCGTCGGACGTGCCGAGTTCAGCCAACAGCGGCAACACCCGGCGGCGCCCGGTAACGGGGAATCTCCCGATGGACTCGACGACGCAGCGTGCGGTTGCCACCTTGTCCGGGCTGGCTTGGCAAACGGCGTAAAGCGCCTTGAGCACAGGCTCAAAGGCGGCATCGGACCTGGCTTTCGCAGCGAGATCGAGAAGTGGTGCGAGCGTGTCCGCCACGGCAAGGCGGCGCAGCGAGGCGAGTGCGGCGAGGCGAACTGGCGCGGATTCGGAACCGGCATTTTGCACGAGAACATTCGCGGCGGCGGTGTCGCCGCGTTCGCCCAAGACGCGCAGCAACTCGGTTTTCTCCGGCACCTCGGCATGGTCGAGACAGGCCAGCAGCGCCTCGCGCGAACCGGGGCCGCGCAACCGAGCCAGACTTCCGCGAGCGGCTTCGCGCTCCGCTGGTTCGCCACGAGCCGCAGCTTTGGCCAGCGCCGGAAGGAACGCAAGTTCACTCAAGTCAGCCAGAGCCTGCCACGCGGCGACGCGCACCGCAAGATGCGGGCTCCCGCTGGCGGTGCGAACGGTGGCAAGCGATTCCGCGCCCAGCTTCACATGGGCATCGAGCACGGCCAACTGCGACTCTGCCGACAACGAAGCCCATTGGCCGAGGCACGCCTTGATCACCTGCGTGTCCGCCAATTCGCGAACGAGTTTGAGCGCGGCCGCTTGCACCGGACGATCCGTGCCAGCAAGCGCATTCACGACCAGGTCGGTCCGCTGACCGGCGTCTGATATTGCGAGGCCACGCCAGGCGGCGGTGCGAATTTGCCCCGGGAACTTCGTGGCGAACAAATCGCGGTAGATCGCCGCGGCACCTGAACGGTCGCCGTCACTGAGGAGACGTTCAGCGCATTGCAGCAAGCCTTCCAACACGACAACCTGAACCGTGGACGGTACTTGATCGAGCGCGCTGGTGAGCCCGGCGATAGCTGCTTTGCCGCCAATCTTTCCGAGCGCGGATGCGGTGGCTGCGGCAATTGTGGCGTCGGCATCGGAGAGCAGCGGCGCGAGCAGCGGCAGCGCTTCCGGATCCCGCCGGCAGCCGAGCGAATCAATCACGCCAGCCTTGGTGAGGCCTGAATTCTTGCCCAGCGCCTCGCGCAACGCCGCGCCAGCTTCAGACGCTGGCATCCCTTCCAACGCGTAACGCGCCGCGTGCCCGGTGCGCTCCTCACCCAGCAGCGCGGCCAGCGCTGGCACGGACTTGGCGGTGCCGGCCAGTCTCAGTTGCTGGCAGGCTTCGCATTTCTGAGGCACGCTGGCGTCCGATTGCAGGGTGGCGATGAGGTCTTGCTCGGTACCGGCGCGAACCGTGACTGCGGCAAGACTGAGGAGGCCAGCCAGCACGAAGCGATTCATCAAGCCATGTCGAAACATCGCGCGCGGCCACGTCCTGGCGGAGGTTTCCAACCTGCTGTATCGTTGCCAGGGCGACCGCGCCGGGAGATTTGTCTTCATGGGATTTCTTTGGTTGAGAAAGGAACTGTTTATATGCATGGCTCGCCTAGAGGCTTTGAAACCGGTAATATATTGTCGTTAGGTCAAATTCTTCGTCCACCGTCTTGGGTCTTGTCGTCTTGGGTCTGAGGCGAAGCCTCGCTAGGTTCTCCACGGCGAGCGCGGCGAGTATGAGAGGAGGCGATTGGCCTGGTCGTCGCCGGGGAATTCGCCCTTCACCGGATCCCATTTGACCGCACGTTGCAGAGCCAGTGAGATGCCACCAATGAGAACCGCGTTCATGGTATAGACCGCGGTTTCCGGGTCGGTGATCGTCGGGCGACGGCTGCGGATGCATTCCAGGAAGTTCCCCGAATGGCTGTTGGATTGATAGACACGGCTGTCGTCGGGACGCAGCGGTTGTTTGAGAATGTTCGCCGGGGAGGAAACGATGTTCGCGCGATCCACGGCGATGCGGCCTCCGGTGCCGACAAAGCACGCGCCACCATCGCCGCCGACGCGCTCGCCCGGATAGCCGCTGGAGTGAACCACTACGCCGTTAGAGAAGCGGTAGTGAATGACGGCACTGTCAGGCCCGCTGCCTTGGTTCTCATAGGTCACTTCAATCGGCGCGGTGACATCAGGATTCACCGTCCACAGGGTAATGTCGTAGTGGTGTGGCGCCCAGTTCACGTCGCCGATGAAACATCCGTTGAGGGCGTGGCCGGCGTCTCCTCCGTAGGGACGCCAGGGCAGCGGCCCGAGCCAGAGATCCCAGTCGAAACCATCCGGCACGGGCACCGCATGATCCGAGGTCCACGGCGACGGGAAAAACGCACCCGGCTGCCGATACGCATAAACTTCCTTGAGTTGACCGATGCGGCCATTGCGAACCAGCTCGCAGGCAAGACGGAACTTCCCGCCGTATTCGGAGCGTTGCTGCATCCCCGCCTGGTAGATGCGGCCAAACCGCCGGCAAGTCTCGACGAGGTTGCGCCCCTCGTGAATGGTGATGGCAATGGGCTTCTCGCAATAAACATCCTTCCCCGCCCGCGCCGCCATTGTGGCCAACGGCGCCGCCCAGTGATACGGCACCGCGATCAACACCGCATCGATGTCTGGCCGCGCGAGCACCTCGCGGAAATCATGGTAGGCTTGCACACCGTTGTAGCTGGCCTGACCGAGCTTCTGGGCATACATCTGATTGCAGCGGTTCCGGGCGCTCTCGCGGCGTTCCCGGCGCACGTCGCACGCCGCGAGCACCTGCACATCTTCACGCGCCACGTAGCCTCCGGGCACATACGTCCACGCGCCGCCGAGCAAGTGGCCCGTGCCTTGCCCACCCAGCCCGATGAAGCCCATGTTGACGCGCTCGCTGGGTGCCACTGCGCCCCCACGGCCCAGTGCCGAGGAGGGGATGAGTGTGGGCGCGGCCAGCGCAGCAGCGGCGCGGCTGCCTTGCTTGAGAAAGCTACGGCGCGAAGTGACGCTGGTTTGTGGCGATCGTTGTCGAACTGATAGGAATTCGCTTTGACGCTCCACAGGTGAGATTACTCCATTCATAGCGGTGTTCTCTGTTGTTGGTTTGTTATTTATGAACAGTGGCGGCGGGGTCTTTCAGGGCAGCTTTCGCGCGGGCTTGCATGGGATCGCTTGAGGGTAGGGAAATCAAGCGCTGTGGGAAGAAAAAATTCGGACCGACGGCTCCGACGAACCGCAGACGGTCGCTCCGGGAAAGTGGAGCGGTGGTCAGTGGACCGGATTGCGGGGAGCACGGCAGCCGCGCCCCCCCCCTGCCGCAGAGACCTTGTTGGCTGCAAGCTCTCTTTTGCCCCTCATGCGCACCAAGCCTCGACCGGGAGGACGGAGGACGGAGGACGGAGGACGGAAGGTGGGAGCTGGCCTGCCCCAAGGTTAATCGGAAGGGGGTGGGCTATCCTCGATCCGTGTCGCCAAGAAATCACGGAATCCGCGGAATTCCCTGCGGAAATCCCGGGGCCTCTCCTGCTGGACAATCGGCTGTCGGGACAATCGGCTTGCCAGCGGCCGCGAAACGTGAATCATTCCGGACATGTCCAAACTCCCATGTGCTGGTTTGATTGCCGTGGTGCTCTCAACTTCCACCACGATTGCGGCGGAGAAAACACCGGATCCGAGGCTTTTCGAACTCCGCAGCTACCCCGCCGAGCCCGGCGAAATCGTGGATCTGTTGGCTCGCTTCCGGAATCACACCTGCAAGCTCTTCGAACAGCATGGTATGACCAATCCGGGATATTTCCAACCGTTCGCCGGGCAGCCGCCGGCCGCTGAAACCCTGCTGTATTTTCTGGTGCACAAGGATGCGGCCACAGCCGCAAAATCCTGGGCGGACTTCCGCTCCGATCCCGTCTGGGTGGCGGTGAAGAAGATCTCCAGAGCCATTTCTTAGCCGTAAAGGCATCTTGGGCGCGTTGCTCATGCTCTTATGAAAACATCTTGTCCGGGCCGCTCCCATTCAGTCATCGCTTTGACTCGTTCTCTGTTGGCACCACTGGCTTTTGGTGCCTGGCTGCTGGGGGCGCTGCTACCCTCCCGCGCCCAAGCGCCACGGATCATTGACGACTGTCGTTTCGCCGACAATGCCGCCGCCAGCGCCGTCTGGCGACCGATGAATGGTTCGGCACCGCCTTCGATGGTGACCCTCGAAGGCGCGAAGGTGCTGCGCCTGTCGTGCAAGTTCGCCACCAACCCGGTGGATCGTGCCTCGTGGGACCGGCGGGTTGCACTCGATCTCGGAGATTGCAGCGGCGTCCAGTTTCAGTTCTGCTGTCGGAACATCGCGCCGGTTGCCTACTTCAGCATCTATTTCGAGAGCGGCAGCGGATGGTATGCGTCCACGTTCTTTCCCGAGCGCTCCGGTTGGAACACCATCACCATCGACAAAGCCGCCACGCACACCGAAGGCCAGCCGGCCGGCTGGAATGCAATCAAGACCATCCGCATTTCCGCGTGGCGCGGCGGCGACGCGGACACCGCGATGTTTCTCCGCGATCTGCGCAAATTCGGCACGCTCGGCCAGGACGTGCTCGTGGCCATCCTGCGCTGCGATTCCGCCGCGCAAAGCCAGCCAGGCGAAGTGACGGGCACCGCGCAATTTGCCGCCAATGTGGCGGACGTCTTTCAGGAAGCGGGCCTCGGCTGCGCGACGCTGAGCGACATCAACGTCAGCGCGGCGGAATTGCGCAAAGCCAGACTCGTCGTTCTTCCCCACAATCCCACCATGCCCGCCCGCACCGTGGCGGAGCTAACCGAATACCTGCAGCGCGGCGGCAAACTCCTCACCTTCTACGGCCTCAACGCCAAGCTGCGGCAGGCGGTGAAGATCGACGGCGGTCCTTACCTGAAACCGCCGCGC
This sequence comes from Akkermansiaceae bacterium, assembly GCA_021733795.1. GTDB lineage: Bacteria > Verrucomicrobiota > Verrucomicrobiia > Verrucomicrobiales > Akkermansiaceae > Luteolibacter. The sequence goes on along the minus strand of JAIPKB010000078.1, from coordinate 16,237 downwards.
CCCGGCTACTTTTCCACCATGCGCTTCGCACCCGGCGCACTGCCGGGTGCGCCAGCCAGCGTGGGGCAGAATTCCTGGAACATTGCCGAGCCGAAACCCGTGGCCGGTGCCAGCCGGGTCGTGGCGGAGTGGTTCGACGCCGACGGCAAGCCCACTGGCCACGCGGCCGTGGTGGCCTCGGCCAACTGCGTGGAAATGTCACACGTTTTACTAACCGACGACCGTGCGAACAAGCGCCGGATGTTGCTCGCCATGGCGGGCTATCTCGCGCCCGAACTCTGGGCGCAAACCGCGGCCACCGCAATCGCCCGTGTCGGCCAGGTGGCGGGGTTTCGCAGCTTCGAGGAAGCACGCGTGCAAATCACCAGGCTGGCCGGCCCAAACGACAGCGCACTGTCCCTGCTGGCCGGTGCCGCCAAGCTCCGCGACGATGCGGCCACCGCCCACGACCAGCGCCGTTTCGCCGCCGCCTGCGACCTTGCGGCCGCCGCCGCGCAACGCCTGCTGGAAGCCTATTGCACCGCGCAACAGCCGTTGCCCGGCGAGTTCCGCGCGTGCTGGTGCCACAGCGCGTTCGGCGTGCCAGGGATGGACTGGGACGCGGCGATTCAGCGGCTCGCGGAGAACGGATTCACCGCCATTCTTCCCAACCTGCTCTGGGGCGGCGTGGCGTTCTATCAAAGCAAGGTGCTGCCGGTGTCTCCGGCAGTCGCCGAGCGCGGTGACCAAATCGCGAAGTGTCTCGCAGCCTGCAAGAAACACGGGCTGCAAGTCCACGTCTGGAAGGTCAACTGGAACCTGGGCGACGCGCCGCGGGAGTTCGCGGAAAAGATGCGGAGCGAGGGCCGCTTGCAGGTGAGTTCGCTCGGCAAAGAGGAACCGTGGCTGTGCCCGTCGCATCCGGCCAACCAACAGTTGGAGATCGACGCGATGGTCGAGGTCGCCCGCAACTATGATGTGGACGGCATTCACTTCGACTACATCCGCTACCCGGACGGCGATCACTGTTACTGTGCCGGCTGCAAGCAGCGGTTTGAGCAGGCCAGCCATCTAACGTTCGGCCAGTGGCCGCAGGCGGTGCTCACGCAGGGACCCGCGCGCCTGGCGTGGCTCGAATGGCGGCGCGACAACATCACCCGCGTGGTGAAAGCCGTGAGCGAGCAGGTGCGGGCCGCCAAGCCCAAGGTCAAACTGTCCGCCGCCGTGTTCCGCAACTGGCCGTCCGACCGCGACAGCGTGGGCCAGGACTGGAAGCTATGGTGCGACCGCGGGTATCTGGATTTCGTCTGTCCGATGGATTACACCGAAAGTGACGCGCAGTTTGGGAACTGGGTGAAAAGCCAACAGGAATGGGCGGGCAAAGTGCCGTGCTACCCCGGCATTGGTGCCAGCGCCACGCCCGTGAACATGGGCGCGGATCGCGTCATCGGGCAGATCCAACTTGCGCGTCAGCATGGCACCCGCGGCTTCGTGATCTTCAACTACGGCGCGACCGAGGCCAAGGACCTGGTGCCGCTGCTGGGCAAGGGCGTCACGAGGAAGGAATGAGCCGGTTGCGACGGGGCCGCTACCGCCAGGTGATGACATAGCGGCCCGCCTTGGCCATCCCGAACTGGAGCATCAGCCGGCCTTGCGCGATGGTGATCGGGACCGGTCCAAGATCAGCTCCGGTCCCTGCCGCCACCGCCCGCACCCGCGCGCGCGCCGCGTCGCCCCCCGGCGCGAGGGCCTTCAACTCCAGGCTGGCGCGAAACTCCCGCCCGCGGGGGTAGGGAAACACCGTCAGTTGACCGGCTTCGCGACGGATCATCAGCGCACCATCGGTGGCGACCTTGCCAAAATCGATCCACGTCCCGGGCGGGTTGGTGTGGGCGGTGAAATCGGCTGCGGGAGTGACCGCCGGGGACGCCTCCGGTGGCGCTGCCTCGCTGCGGATGGTCCGGATCTTGCCGTCCATTCGATCTAACATCAACCGCGCGATGATCACCCGGTCACCGCCGTCGGATGGCCCGGTGAGCCGCAGACGAGGGCCTTGATGGAGCCCGATCACCAGATCATACCAATCCCGGTCCACCGGAATGTCGAATTCATAGGGGCCGTCAACAATGACCTCCCCGGCCTGCCATGCGGTGGTTGGTTTTGGCAATGGATGATCCTGCTGGAAGGCGATGTGATCGGCCCGTGGCGCATCCGGGTGGGTGCCGTGGACAAAGCATTGGTAATCGCCACCCGGGCTTTCGCCGACCCGCCATTCATAGCTGACACGCACCCGGTTGCCGCCGAGGTGGGTGAATTCACGCAAGCGGGGTTCGATGTTCCATCTGGCCCGCCGCTGGCTTGGGTCGAACCAGGTGCGGGCGTCGGCGAAGAAGAATTCCGGGCAATCCGTCTGATCGGCGAACTTGCCATCGTGCAGTCTGGTGGCGACCATGGTGTCCGCGCCGAGAGCGAGGAACCCCCACTGCGGCAGCTCCACCACCTCGGCGGCCGGGCGGTCGGGAAGATTTGTCAGTGTCCACGGTTGTGGATTCCAATTGACCCACACGGTCAGGCCGTTGTCGTAGCGGATCCGCTGCCGGGAGGTGTCGCCAGCGACCAATGCCAGGCCGCCGGGAACCAGTCGCTCGCCCAGTTGATAGCGGATTTCGACCGGTTTGGCGATGCCATACAAGCGTTGCACGGGGTACATCAAATGATGTTCACGGATGATTGCCTGAACGTCCGAGGTCAGGGCATTGCCGATGAATCCCGCGTGGCCGTATGCGATTTCCATAGCGCGATATTTGTCCAATTGAGCGACGCTGCCGACGTCGATGCCCCAGCGGGCGCGCTGGCCGGCCCGGAACCAACGTTCATAGTAGCCCATCCCGTGATTGACCATTTGCGGGTGGATTTTGAGCAGATCGAAATCGAGGAACGGCACGTGGTCCTCGCCACCTTGGACTTGGGCCTCGACCCCGTCACACCGCCCGGCCCAGTAAAAATGGTGGTTGCCCTCGCCAAACATCGGCCCGCCGTGACTGTCCCGCTCGAATTGGAAAAGCCCGCCGTCCCGTTCAACCTTGAAGCGGGCGATCGCAGCCGAGGGTTGGCTGGCGTCGTGGTCGAGTTGGTGCCATGGCGGCACACAGGTGTGGACGTCCAGATAGGCGGCGGTGGTGCCGTAGCGTTGGTGGGCGACCGGTGAGACTTGTCTGGCAAAATCAAGCGCGCGGTTGCATTTGAGGCCGAAACTCTGGACGCCGGTGCCCTCGTTCAGCCACGCCGGACTGGGTGTGCCGTCGGCGTTCAGGACCCGTGCCGCAGGATCGTATGACGGAGCATCCGGATAGATGTCGATGTAGTTTTCATGCAGCGCCCACAAATACCCGCAAGCGGTGGCGGTCCGTCCGTATTCGCGCAGGTCGTCCTCGCTGCCATAGGCCGGGTTGGCAGGCAGATGGTCGGGGAGTTTGACATCGTAGCCGAAATGCTGCCAATCGTGCTGGATGATTGCCAGATGATCGACGCCGCTGTCCTTCAACTCCCGCAGGACTTCGGTATCCCCGGCATAGCTCCGGTCGTGGTGGCCCCAGACGTCCAGCATGATTCTAGGGGCAAGCCGGGCGACGAAGGGCGACGGCGGGTTTGGGATGTTGGGCAGGACCTCGGCCAGTTCCGGGGAGACCGCGATGTAGCCGGATTCAAACAGGGGATTGCGGGTGCCGCCGGTCGTGGCTTCGTAGACAGCCCCGCCCTGCGGACAGCGCGACGAATTCGATTTCGTCCAATCGAGGTAGCGGCAGATGAACACTCCTTGAGCCGTGAGGAACTCCGCCCTGCCGGCCAGGTAGGGGATGTCGAGCGGCTTGCGCAGCGCCGCCGCGGCCTGACCGAGGGAGAAGGACTCCACCACCGGAGCGTGGCAACGGGCCGAGACAAGGAGGGCCTTGCCCAGGATCTGATACGTCCAATCCACCCTCACCGGCTTGCCGTCTGCCGTGTATTCCCAGACGGCAACCAGTTCCTCGCCGCGCCGGGTGGCGGAAACCAGCCGGCCGGAATCTAACAACAATGGGCTTCCGACCCCGCCGCCGGTGGCCGGTTGGAACGGCGGGCCGTCGTCGATTTGCACCGTGAAATCGCCGAGCGTGCCGCCCGTCGGATGATAGAGATAGCTGATCCGGCAGTCATCGCCCTGATAGGTAAAGCGCCAGTCGCCGCCCTCGGCCAGCAGTGAATTGTGGCAATCCAGCAGGTTCGACGGTGCCACGCCGCGCCCGGAGGCATTTGACAGCGCCCGCATGTCGGCGGATGCCGTCGCTTTCCAAGCCGTGCCAGCGAGCCTGTTCTCCACCAATTTCCCCCGGTTGGAGTTTCCCCTGCCGACGGTGATTTGCGGATTTCCGAAGTAGGAAAAGTCCCAGGATGAATTGTTGTCCGGCCCCGGTTCGACCTGCAGCCGAATGGTGACCGTCTTGCCGGCGTCGGCTGAAAGGTCGAACGTGTGGTCCTCCCACGTGCCCTGGTCCCAATGGCGGCGGAGCAATTCGTGCTCGCCGGTATCATCCGACAGGAAACAGGAGAACGTCACTCCGTCGCTTTTGCCAGGCACCATGCTGTTGGGATCCATCGCAATCCCGAACGAAAGCGTGAGCGGGGGGTGGCGAGGCAGAGCCAGTTGGTAGTCCACCCAGGTCCGCCCGCCGGGCACCCGCCACGGGGAGTGCATCAGCAGGGCCTCACGGCCGAGGTAATCCGCTCTCGTGTGATAGACAATGCCGGTCACAGGGTCCGATTCCCCGCTCCACGCCAGCGGCATCCAGTGCGAATCCCCACCATACGATTGCCAGCCTACCCGATAGAGACCGATCTCGGTGAGACGGGTTTCGCCTTGCGGCAAAGCCACCGTCAGGTCCGGCCCGGCCCAGCCGCGGGCGTTCATCATGGCTGCGATCAAGGCCGCCGTCCGCGACACCCGCCGCAACCCCTTCATTTCCTTTGCAAACAACTTGTTCAGGTTTTCGGTTAAGCTCAGGCGTTCAACCGGGTTGGAGCAGGGGGATGGCATGGCTGTCGGTTTAGGGGGCTCGCGTCGGCGGAGTGTCGCTTGGTGGCCGTTCGCCGCGCAACATGCGGCCACCTTCGCCGGTGAGCCACAGGTAGTGGTCGCTCGGCAGACCTTCATAGGTCAGGAATGGATCGGCACCGGTGGGTGGCTTGTTCGTACATTTGAAAATCGCCGTGCCTTCATCGACCTCGTCGAACATCGCCACGTAGATCATGCCGGCCCCCGCGCGTTTGGCGGCCACCAGTTGCGACCAGAGGAATCCGCCCTTGAGCCGCGGGATCTGGTCGAGCTTCGCTCTGGGATTCATGTTGTGCCAACTGAAACCCGGAAAAACGACCGGCAGATAGTCGATGGCTTCCGAACGGCACCACGCGAGATCCGGTTTCCAGAAATGCTCGCTGTGGCGGGCGACACCGGCGGGATCGACGTAACGGCCGGGGGTCCAGGGGCTGACGACATCGGCGAGTTTCACCAGTTCATGCAGCGCCGGGTCACCGACCGCATCGCGGTTGAGTTCGCGCCAGCTGGTGGGCACGCCGAGCATCACCGCGCAGCCGTCGGCCTTGAGGGCATTGACCAGCTTTGCACATTCGGCGAGGGTGTAATGGCGGCCATCGGAAAAGCCGATGCCCCAGACCGCGACCAGCGGCTTGCCGTGGTGGTGGAGATAGGCGGGATCATCCCCCATCCGCATTTCCGTGTGCAGCAGGTTCCAATCGGCGATCACCTGCGCGGTGCCGCCGGCGGGCAGGCCGCTCAAGTCATACATCACGGCGTAGGTCCGGCCTTCGCGGTTGGCTCCCTCGCGGCAGTTGGCCAGCACGATGTCCTTGTGCAACCGCTGCGGGCCGCCCCGAAGGCCGTTGGCAAAGCGCTGGACGAATACGCCATCGATGCCGTATTCGCGCATCCAGCGGAAATGCCGGAGCACGGTTTGCCGGTTGTGGGAACTGAAGACCTCGGCCGTGCTTCCATCAGCAAGCTTGAAGCCGGTGGCAAAGCGTTCCGGCGGTGACAATTCCGACAAGTCGGGCCACAGATCAACCGTCACATTGCCCGGCCCGAACGACTTCCCCCCATGGCGGGCCCAATGGGTCCAACCGAGGCCGGCACCATCGCCCTCGCAATTGAACCATCCCTGATAGCCGGCCATCAGCTTGCCGGCCAGGGTGCCGGGATCCACGCCGCGGACGCTGGGGCCGGTGTAGGGTTTGAGGGGGGTGTCCGCTACGGCCGCGAGACCGCCGCCGGCGAGCAGACCGATGAGACCGAGCAGCAGGAGAGTTGGAACCTTGTTCATAGCGGACAGTTGGGAACGGCCGGTTGGAGCGCCAACAGCAACAACGCCGAAGAACCGACGGATCTTTCGTCGTCCGGGCTCTTCGCCGGATTGGGTCGCTTGGAAGGCTGCCGCATTCATGCCGCCACATCGAACCCGCCAGATTTCCCGGCCAGCGCCGGAACGTAGGCGATCATCGCAGCGCCGCTGGGGCGCTGGGACTGAGACGGGCGGGCAGGGATTTCGCGAGTGCGATCACTTGCGGTCGGGGGCGGCCAATTCGTGCATGAATACGAAGACGCCCTTCTTGTTGCCCACGATCACCTCCGGCAGGCCGTCGCCATTCAGGTCGGCCGCGGCGACCTGGGTTCCCACGCCGGAATCGCTGTCAATCAGATAGGGGATGAAATCCACCGATTTATCGGGGTTGCGCACGGTCTTGAACCAGTAGAGCACCGCAGGCGCGTTGGGTTCGACATCTCCGGTCGGGCCGTGTGCCCAGAACCGCTTGCCGGTGATGAAATCCTGGATGCCGTCACCATCGATGTCCGCCAGTTCGATGGCATGGGCTTGGGAAAACACGACGCCGTATTTGCTGTCCGCCGCCTGCTTGCCAACAATCGTGTGGGGTTTGAAGGAGGTCGGTCCGTGGTCCCTCGTTTGCTCATACCAGACGAGGCCATAGCCATGGGGATCGAGGGTGGTGAGCACGTCGTTGAGATGGTCGTTGTTGAAATCCACCACATGCATCTGGGCCCCGCCGGCGGTGCCGGATCCCGCGGCGAAGGGAAAGGGGTGGGATTTCCAAACCGGGTCTCCGGCGAGCGATCCGGGTTGTTCCCACCAGCCGTTCTGTTCGAGGAAGTCCGCCCGGCCATCACCGTTGACGTCGCCAAAACCGACGCCGTGGGTGTATTTGTGCCAGCTGCCTTTGGGTGAAATCGAGTGCCATGCCCACGGTTGTGCCGGATGCTCCGGGTCGGCACTGGCAAAACCGAGGAATCCTTTGGAGTTGCAGACCGCATCGGGTTTGCCGTCGCCGTTGATATCGCCATACCGGGGCGATTCGTTGTCCAGGGTGTCAACGGCCTGGTGGCGGGCCCAATGTTGGGTGGCCTCGCCTGCGGCTCCGGCTTTGGGGTTTTCGTACCAATAGGCGTCGGTTCCGGGAAGACCGTAGACGATGATATCGGTCCAGCCATCGCCATTGAAATCATCCGCGTAGGTCAGGAAATTGTCCGAATAATCATTGATCGCACCCTTGGCGCCGCTGTATCCTGGAAAGGTGACCTCCGTGCCGTCGGGCCGCTTGGCCGTCGTGGTCTTGTCCGCCGGGCGGTATTCATGGCGGATCTTGAAATCAGGACCCTGCCACCAAAACGGCCCGCCGCACACGTCCATCGCACCGTCGTGGTTGAAATCGCCGAAATAGGCACCCTCACACCAGAATTCATCCGTCAACACCAGCTTCCTGAATGAGTGTGGGGTTGGCGGCACGCTGTCTGCGGCAACAGCTCCCAAGGAACCGGCTATCAAACTCACCAAGGTCATTCGGGGCATGGTCATGGCGCGACAGTCGCAGATTTCCCCGAACCCGTCAAGCGGATGATTGACCGCGGATGATTGCCCGGTGAGTGCAAAATAATTCCCGGTTGTCTGAAAGGCGACTTCCGGGTCCGGCGTAATCGGGGAGTCGCCGAGCCCTGATATTCCGGGATCCGGCGATGTTTCCATCGTTTCATCCGTATCAACCAACGACCCCTCCAACCAACTATGAATCCAACCTTGAATCGCCGTTCATTCCTAGGAAATACCACGCTTTTGGGTGCCGGCCTAGCGGCAAGCTCAGTGTTCGCCGTGAATACCCCCGGAACCTCCAAAAAGATCAAAGTCGCCCTGATCGGCTGCGGCGGACGAGGCTATGGCGCGCTCGATAACTTCCTTGAAGCCTGCAAGATCCTCGGCGTTGAGGCCGAGGTGGTGGCCACTGGTGACGCCTTCAAGGGCCATGCGGAAGGCGCCGGGAAACGCCACGGAGTCCCCGCAGAACGCTGTTTCGGCGGCTATGACGCTTATCAAAAAGTGATCGCCACCCCGTGCGAATACGTGGTGATGGCCACGCCGCCGGCATTCCGGCCGGTGCATCTGGCCGCCGCCGTCGAAGCCGGCAAGCATTGCTTTATCGAAAAACCGGTGGCGGTGGATCCGGCCGGTGTCCGCTCGATGATCGCCACCGGCGAAAAAGCGGCGGCCAAGGGCTTGGGAATCGTCGCCGGCACCCAGCGCCGCCACCAGGTGACCTACCTGCGCAACAAAGCCATGATCGACGCCGGTGCCATCGGCCAGATCAAGGGCGGCGTGGTGCAATGGAATGGCACCGTGCCTTGGGTCAAACGCCGCAATGACGGCGAGTCCGACGCCTCCTACATCACCCGCAACTGGGTCAATTTCACCGAGCTTTCCGGCGACCACATCGTCGAACAGCACGTCCACAATCTCGACGTGGCGGTCTGGTATCTCGGCCGCCCTCCGGTGGCTGCCGTCGGTTTCGGCGGACGGGCCCGCCGGGAAACGGGCAACATGTTTGATTTCTTCAGTGTGGATTACGATTTTGGTGACGACATCCACATCCACAGCCAGTGCCGGCAATTGTCCGGAGCCCATCAGCATGTCGGTGAGATGTTCATTGGCAGCGAGGGTTCGTGCTACGGCGGCGGCAAGGTCAACGGCAAGAAGGTGGAGATTGCGGACATCAAATCCGATTCGGGCGACCCCTATGTCCAGGAACACGTGGATCTGATCCGCAGTGTGATGGCCGGCAAGCCGCTCAACGAGGCGAAGCAGGTCGCCGAGTCCACCCTGGTGGCCATCATGGGGCGCATTTCCGCCTACACCGGTGAGTTTGTCCGCTGGGACGACCTGTTGAAGAACACCCAGTCGCCAGTCTACAATCTGGCATGCACTCCGTCGGCACTGGACTTCGAAAAAGGCCCGATCAAGCTGCCGGCCGAAGTGCCCGCAGTGCCCGGCAAGGCCTGATAGGTTGTTCCATTTGCGTTCGAGGAGGCATTGGCGTCACGCCAATGCCTCCTTTTTTGGATGGAATTCAAACCGACTCCATTCATTATTTACTTGCCACCTCAGCAGACTCAAGCGATACTCCGCCGCTATGAAAATTCGTGCACTGATTCTCGCCCTCGCCGCCCTCGCCCCCCTTTCCTCCACCCTGCCGGCCGCCACCCTCGGTGAGATGGTCAGCTCATCCGGTCTGGAGTGGATGGTCGGCAAGTGGGCCAGCGAGGACGGCAACGTTTCTTTCAGCCACACTTGGAAGCTCGATAAGCATGCCTTGGCCGTCACCTTCAAAATGGGCGAACGCGAAAGCGAAGGCATGATCATGGTCAAGCCCGGCACCGACGAGGTCATCTACGGTGCCGTAGACAACACAGGCGGTATGGCTGTCGGCAAGTGGACCAAACTCAACGGTAACCCAACCCTCATCAGCACCCACACCGGTCCCGATGGCAGGGTGCGCAAAATGGCCGTCGAATACATCCATACCGACGACGAGACCCTAACCGTGAAAATCCACAAGGTGGACGAGGACGACCAACCCGACCCCACGGCGGGCCACGAGGCCACCTTCAAGCGCCAGCAGTAATTCCTTAGCAGCACCGGAGCAGTCCGGAAACAGGGGGGAGTTGCCGCGAGACCTCCGGTGCCCTTGCGGGTTGAAAGATGGGGAACCTCGAAGACGTAGAAACCGCGATGAATACACTACCCAAAATCACCAAAGTATCCACCGGTGCGCTGTGGATGGCCGTCATGACGATCACCAGCCTCCATGGGGCGCCAGCCAATGAAGCGCAAACCGCTCCTGCGAAAACGGCTCCCGCCATCCAGTTTGCCAACGAGTCGTTCTACGGTGCCGACGGCAAATTTGATGTCGAAAAGGGCAAGGACGCGGTCGTCGCGCTGATGCGCCATCATGGCTATCCGGTCTTTCCCGGCATGAGAGAACAGCTCTGGGTTTCCGATTACGGCACGGGCCAGTTCACCAAGCTGGGTTTGGCCGCATGCCTGTTCAAGAACAACGAGGACGACAAGTACATGCTGATGGACTTGTTCCTGCTACCCGGGCAGATGCTGCCGGAACATTGGCATTTGGACGGGGAGAAAAACCCCGCCAAGCGGGAAGGCTGGCTGGTCCGCTGGGGGCTCTCCCACATCGTCGGTATTGGCGAACCGAACCTTGGCAAGGATGTCGTGATTCCGAAGTGCCACATGAACGGGACCGCCACCACCATGCATGAGGTAGTCGCCGGACCGGGCACGTTCGTGCCGCTGGCCAAGGTGTACTCCCGCCATTGGCAGTTCGCCGGGCCGGAGGGTGCCATCATCACCGAAGTCGCCAACGTGCACACCGACACCGCGGTTCGCCATTCGGATAAAAAGGTCAACGACAACTTCCTCGGCAAGAAATAGCACGGGGGATCGCGGATCGGGCCACCCGGGGAGTTCCTCGGGTTGGCCCTTTTCGAGCCGTGCCATGCCCCCCATTGATCCCGTTCTCCGATTTTCCTTCAACTTCCAATCCTTTCTGTCTATCAATCTTCCAAGGTGCATGCTAGCGTCCTCGCTGGCGTGGGTGGCCGGCGCGGCCAATGCCTGCGCCGGTTGCTGCCGGCGGTTGACCACAAACAAGAACTGCTGTTGGGCTACCATCGCTGCGCCATGTCCGTCAGTGATCCACAACCATCCAACACCATGGAACACCCCCTGCTACCGCTCGCCACCCTGCTCGCACTGACCGCCTGGTCACGCGCCGAACTGAAACTTCCCGCCATCATCGCCGACCACATGGTCCTGCAGCAACAACTGGCGGATCCGATCTGGGGCTGAGACACGCCGGGGGCCACCCTCACGGTGAGCTTCGCCGGACAGGTCAAAACCACGACCGCCGGCCAGGACGGCAAATGGACCGTCAAGCTCGACCCGATGCCCGCCAACGCCATCCCGCAGAACCGAACGATCACTTGGCGCGGAAGACGTCCGCGTTCAGGACCTTGCCATCCACGCTGTAGTGGCGGAACGTCAGGGTGGGGACCCCGTCGGCGCGCTTGACCTCACCTTCGAGGAAGCCGCCCACAACGTTTGCGAAAGCCCAGCTCTTCCACTCGCGTGTGGCAAGGGCGAAGAAGACGCGGACCACCGCCGAGCCAAGGGCGGGCGACTGGTGCCCTTCGGGATTGAAATCAAGGCCATCAGCCTTGTTAACCCCAAGTTTCCGGCACCATGATAAATTTCCTGAAAAAACTGTTTTTCTGTTGCGTCCGACGACCCGCGCGGTAATCTCACGCACCCGCCAGGTGACGGCGTTTCCCTAACACCCGCCACACTCCCACTCAGACCCTCTGAACATCGTCCCTGTTTGCGGCTTCAGACGACGCTCCCCATGCTTGCTCAAGTATAGAAACTACCCACGCAGATGAAAAACAAGTGTTTGCCGTCACGTATCCATTGGTTTCAGCGATCCTGCACCACCGACTCCCGTTTTCCCGCCCTCCGATCCGACTGGCTTGCTCAAAGACCTTCAGCGGAAAAGCAAATTCCCTGCATTCAGCCTGCGCCGAAGCATCACTCCCCGCTACCTTGGCTGGCCGCCGGCCTCGTCTGGTTGGCCACGCCAGCCACCACCGTGCTGGCCCAGTCACCCAGCCAACCCTCCGCACCCATCCCCATGGCTGAGTTGGGCACCAAGGCCGGGGAGCAATATCACGGCGACGGCCTGTCCGTGGCAAAGACGCCGGAAGGCGCGCGGTTGAGCTGTGTGTTCCAGAAACTGGATGGCCAGGTCACGCCCGAAGGCTTGTGGCTGACCTCTACCGCCGAACCGCAGACCGGTGGGAAGTTCCGGGTCGTGGCGTGCGCCGTGGGCCGCGCAGGCGTGCTGCCCGCCTTGCCACCGCAAGGCGTCGTCACCGTGGCCGACAAGCAGGCCCGCTGCGAGCGCCCCGGCTTGACCGAGGAATACTCGGTGAGCACGGCTGGCGTGCGGCAGGATTTTGTGGTGGCGCAGCGGCCCGCCGGCGACGGCGCGTTGCGCGTGGAACTGGCCGTGACGGGGGTCCGGGCCGAGGCGCTGGTGAACGGCGGGAGGTAGCAGCGCAAAACGGGTGGCGAAATGGGACGGCAGCGCGTGGTCAGCCTTGGGAGCCGGGGTGAACGGCTACGTCTTTGCGCTGACAGTGTCGGGCGGCGACCTGTATGCGGGGGGCGACTTCTCCACCGCGGGCGGCAACAGCGCGCGTGGGGTGGCGAAATGGGACGGCAGCGCGTGGTCAGGCTTGGGCTCGGGGGTGGGCAATGTGACCGTGGTCCGGGCGCTGGCGATGACGGCCAATAGCCTGTATGCGGGGGGCCAGTTCCTAACGGCAGGCGGCAAGGTTTCCGCCTACCTGGCCAAGGCGATGACCGGCGTGGTGCCGGCCTTGAAAATCCAGTTGGTGGGTGCGAACGCCGTGCTCTCCTGGCCGCTTGCCGAGCAGGGCTGGGTGTTAAAAAAGGGAAATAACCTCAGCGGTTGGAACGCCGTCACCGAGCCGGTGGTCGACACCGCCACCGAGCACACCATCATCACCCCGCGCGGCGATGAGTCCAAGCAGTTCTTCAGGCTCGAAAAATAGCGGCGGTGTTCGAGGGCAGGCCCGTCAACTTGACGCGCATGCCCGCCGGGGGCAGGCGTGCGGATCGCTGCTGCAGGGGGGCGACCACGGCTCCTCCCGCTTGCGGGCTTACGACGGACCCATTGATAACAGAGCCGGATTACCACGACGCGTTGTATGATCACGCCCTCACCATTCGTAACCAACCGCTCCACACCCACCACCGAACCGACCAACCACCGAACATGAAAATCCTCCTTCCGTGTGCGATCCGGGCATTCTCGGCCATCCCGCTCATGCTTTCGATTCCGGCGGAAGCCGCGGAACCAGCCCCGGCGGGAACCGCCAAACCCAACATCATCCTCTGCATGACGGATGACCAGGGCTGGGGCGACGTCAGCTACAACGGGCTCAAGGCGATCCAGACCCCCAACCTCGACGCCATGGCGGCCGCCAGCCTGCGCTTCGACCGTTTCTACGCCGCCCATCCGAGTTGTTCGCCGACGCGGGCGAGCGTGATGACCGGTCGGCATCCGAACCGCAGCGGGGTCTTCTGGCCGGGGATGCCGCTGCGCAAGCAGGAAATCACCATCGCCCAGGCGGTCAAGACCGTCGGCTACACCACCGGGCATTTCGGGAAATGGCATTTGAGCGGCGGCAAACCCGGCATGGGTCGGGCGCTGCCTGCCAGTGATCCACTGCATCCGGGCCACTTCGGGTTCGACGAATGGTTCACGGTTTCCAACTGGTTCGATACCGATTGGACCTTCAGTCATAATGGCGATCCGGTGAAAGTCCCGGGCGACGGCTCGGATGCGATCATGGCGGAAGCCCTCAAGTTCATTGAAAAAAACGCGACGCGGGACGCGCCGTTCCTCGCGGTCATCTGGTTTGGCAGTCCGCACATTCCGCTCAAGCCGACCGCCGAGGATCTCAAGGCGGCCGGCGGTTCACCTTACTACGGCGAAATCCACGGTGTGGACCGCAGCATGGGTGCCCTCCGCGCCGGCCTGCGCAAACTCGGCATCGCCGACAATACGATGCTCTGGTTCAACAGCGACAACGGTGCGTGGATGGATCCCAAGCTGGCTCCGGGCACCAATGGCTCCAATGGCGTGCTGCGCGGCTGCAAGGGCCAGGTGTGGGAAGGAGGCATCCGCGTACCCGGTCTCATCGAGTGGCCCTCACGAATCAAACAACCGTCCGCCACCAGCGTGCCTGTCGTAACCAGCGACATCTATCCGACCATCGTCGAACTCCTGAACATCAAACTTCCCAACCAGAACCTGCCGCTCGACGGCATCAGCCTGCTGCCGCTGATCGACGGGCAAATGAAGGAACGGCCCACGCCGATCGGCTTCTGGACCCATGGCAACACCAGCTTGGAGAACGGGCCCGCTGCCTGGAATGACAACCGCTACAAACTCCTCAAACTGCCCGGCCGCAAGTATGAGTTATATGATATTCCGGCGGACATTGCCGAAAAATCCGATATTGCCGACCAACACCCTGAGATTGTCGCGCGGATGAAGGCGGAGTTGAAGAACTGGCAGCAGTCGGTGCTGGGAAGCAACCGCGGCGAGGATTACCCGGAGCAGAAGGTGCTCAAACCCGAGGATGAACCCACCAAGAAACCGAAGAAACCGAAAAAAACCACCCCATGAAACCCATTCCATTCCTGCTTGCCGCCCTGGCGCTGGTCCCATTGCACGCCGCAGAGCCGCCACCGCCCGCCAAACCCAACATCGTCATTATTTTCATCGACGACATGGGTTACGCCGACATCGGACCCTACGGCGCGACCAAACAAAAGACGCCCAACCTTGACCGGATGGCAAGCGAGGGCATGAAGCTGACCAATTTCTATGCGGCACCGGTGTGCTCGGTGTCGCGGGCACAGTTGTTGACGGGGTGCTACGGCGCGCGCGTCTCGGTGCCCGGGGTTTTCGGACCGGGTGGCAAGAACGGGCTCAATCCCGCGGAACACACCATCGCGGAACGCCTGAAGGAACACGGATATGCCACCATGTGTATCGGCAAATGGCATGTGGGCGATCAACCGGAGTTCCTGCCCACGCGCCAGGGATTCGATCACTACTTCGGCATCCCCTACTCGAACGACATGCAGAAAAAGTCCGCCGCGACCGGCAAACCGGTGGTGCCGCTGCTACGCGATGACCAGGTGGAGGAACTGCTCACCGACGAGGCGCAGAATCGCATCGAGGAACGCTACACCGCCGAGGCGCTCAAGTTCATCCACACTGCCAAGGACCAGCCGTTCCTGCTCTATCTGGCGCATACCGCCGTGCATACGCCGATCCGTCCCGGCGCCGCATTCGCCGGCAAGTCCAACAACGGACGCTTCGGCGACTGGGTGGAGGAACTGGATTGGAGCACCGGCCGCATCCTCGACACCCTGCGCGAACTGAAACTCGATGAACGCACCCTGGTGATCTTTACCAGCGACAACGGCCCGTGGTTGATCAAAGGGGCTGACGCCGGCAGCGCCGCGCCCCTGCGCGGTGGCAAAGGCAGCACCTGGGAAGGCGGCGTGCGAGTGCCCACCATCGCCCGCTGGCCGGGAAAAATCGCGCCGGGCAGCGTCTGCGACGCCATCACCGGAACCATCGACCTGCTGCCCACCGCAGTCGCCCTCGCCGGCGGCACGGTGCCTGCCGCGCCGGTCATTGACGGCCGGGACATCTCACCATTATTGTTAGGAAAAGCCACCCAATCCCCGCGTGAGGCCCACTACTACTTCCACGGTTACAACCTTGAAGCCGTCCGCCAGGGACCGTGGAAACTCGCCGTCGCACCGCAGAATGAAACCATGGGCAAGGGCGTGCTGCCCGACGCCAGCGGCACCGCGCCGCGCCTCTACAACCTGGAACAGGAGATCGGCGAGAATACCAACCTGGCCGACAAACATCCCGAGATCGTCGCGAAGCTCCAGACGCTTGCCACAAATATGACAGCCGAACTCGCCGGCAAGGAGCCGAGCGCCCGCCGCCCCGCCGGCGAGGTCGCCAAGCCCCAGTTGCTTTACCCAGCCGCCGCGAACCCGCCCCGGCCGAAAAAGCCGAAAAAGCCGGCCACCCCGGCACCGTGACCTCTGAACCCGGCGCTTGACCTGAAACGACCCGGGATGCCGAGCAAGTTGGATTCCCCTTAAAGGTAGGGCCCGGCGGCCCCGCCGCGCCGTGACTGGCCTCGTGGCCTGGGGCGATCAGGATGAAGCGAATG
>JAIPKB010000077.1 GCA_021733795.1 Akkermansiaceae bacterium | reverse complement strand
AAACTACCCCCCACCACCCCTCCAACTGCCAATCCGGCATGACCCTCATCGAATTGACGGTGGTCATCCTGGTTCTGCTTTCTTTGATCGCCGTCCTGTTCAGCGGTGCCACCTCTTGGAAGCGGGGTTCCGACCGTGCGACCTGCATCCTCAACATCCGCAACGTCCAGCAAGCCGTCCGCGGCCATCAGGCGATGATGGAGAAATCCCCCGCCGATACGATCGTCTGGGCCCAGATCATCGGCGATAACGGATACCTCACATTCTCCCCGGCCTGTCCTGCGGGCGGCGCTTACCAGCCAACTGAAAAATTTCCGGCAGTCAACACGCTAGCCTACCCCTGCGACCTGCCCGCATCTGTGGATCACATCCCGGCGGACACCGCCGGTTGGTGATCGGCTTGCGTTCCAGCGTCCCGGTGCTGCCGCTGCGGTGATGAGATCGGCCTCGCATGCGGGGTCGCTGCCGCAGGCTTTCAGGTGCCGGGCGCTGCTGCCGGGCTGGCAGTTTCTTCGAGCGGCGGGATAATGGTGCCGTCGCCCAGCCAGACGCATTCGAAGCCGTTGACCGCGGCCTCGGCCTGGCGGATCAAACCGTCGGCGGTAAGTCCGCTGAGCGGGTGGACCTTGCAGCCGCAGGCTTCCATGGCTTGGGCGGTCCAGACGTTGCAGATCCGGGGCAGATAGTAACTGTATTTGGAATCGAGCAGGAACCCATCGCCCCAACTCGAGGGGCCGATCACCAGCGGGCGGCCGTCCGGTCCGGTGCGGCTGACGTGGTTGAGAAATGCGGCGACCTGCGGTCCTTGCTCCCGGGGCACGAGTTTCCGCCAAACCCGCTGTTGCTGGCAGACATTGGCGACGTAGCCATTGATCGGGATGATTTCCATCACCGATGGCGTGGGGGAGAACAACGCCCGGGCCACCTGCCATGGGCCGAGCCATTGGTGCTGGATGTAGGCGGTGCGGTCGCCCCAACTGAGGGTGACGTAGGGTGGATTGCCGAGACCGGCGGGTGGGACGAAGCCTGAGGCCAGCAACCAGTCATAGGGGAACACCATGGCGGTGTGCAGGTTGTCCGCGATCAGCCAGACCATCACCTGTGGTTCGTCGGTCGAGCGGTAGGGTGTGCCGTTGGGATAGACCGGAGGGAGCGGGGCATTGGCGGCAACCGGGGAGCGCAGCGTCGCCGGTGGCGGGCATGGCAGGCGCACGCAGGCACCGGTAGTGAGTGAAAGGGTCAGTGCCATCGACCAGCGGTTGAAACACCGGAGAGTGGCGGGCGGGAGGCGCGAACCCGCCAGCCTGGCCACCACCAAGCCTGCGGTTTCCACAAATCTGTCCTGAGATATCAAGGGTGCGGGGGGTGCGGGGAGGGGCGGGCCTAATCGGTCGGCAGTCCGGCGGCCTTCCATTCGCCGTAGCCACCTTCCAGAATAGCGACCGAGTGGCCGAGGGCGGCGAGGCGCTTGGCGACGGTGCGCGAGTCCGGGCATTCGCGGTCGGTGCAGTAAAGCACGACCGGACGTCCGGCCTTGGCCGCAGCGCGGATCTCCGGCTCGTGGGTGGCAAGGCCGGCCTCGAATCTGGATTTGGGCCAGCTGGTGGTGCCAGGGATGTGACCCAGCGAGTGGAAAATCGCCGGGCGGACGTCATAAACGAGAGCCCCTCCGGCCTCGTGCAGTGGAAAAAAATCCGTGATCGAGAGGGTCGTCACGGTACCCGGCTTGACGGCGGGCTTGGGCGCGTCGGCTGGGTGGGGATCAGGGCTTGGGCGCTCCGCCGCAGGTGTCTGGGTCGCTGTGGGCGCGGGCTGGGTGCACGAAAGTGCGAACAGACCGGACAGCAGTGCCAGCCAGCGACGCGCGTGGTGGGTCATTTGACGATTTGAATCAGTTCCACATCAAACACCAGCAAACCCGCGGGGGCTCCCGGAGGCGGGGCATCGCCGTAGGCCAGCTTGCCGGGAATCCAGAAGCGGCGTTTTTCGCCTTCGACCATGAGTTGGACGCCTTCGGTCCAGCCCGGAATGACTCCGTTCAGCGGGAAGGTGATCGGTTCACCGCGGGCGACCGAGCTGTCGAAGAGTTTGCCGTCGGTGGTCCACCCGGAATAATGGACCTTGACCTTGTCGGTGGCGAGCGGGTGGGTGGTGCCGCTGCCCTTTTGCAGCAGTTTGGAGGCCAGCCCGGAGGCCGTGGTGGTGGCGTCGGCGGGCGCGGCGGCAACATCCGCAGGCACCGGGGGTGGTTTTGGAGCGGCCTTGATGCCGAGCAGTTCCACGTCGAAGACCAGCGTGCCGGAGGGGCGGCCGCCTGCGGCGGTGTCGCCGTAGGCTAGCTTGCCGGGGATCCAGAAGCGGCGTTTTTCACCAACGACCATGAGTTGGAGGCCTTCGGTCCAGCCTTTGATCACGCCGTTGAGCGGGAAGCTGGCGGGCTTGCCGCGCTTGACCGAGCTATCGAAGAGCTTGCCGTCGGTGGTCCAGCCTGAATAGTGCACGGTGACGGTATCCGCCGCGGCGGGCTTTGCGGTTCCGGTTCCGGCCTTAAGGACCTTGGAGGCAAGGCCTGAGGCGGTTTTGGCGGCATCGGCGGGTGGCGCGGCCACATCGGCTGGGGTGTCTGGCATGGTCGGTTCGGCGCGGGCGGTGAGGGTGAGGATCAGCGCCAGCCCGGCCGCATGCGGGACGATGGCATTGAGGAGTTTCTTGGTGAGGTTCATCGCGGGAAATCTGGCGGGAAACCCGGCCTTGTCAACCCCGGAGTTCGGATAAAAACCAGTTTTCCAGGCCGCAGGGCAGGTTGGTTCAACGCCGGGAGCGACGGCGGGTGCCACGTTCCCTTACCTCCATCGCGGTGGATTCGCCGCAGTAGGGGCAGCGGAAATGACCCTGCATGACGATGCTCTGAGCCACCCTGAGGCGATAGCTGCCAAACAACCGCCGGGCATTGCGGTTCCTCATCGCCCCGGTATTGCACAACGGCAGGCCAACGCAGAGCGGGCACCGGCATTTGGTGGCGACCAGCCATTGGATGATGAACATCAGCACGGTGAGGGCGCTCACGCCCAGCGCGGAATAAATCAGTCCCGCACGTTCCAGCACCAACGCATAGAGCAGAAATCCGAGCGAGCCGGGAATCAGCGGCCACTTGAGCAAGATCAAAACCGCCGCAAAGCGGAAGCGGAGCAAAGAACCATTATTCGGCAGACGATGCATGACAAAATCGCAATCCGGATATCTAACCACAGACAGCTGGGACGGCGGATAGTTAAGATACGTTCGCGCAACGTCAACCCTTTTTAATTGGCCAACCGAATTTATACCCGCGAGAGGTGAAAATAGGGCTGGAGTCGCTAAGGCGATGAAGATGTTGCGCTCGGGGGTGACTTGGATAAATCACTCGCAGGGTGGGGAAAAAATGGTTGCATTTCTGCAAATCCGTCTTACAAATCCGTTGTGAGTCATACAATTAGCATTCGATTGCCGGAAGATCTTGACCGGTGGCTGGAGGAGGAATCCCGAGTGACCGGGCTCCCGAAGGGCCGGATTGTGCGGGATCAACTGGAGAATCTGCGCACGAAAAAGGCCCGGCAGCCGTTTCTGGATTTGGCCGGAAGCATCGAGGGGGTGCCCGATCTCAGTGCCAAGAAGGGGTTTGAGGCATGAGGGGAATCGCTGACACGGGTTTTCTGGTGGCTTTCGCCAACCGGAAGGATGCGTATTTCCCGTGGGCCTACGCGCTGGCCGAGCATCTCCAAGAGCCGCTCCTGACCTGTGAGGCGGTCTTGGCGGAGACCGCCTATCATCTCAAAAACAGTAGTTTGGTAATGCGGTTTCTGGAAACTGGTTTGGTGCGGTTGGCGTTCGATATCGAAAGTCATCGCCCGGCCCTCGCCAAGCTGGCGGGGCGCTACAACGACCGTCAGCCCGACCTTGCGGATTTGTGCCTGATCCGCATGAGCGAGATAAACCCGACTCATCCGGTACTCACGGTCGATGGCGACTTCCGGATCTATCGACGCAACCAGCGTGAAACCATTGCCGTGATCATGCCGCCGGGCAGATAGGATCCGTGCTAAACTCCTTGAAACCCCGCGTTTGCTAGATCGCTCCGGCCAGGCGGAGGATGGTTTCGTAGTTGCGCAGGGTCGGTGGCGACAGCTCGCGACCATAGGGTGAGGCGGAGGGCATGAGCACGAACCCGCGGCCGGGACCGGCAGTGCCCTCGGCGAGCGCACGTTTCACCTTTTCCTCGAAGCGCGGTGGCGGCAGCAGTTCGATGTCGGCCACCTCCAGATTGCCGAAAAGCACCATTTGGCGGCCGTGGCGTTCGCGCACCTCGCGCAATTCCACGTCGCCTTGCGGCGGCGGTTCGATCGGATCAAGGGCGTCCGCGCCCATCCCGGCGATGAGCTCGAGAATGTTTTTGAGGCGGCCGTGGCAATGGATCCGCGCGTAGCCGCCGTGTGTCTGGATCGCCCGCACCATCGGTTCCACGTAACGGACGACGTATTCCTTGAACATGGCGGGCGGCAGGTAGGGTTCCGAAGCATATTCGGGACCGTAGATGCGCCAAAGATGGCCGGGAAAACGGCGGCTGACCTCGGCGGTGCGGGCATGGATGCGGAGCGCCATTTTCTCCAACAAGCGGTGGAACAGGGCCGGTTCGGTGAAGGCCAGGATCGTGTAATCCTCCATGCTGAACAAGGCGGCGGCGGCGCACAGCGGGTCTTCGGTGTCCACCATCACGATCCCGCGGTCACCCAGCGCGGCGTCTTCGGCTTCGAGCGGTGTGGTGTCGATCTGTTCCGCGAAAACCTCGTCGGGGATGGTGAGATAGGCCATGACGTCGTCGGCATCCTTGAGCAGATGCTCGACGGTCCAGACCGTGTTGACTTGGCGGTCGCGTTTGGTGATCTGGGTCATCGTCCGCCCGCCGACGGTCAGCACGGTGCGCGTGATCCGGGTTTCGCCATCGTCCTGCGTTTCTTCCTGGAAGAACTCCTGCCAACCCGCGCCGGTGGCCGATCCGCTCGGGTCGATCGAGCGCTCGCGCACCGGACTCATCATCCGGATCAGGTCGCTGTGTTCCTCCGCGAGTTCCACCAACGGCTGCCAATCGGGCGAATTGTAGATGTTGTACGGGTCGGGATCCGCTGGATCAATCCGGAAGCCTCCGATTTCGTAAAAGCTCACCGCAGGGCGGTCCACGGGTTCGCCACGCAAGGTGGCCATCAATCGTTCACGGCGGGTCATGGCTATCTTTCAAAGGCCATCACCTCGACGAGGTGGCGACCGGAGTTGGTGGAGTTGGCGGTCTGGGTGGCGCGCAGATACCGGATTGCGCGCGGCGTGAATGTGCATTCGTGACCGGCCTTTGTCGAGGGCTTTTTGCGCGACGACGCGGCCGACGTTCGTGGGTTTTTCAAGCCCACCGCCAGCCACAGCGCCGAATTGCCGCGCAACACGATTTTCCCGGATTTGGACTCGATTTCAAAAACATCCCTGGCGGTGTCAGCGGGAATGATCTCACAAACAAACCGATCGGCGTGCTTTGGCAGCAGGCGGGTGAGCATCGCCTGTGCGGATTGCACCGGCGATGCTGCTGCATGCACGGCAACTTTCGGAACGGTGGAGCCCTCTTCGGCGGCGGATGCGCAAACGAACAACAGACTGAGCGCGAGTGCGGAGAGGTGCGATGGATCCATGTGATTTGCGTGCGGTGGATGGGATGGGAGACCGGGGCTGCGAGGAGTGGCAAGTTAGAATCGCACGCATGGCTCAGGTGTTGGGGGTGAACAACTGCGCCCAGAAGCGGTCGTAGTGTTCCCATTTCATGAAATTCACGCCCCAGTGCGGGCTGGCGCTGGTGGTCCATGCGGTGGTGCGGCCATTGCCAACCAGCCGCTCGGCCAACAGCGGATACCAGGTGCTGCCGTTGCGAATCTCCGCGATGACCGTGCCGCCGGGAGCGGGCCGGGTTTCGTTGAAGCCGAGAATGGGCGGCACGGTCGACCAGTCGATGCCCTGCACGGAGGAATGGGATTCATCGACGGTGCGGACCTTGAAGGAAGCAGTGGACTCGATCAGGTCGTCGGTTTCCAGGCAATCGACGGGCAGGACTCGCTCAGCGGTGTCCTTCTGCCACGAGCAGCGGCCCCAGCGGCCGTAGCCCTGATGGCCGCCGTAGCTGAACCAGCCACCGTTCATGTGGAAATGGCCGCCGCCCTTGATCCAGTTCCTCAGCAGGTCGAAGCGGTCCGGGAAGGTGACATATTTCCGGTCGAACTGGTTGGCGAAAAACGCCGGGTTGAGATGGAGCGACTGGGTTTCCACATCGCCGAAGATGATCACATCGGCCCACTTGAGTTTGGCATCGAACTGCTCCGGGGACATTCGATAGAGTTCCCAGGACGGGATGGCCTCGACTTCGGCGCCGGGGATTTTCTCCAGCGCGGCGGTGAGGTAGCGGGCGTAGTTGAGGACCTCGAAGTCCTTGATCGACGAACGAAAGGCGCTTTCGCGGAACTCGTTGCCCCAGTGGGCACACCAGTTGCCGACTTGCCAGATGCGGAGGGTGGAGGTTGGATTCGGTGTCATGCGAGCGACTGTATAGCATCTTCACCACTTTTCAGCGTCTAATTTCTGCTAAGAAATTGCTTTTGGTGGGCAGGCCTGCGATCAGAACTCAGTCAACCACCTCAGTTTGGTGGCCTTGGCGCAGATTGGCCATGCCCTTCTGCTAACCGGGCTCGTGGCTCCCGTCCCCCCATCTGCGGATGGCCCGGGTGAGGCGCTTTTCCCGGCGCGGATCGGGTGGAATACCGCGGTAGCGGACCGCATAATGATATTCTAATAGATCTGCGGCGAAGGGCGCGGGATGCGCGAGTCCGCGGAGGTGGTGGCGGAGGGTCATGCTGGCCGGCATCGGCATGCCGCGGCCGACCGCCGCGCGACGCCATGCGCTGAGGTAATGTGGGGTGCCGGCAGTCGGCTGGCGGGCGTCCGGGGCACCTTCGAGCGCGCGTTTCCGGGTCCGGCCGCGCCAGCCGAGCAGGGCCAGTGCGGGGAGCGCGAGCCCGAGGGTGAGCCACCAGGCGAGGCGGGCGGGGGAGATGGTGGCCAGCGGGTCGTCTGCGGATTCGCTGGGGTCTTCCGGAACAGGTGGTTTTTCATCCGGCCGGGCGAGGGTGGCGTGGTTGCTTTGGATGCCGCCCGGCGGGGTGGGGTCCAGCACCACCCAGCCATGGCCGTCCAGGCAGACCTCGGTCCAGGCGTGGGCTTCGCGGGCGCGGAAGACGAACATGTTACTATTTTCATAGTAGGTGCCGCCCGCCCAGCCGTAGGCGACGCGGGCGGGGATGCCCAGCGAGCGGGCCAGCAGGGCGCCGGCGGTGGCGAAGTATTCGCAGTGGCCGCGTTGCTCGGCGAAGAGGAAATTCTCGATCGGGTCCAGGTCGGCGGGGTTGTCGCAATCGAGGGAGTATTTGAGGGTGGTGCGGAGGTGGTTGCGGAGGTTTCGCAGGCGTTGCTGGGTGGTGCCGGTGCCGGCGGCGATGTAGGCCAGATCCCGGATCCTGGCAGCCAGTGCGGATGATTCCGTGCCTTGGGTGAATACCGGTGGCAGGTTCGGGCGGACGGGGATATCCGGAGTTTCCGGCAGGTCTTCGAGGCGCAGCGGTGCGGACGAGGCGACGTATTCGTAGCCGGAGGGCTTGAGCGCGGGAGGGAGCATGAAGAGCCCCTCATCGAGCCGGGTGACTTCCGGCACCTGGGCGGCCGCCACTCCCTGCAGGGCCGTGAGCACATTCTGGCCGGCGGGGTCATAGGATTGGAAAATTTCGTGAACAATGGGCCGCCTGGTCGGGGTGGCAAGCTGCACCAGGCCGGTGGCATCGGCCCGGAGGATCTCCGGGGTTCCCGGGTGGGCGCTCCACGAGGCGTTTTGGTAGCGGGTGAGGGTGAAGGCCCTGACGTAGAGCTGTCCTTGGAGCAGCTCCACGGCGTCGCCGGGATCGCGCAGGCGGAGGAAGATTTCCGGCCGGTTGGAGGGCTTGAAATGGGTGCGTTTGGGCAGCGGGCGGCGGCTTTGGTCGTTCCACAGCCAGTTTCCCTGTTGGGGTTTGGATTGCCGTTCGCGGGCTTCCCTGCGGGCGCTGGCCGCCTGTGGCCGGAGCCTTGCCTCCAGGTTGAGGGACAGCGATTCGAGTGGCTGGGGGATGGCATGGAGCAGCCAGACGAATCCGCTGCCGATCACGGCCACCACCGCGCCGAGCGAGAGCCAATCCAGCCACCCGGCGGGTTGGCGGCTGTAGGCGGCCGGAGCCCCGGTTTGCCTGGGCCACACCCAGTAACCCAGCACCGGCAGCAGCAGCAGCAGCGCCAGGCAGGTGCGGGCGAGGGACGGCAGCTCCCGGCTGCCTCCGCTCAACAGCAGGAAGGCGGCCACGGCGCCAAAGGCGAGGCTGAGAACGTGCGGAATCATCGGCGGTGGCGGCTGGGTTTGGCGTTTCCGATCTCTGGTGTGAGGATCGGCAGGCGGAGCTTGGGCAGCGAGCCGCGCCAGCCTGCGGGCGGCATGTCCGAGAGCGCGATCAACATCTCGTCCTCCCACGCGCGGTTGGCGGCGGCCTGCAGGTCATGGGCCTCGGTGCCGCGGGCGCGGCATGCCTTGGCCAGCACCTCCTGGCAGAGGGTCAGTTGGGAGCGGGTGGCGGCCGGGTGCTCGGTCCATCCATCGAAATCCGCCAACAACCGCACCGGGATGCCCAGCGCGTGCAAATGCCGGATCGCGCCCGAGGCCTGTGACAGGGCGTGCTCGAAGCGGTCCGGCCGGATCAGGCTGCCATCGCTACCGAACGAGTGAAACAGCACCATGCAGCAGCGCGGATGGAACCCCGGCGGATCCGTTTCCCGCACCACCAGGCCGGTGCCGTGCGACCATGAGCGGACCGAACCCGGCCAATTGATCCGGCGCATGGAATCCCCGGGACGCCATGGCCGCAGCCCGCGGATTTCCCCGGTCGCCTCACCCGCCGAGGCTCCATCCTGCGGCGCGGCATCCATCAGCACCCCCAGCGCGTGCAATCCCGGCGGGGTGAGCGGCCGCGGAAACACCAGCAACTCGTGCGGTGCCATCAGCACCCGCCGCATTTCAAACAGCCCCAGCGGAAAACTGGAGCTTACCCGGACCGGATGGACGTGGGTGTGCGAGCGCGCCGGCACCGCCACCCGCAGGTCGAGGTCCGCGGCCGTGCCGGAGGGCACCCAGCGGGCCTGGCCGCAAGCATGGCCCTTGCCGGGCAGCTCCAGATCCATCCGGATGGCGAAGGCGTCCCAATACACCCGCCGGTTGTGCAGGGTGAGCACGGCCGGGAAAATCATCCCGGCCGACACCCTGGACGGGGCGTCGAGAGCGGCCTCCAGCTTGGTTAGATTGAGCCGCCCCAACACCCAGGCCAGCGCGGTCAGCGCGGCAATCCCCAGGCCGAGGGCCGCCAGCATGCCATCCACCCGCCACAAGCCGCCGGCCAACAGGGTCGCACCGATGCCTCCCAAGACCGCGCCGCGGACGCTTGGTTGGCTGTGGATCTGGGTTGGCGCGGACGGCATCACCGGCCCGAGGGTGGCCGATGACGGCGGGTTTGTCACGCCGCATCACGGACGACGGTCTGCCAAAATCCAACAGAATCGCGATTGCGAGTGACAGAACCCAGGTCCTGTGCTAGGTATCAGCGCGTAGCAACATGTGGAATTTTCTGAAAGACAACTGGAGAAATGGCATCGAGATCCTGATTCTCGCGATCGCCATTTATCAGGTTTACCGGGCGTTTCGCGCCACCCGGGGGGCGCAGATCCTGGTCGGTCTGGGGATCGTCGGCGTGGTGCTCACCTTGGTTTCCTCGGTGGCCAATTTCACCGTGATCAGTTGGCTGGTGACCCGCGCCGCACCGTTGCTCGCGCTGGCGCTGGTGGTGATTTTCCAACCGGAACTCCGCGATGCGCTGGCCCGCCTGGGCAGCCGGAATTTTCTCACCTACTACAGCAAACGCCGGTCGGCATTCATCGAGTGCCTGGCGGATGCGGTGATTTTGCTGTCGAAAAAGCGGATCGGCGCGCTGTTTGCGATCGAGCGCGGCATCAACCTCAAAAAATATCTCGAGACCGGGGTGGTGCTGGACGCCCGGTTCACCTCCGAACTGGCCCACACGGTATTTCATCCCAAGACCCCGCTGCATGACGGCGGAATGATCCTGGCCGACGACCGGGTGGCTGGTGCGGCTTGCGTGTTTCCGGTCAGTCAGCGGGAAATGCAGGACCGCTCGATCGGCTTGCGCCACCGCGCGGCGATGGGCTTGGCTGACGAGACCGACGCCGTGGTGGTCGTCGTCAGCGAGGAAACCGGAGCGGTTTCGATTTGCACCCAGGGGCGCTTCGAGCGGGGGCTTACCGAGAAGCAGTTCCGCGACTCCCTCGCCCGGCTCTTACTAACCGGTCAGACTTCCAATGAAACTGAAACTGTCGAAAAGATGGATGGCAAAGCTCCTTTCGCTGCTGGTGGCGGCAGCGATCTGGTTCCTGATTAAGGGCCATCTGGCCGAGATGGCCCCGTATCCCCAGGAGTCGATCCCCCGCGCCGTCCCGGTGCCGGAGCAGTAGCGGCGTGGCCGGGAGGCGGGAAAGCTGAAATCAGGGTTCTCTGCAAATCCCGGGCAAATGCCGGACATGGCCGCCGGAGTGGGTTAGCCTCCGGCAACTCTTATGAAAACCACGACATCCCGTGTTTTGATCGGTTGGCTGATTTTTGCCATGTCCACGGCGCTAACCGCGCAGGATGACGGCCGCCGGCCGGACACTCCGCCCTTGGATTATGGTCCCCGGCAGGTCCGGGTACAAACCGAGTTCATCGAGGTCTCCACCACCCAGCTCGACGAGCTGATGTTCGGCGAACAGGCGCCGGCGACCGACGGCGCGCTCCGCGAGGAGGTCGGCCGGCTCATCACCCAGGGCAAGGCCACCCTGGTCGAAACCCTGATGGCCGTGACCGAGTCCGGAAACAAGGCGAGCGCCGAATCGATCCGGGAGTTCATCTATCCCACCGAGTTTGAGGGGCCTCAGGTTCCGGACGAGGTCCGCTCGGATGCCAAGGGCGCCGAGCCCGTGCCCAAGCCCCGCGATTTCGCCGTAGGCTACACGCCCTCCGCCTGGGAGACCCGCAATCTGGCCGCCGCGCTCACGCCGAAGAACGAGGCCGGCGTCAACGATCCCGCCCGCAAGGTGATGGTATTCCTGAAATGCGGGATCAGCCAGTGAACTCCGCAGATCCCGGAATGGCAGGGACGGATTTCCAAGCCGTCCGGTGCATGAGGAGCGAATGGACCGAGAATGAGATGCCCGAAAGTCTCCTCAATCTCCTCTCATTCTCCACCCATGCGCCGGACCGCTCGGAGAGCGGTCCCTGCCTTGTCGATCGGTTCTTGAACCTTTTGGTCATGCACCCACCCCCGACCGCCAAGTGAGATTTTCCGTGGCAATCGCGGCCAGCGGTGATAGTTTCCGTTGCACAAGCCCCTCATGAAACGCCAGCAACTGCTGCCACCCCTCGCCGCCGTGATCGCCGGTGGGGTTTGGTTGGGATATCTCGCCGCCGCCAGGCAATCCCTCGCCGCAGGCAACGCCGGGCTACGGGAACGGATCGCGGCAGCCAGGGCGGCTGCCGAAAACGGGCCGGGACCATCGCTCGCCGAACCACAAGCCCGCGGCGGACGCCAACCGGCCACCGGCAAGCTGACCCACACCGCGCTCGGCGAGTGGCGGGAACTGGCCGACGCGATGCTGGCGGCGGATGGAGGAGGCATGGCGGACCTGCGCCTCAACCTCCGGACGCGGAACCGCTTGGAGAAAATGTCCGCTGCTGAGGTTCTGGCCACGTTCGATGAACTCGCAGCCTCGGACATCTCCCCTGAAGGACTCGCCAAACTGCAGGGTTTGTTTTTCGACGTGGCGGCGGAAAAGGACCCGCAACTGACCCTTCGCCACTTCGAAAGCCTGCTCGCCGAGGGCGACGACTCCCCGCTGCGTGGCAACCTGGGGCGGACC
Source organism: Akkermansiaceae bacterium (assembly GCA_021733795.1). GTDB lineage: Bacteria > Verrucomicrobiota > Verrucomicrobiia > Verrucomicrobiales > Akkermansiaceae > Luteolibacter. Next base: position 13,715 of record JAIPKB010000077.1, on the reverse strand, counting down.
TTCGGCCGGTGGGCGGGAAACGATCTCGCCGGCGCCATCGCCTGGTTCGATGAAATGAATGCCGCCGGCAAGTTTGACAGCAAGCGGCTCGATGGCAGAAACCCGTTGTTGGCGGCGTGCGCCGGTCAGGTGATTGCAGGATTGTTACGCTCGGATCCGGAAGCTTCGCTGGTCCGCCTGGAAGCGCTTCCGGAAAGCCAGCGGCTGGAGGCTCTGGACCGGGGCTTCAGCACGCTCAAACCGGGGACGGAGGAGGCGTTCGCCCGGTTGGTCCGCGAGGGGCTGCCGGAGGATCAACGCAGCAATGCATTCAGCGAGATCACCCGCAGGCTGGCGTCCAACCAGGGCATGGCCAAGGCCGGTGAGTTTTTCGATGCCATCGACGCCACCCCGGCGGAGCGCGAGGCGCTGGCGGGCACGGCCGCATCCCGTGGCATGGGGGAACTGCTCCGCCGCCAGGGCTCCGCCGATGAGTTATATGATTGGCTGGCCCGCCAGGCCCCGCAGGCTGCCGACCGCAACGCCGGCCAGGCGCTGGCCGAGAATGTCAGCAGCGCGGGCTTTGAACAAATGGCTTCCATGGCCGCCGAACTGCACGAGCGAACCGGCAACGACGAACTTCTGGCGGCGTTCCTGACCCCCAATGTCACGGCTGCCGAACCGGCCGCCGCCATCGCCATGGCCGCCCGGATCAAGGACGACGCGCTCCGCGAAAAAATCCAAGCACAGATTGAGCCGCCCCCGGCGGGCACCTCCCCATGAGACTCTCCACCGCCGTGGCCGTGTTGATCCTCGCCGTTTGCGCCACCATCGGTTGGCGCGGGCAGGATGCCGTCAGGCACCTGCGCGGGGAACGGCAGGCGCTGGTGGCCGAGGCCACCGCCCTCGGGTTGGCCGTCGATGGTGCGGCGGTTGCGGCGGGCGATCAAACCCGCCACCGCAGGGCCGCCCGCCCGACGGTTGATCGGGAGGCGGAGGTCAGGGATTTTGTCCGTGAGCTGCTGGCCCTGCTCAAGGATCTCAAGGCCGGCCAGGGCGATGCTCCGAACGAGTCCGCGCTGGCGCGGATCACCGATATGGTCGAGCGGATCTATCAACTCGATGCCGGGCAGGTTCAAATGCTGTTAGATAAAATCAGGACCTCTCCGGGGATCGATGACGAAGCCCGCCGCAATGTGATCGGGTTTGCGATTGTGAGTCTGGCGGACTCCCATCCCGAGGCGGCGGTGGCGGTGTATGACGCGGCGCAGGACCTGTTCACGGGCGAGAATACCCGTGCCAGGCGGGACGTGGCGGCGAAGGTGCTCGGCACCTGGGCCGCCGTGGACCCGATGGCCGCCCTCGAATGGATGCGCAAGACCGGCGCACGGGATGCGGAATTGGTGACCGATGCGACGAAGCGGACGCTGATTGCCGGAGTGGCCCGGAAGAACCCCGGGCTGGCATTTCAACTGATCGATGAATTGGATTTGAAAGACTCGGGAGAGGCGGTCAGGCAAATCGTCGGCACGGCGCGGACGCCGGCGGACCAACGGGCGATGCTGGACGTGTTGCGCGGATTGGCGGACGGTTATGAAGGGATGGAGGCTTTGGGTGCCCAAATGGCCGGGCAGGGCTATGACGCCACCATCGCGTGGTTGTCCGCCGCACAACCCACTCTTGCGGAAATCTTGTGGCTGACCAAGGGTCTGGACTACCCACAAACCAAGACCGACAGCGGCAAGTGGATGGAGTGGATGGGCGACCACCTGCCACAGGACAAGGTGGATCACAAGGTGATGGTGTTGATGGCAGACTGGACGACCCGAGACTACCAAGCGGCCGGTGGGTGGCTTGCCAACACCCCCGACGGCCCCGCCAAACAGGCGGCCGTGGTTGGCTATGCGAAAACCGTGGCACCTTACGATCCGGCCACCGCCGCCCAATGGGTGGAGACGCTACCCGCCGGTGGCACCCGCCAGGCGCTGTTGCAGCAGGTCAATGCCGAATGGAACCGGATGGACCCCGCCGCCGCCGCCGCGTTTGCGAAAAAGCACGGGTTCGTCCCGTGACCTGGGGGGGAGCGCGGCCGCCCTCGGCTGCGGTTCGGTGCGCCCTCGCGCCGAACAGATGGGTGACGGCTCACACCATCCGGTGGTGGAATGGTGCGCGGAAATGTCAGCCGCGAGGGCGCGCCTGACGGCACCCGAGGGCGGGTGCGGTCCCCTCCCCCCCGCCGCCATCAGGGCTTCAAGCCCAGCACGTCCTGCATGTTATAGAGACCGGGGGCGCGGGTGGCCAACCAGAGGGCGGCGTGAACGGCGCCGGAGGCAAAGGTGAGCCGGGAGGAGGCTTTGTGGGCGAGTTCCACCCGCTCGCCATCGGCGGCGAAGATCACGGTGTGGTCGCCGACGACATCGCCGCCGCGCAAGGTATGCATGCCGATTTCCTTTGGCGGCCGGGGGCCGATGTTGCCGACCCGGCCATGGGTGACATCGTTTTGATAGGAGGTGCCGGTTTCCTGGTTGAGGATCTCCAGCAGGGTGCGGGCGGTGCCGGACGGGGAGTCGAGCTTGTGGCGGTGGTGCATCTCGGTGACCTCGATGTCGAACCGGTCCTGGCCGAGAATGCGGGCGGCGTGGCGGGTGAGCCAGAACAGGGTGTTGACGCCGACCGAGTAGTTGGAGGCATAAACGATGGGCAGCGTGCGGGCGGCATCGGTGATGAGCGCGCGCTCGGCGTCGTCGTGACCGGTGGTGCCGATGACCAGCCGGGTGCCGTGGCGGAGGGCGGCTTCCAGCACCGTCGCGGTGAAACCATGAACGGTGAAGTCGATGACACAATCGACTCCGGCGACCGCGGCATCGAGGTCCTCGCCCAAATCATGGGTGGCGGTGACGGTGACCGCTGGATTGGCGGCGGCGGCTTGAATGAGCGCCTGGCCCATCCGGCCGGATTTTCCGGTGATTAGAAGATTCATGAAGTTTCAAGTTTCAAGTTTCAAGTTTCAAGATTTGGGATTTCAGTTTTTCAGTTTTCAGCATTTCAGCATTTCAGCATTTCAGCATTTACCCCCTAGTCCTCCCAGACCATGTGTTTGAGTTGGAGGATGCGGGCTTGGTTGGCGGCTTCTTCGGCGCGGGGGCCGTGGCAGGAGGCGATTTTTTTGGCGATGGCGATGGCCGACTGCCAGCGCTCGGCGGCGGCGTAGAGTTCGAGCGCCTTGAAGCCGCAGCGCTCGAACCAGACCCATTCGGTGGGCGGGGTTTTGGCTGCGGTTTCGAGGACGGAATAATAGGCCTCGATGGCTTCCGGGATGCGGTTTCCCCCGGGGTTTTTCGGATCCGGGAGTTGTTCTAACATCTGGCCGCAGAGAAACTTGAGACGGTTGCGGGTGGCGTCGTCGGCGGCGGGGTGGGTGAGGAGTTTTTGATAGATCGAAAGTGCTTCGGCCAGGTCCTCGGGGGAATCGCCGGCGGCGAGGGTGACGGCCTCGCCTAACAAAAACCCGGCCGGCAGGTGGAGCGGATCGTTGTTTGGGAGGGTTTTGAGCCAGGCGCGGAGGAAGGTGATGGCTTCCGGCAGCCGGTTGAGGTCCAGCATGAGCCGGGCCTTTTCCAGCTTGGCGATGGTGGCGAGCGGGCCATCGGTGGCAATGGTTTGGTCGAACAAGGCGAGGGCCTCCTCGCGGGATTGGGGCGAGGGGACGAGGGCGGCGGCGCGGGCGGCGAGCAGCCAGGCGGCCTGGGCGCGGGTGGCGGTGGCGTCCGTGGCGGCAAGTTTTTCCAAAGTCATGCGGGCCTGGTTGTATTCGCCTGCCTGATAGAACGAACGGCCTAGCAACAGGGAGACATCGGGTGCCGCCGGGTCGCTGGGAAAAACCTCGAGGAAGGCCTTGGCGGCGGCAACGGTTTCCTCCGGCTTGTTGGAAAGATCGGTTAGCCGGAGTTTGACCAGGGCGAGGCGCGCGGGCGGCAGGAGCTCGGATCCGCCGGGGTCGGCGGCGGTGATGGCGGCGAGGTGGGCGCGGGCATTGGCCAGGTCCGGCGGTTGGCTGGCCATGGCGGCTGCGGCGGCGGCCAGGCGGGCTTCCGCCTGCCGCGGGTGGTCGGGATGGCCGGTGAGAAAGGCCTCGAGCGCGTTGCGGGCTGCGGCGGGATCCTTGATGGCGAGGGCCTGTTCGAGCTGGAGGTCGGATGACAAGCCTGGGGAAAGCAGCGGGGGGGTGCCGGTCGGGGTGGCGGGCAGGGCAATGCCCTGGCCGAGGCGGATGATGGCGGCATTGAGGCGGGCGGTTTCGGCGTCCCGGGCATCGAGGGTTTTGGCGGCGGCATCGAACAGCGCGATGGCCTGGGTGGGATCCCCTTCGAGGAAGGCGGCCTGGGCGGTGAGAAACTCCGCTTTGCCCTGAATGGACGGATCCGACGGAAAGTGATCCAGGACGGCGAGTGCCTGCTCGATTTCACCTTTGGCGAGCAGGGATCGTGCGGTTGCGAGCAGGGCCCGGTGAGCGAGCGGATGCTGCGGGAATTCCAATTGGAGGCGGGTGAGCAGGGTGTGGGATTCGGCTTGTGCCTGCGGGGCATCGATCCGGCCGAGGGCGATGGCCAGCGTGTGGATCGCGTAGGGGGCAAGCGGGAACTCGTCGTTCCAGGTCGGCCACGCGCTGATCGCGGAGTCGGCGGAGATGTTGAGGATCGCCGGGGGTGGGGGCGGCAGGGGCGGGATCCACCCGGCCACCCGGACGAGGATGGGATCGTCGGCTTGCGGTGGGTCCGGGAGCCAGCGGAGGATGCGTTCGAACATGAGGTCGAGCCATGGAGGCTCGGGGCGGTCGCCGATAAACGCCAGCAGGGAGTTGGCGGCGGCGGTGGGGTCTCCCTGCGCGGCGAGGGAATCGGCGAGCCCGATGGCCGCCGCGCAAAACCGGGAGAGGGATTGGTTTTCCGGTTGCTCGAGGAGGTCGGCGAAAACCGGGATGGCATCGCCCGGGTTGCCCTCTGCCAGGGCGATCCGGGCGCGGGCGAGGGCGGTCTCCGGACGGTAGCGGGCGACGAGGGCGACCGTGGCGGGAATGATCGCGCGGGCACCCTCGACATCCCCTTGATCGAGCAGGATTTCTGCCTGCCGGAGGCGGGCGAGGGCGGCGGTTTCCGGTTTCCGGGAGTTGGTCAGTGCCTTGAGGGTGAGGAGTGCCTCGGCGCTTTGGTTGAGGGCAAGCTGGAGGCTGGCACGGGTGAGGATCGCCTCGGTGCGGAAGGCGGCGTCCGTTTGCTCGAGCGCGGGGGCAAGAGCCTCGACCGCCTTGGTGAGGTGCCCGGTGGCGGCAAGGGCCTGGGCATTCCAAAAATAGGTGGCGGGTTGCGGGGGGAGTTGTTTGTCCGCAAGCAAGTCGAGTGTCTTGGTGGCTTGTCCGCTGCGGATCCAGGCCTCGGCCAGGCGGATGGCCACCTCGGCCCTGAGCGGTTTGGCGAGTTCGGAGTCGCGCAACAGTTGATCGTAGCGCAGGGCAGCCACATCCCAGAGCCCGTCCGCACAGGCGTCGTTTCCCTGCTGTAGCAGCACGGGGACATCCGCGCTGGCTGGCACAATCAAACACAGGATCAACAGGAACTGGCGCATGGCGGAGTGATGGGAGCCGGAAACAGGGATAGGGAAAGGGTTGGCGAGGGGAAAACGAAGCAAAAAACGTGAGCGCGACACAACAGGGGAAACCCGAGGGTCACAGAGCCGTCCCAAACAGCCGGTCGCCGGCATCGCCCAAGCCCGGCAGGATGTAACCGAGCTGGTTCAGACAACGGTCAAGGGCACCGGTGAAAACCGGAACGTCCGGGTAGGCGGATTCAAAGGCACCCACCCCCTCGGGCGCGGCGACCAGACAGGCAAACCGCAGGTGCCTGGCACCGGCCGCCCGGAGCCGCCTGACCGCTTCAATGGCCGACCCGCCGGTCGCCAGCATCGGATCCAACAGGATGATGGTGAAGTTTTCCAGATTCGGAGGGTGTTTCAGGTAGTAGGGTTCGGGCAGCAGGGTTTCCTCGTTGCGGGCGAGCCCGATGTGGGCGACGGACGCCTGGGGGATGAGATCGAGAAACCCATCCAGAAAACCGAGCCCGGCACGCAGGACCGGGGCCAGCAGGATGTCCCGGGTGATCCGCAGGCCGGTGGTGGTTTCCAGCGGCGTGGGGCAGGGGACCGTGGTCGTCGGCAAGTCCGCGGTGACGGCAGGCACCATCAACGAGGCGATGCGCCGGACCCGCTGGCGGAATTCCTGCGGCAGGCATTGCGGGTCGCGCAGGCGGGTGAGTTCGTCGGCGATGAGCGGGTGGTCGAGGACGTGCATGGGGGTAGAGGGGCCGGTAATCTGAGATTTGAAATCTGAAATTTGAGATTTGTGATCTAAGATTTGAGATTTGAGATTTGAGATTTGAGATTGGGAATCGGTGGTCGGTGGAGAAGTAAGGAAATGGAGATGTGGGCTATGTTTCTGGCAGGTGGGGGCTTTCCTTCATGAGTTCCTTGAGCCGGGAGGAGGTGATCCCGAGGGCGATGGAGGCCTCCTTGAGGTCGCCGGAGGCGCGTTCGATGGCGCGGCCGGCGGTTTCGCGGGTGAGCCAGTCGATGACGTTGGTGCCGGTGGGGGCGGCGTTGATCAGGTGGTCGATGGCCTCCATCAGGTCGGGCTGGCGTTTGCCGGGGGCGGAGGCGAGTGGAATGTCCTCCGGGAGCAGGATCGATGAGGAGGCCAGCGCGCAGGCCCGGGCGATGGTGTTTTCGAGTTCGCGGACGTTGCCCGGCCACCGGTGGGCTTGCAGCGCGGCGACGGCTTCGCCGGAGATGCGGATTGGCGCCATGCCGTTCTTGCGGGTGATTCGTTGGAGGAAAAACTCGGCGAGCAGCGGGATGTCTCCCGGTCGCCCGCGGAGCGCCGGAACCCGTAATCCCACCACATTGAGCCGATAGTAGAGATCCTCCCGGAACCGGCCGGCGGCGACTTCCGCCGTGAGATCTTTGTGGGTGGCGGCGATGATCCGGACGTCGGCGGAAAGCGTTTCATTGGCTCCCACCCGGGAAAACGAGCCGTCTTGCAACACCCGCAGCAGTTTCACCTGAATGGTCAGCGGCATGTCGCCGATCTCGTCCAAAAACAAGGTGCCGCCATCCGCTTGTTCGAAACGACCGGCCCGCCGGGCGATCGCACCGGTGAAGGAGCCCTTCTCATGACCGAACAGCTCGCTTTCCAACAGGTTTTCCGGGATCGCGCCACAGTTGAGGGTGATCAACTCGTGTTTCAGGCGGGGGCTGTATGCGTGGATGGCCTTGGCGATGAGTTCCTTGCCGGTGCCGCTCTCGCCGGCGATCAGCACCGGGGCGTCGGTGCGGGCCACCCGGCCCACCAGCTTGAGCACGTCCTGTAGTACGCGGGAACCACCGATAATAAGGACCCGGCCGTCGGATGAGGGCGGCAGTTCCGGTTCCTGGCTGTCGGCACTGCGGCGGTTTTCCTGGGTTTGCAGAGCGGCCTCGACGATCGGACGGAGTTCGAAGGTGAGCGATTCCTTGCGCAGTACATCGTGGGCTCCGTGTTGGGTGGCCTCGATCAATTGCCTGGTCGAGGGGAACCCCGCAGTGAGAATCACCATGGTGTGCGGGCTTTGCAGACGCGTCCTGGTCAGCAGTTCCATCCCGTCAAACGGCTGCAGGTCGAAGGCGGCGATCACCAGATCCACCTGGGTTTTGGCGATGACCTTGATCGCGTTTTCGGCATTGTCGCAGCGCAGGATGCGAAGTCCGTCGGCGGCCAGATGACGGGTCGCCCAATCCAGAAAATCGAGATCGGGATCCACAAGCAGCAGGGTTTCCTCGGGTGGTTTTTCCGGCATGACGGGGCGGGACGAGTGTAGCAGCCATCTGCTGGAACGCACGCTTAAACTGGTTGTGATCGCGGGAAATGCCCCGGCTGGAGGTCGCCTGCGGGAGGTTTCTGCCGAAATCCGCCGATCTGTTCTTGCCAAGTCACAAATTGCGCTTCAGCCTCCGCGCCGAGCGGATCCTTCCCTGTCCTCTCCGCCACCTTCGGCCCTTGTGCCTACCAACTTTCCCTCGACCTCAGGGGGGAGAATCGGCCGGAACCGGCGGAGCCATGGGAACGGTTTGTCTCAAACGGGCGGCGGCGCAAGCCGGACCCCCCCGATTTTGATGAGGCCACATCCGCACCTCGGCGGATCCTCATCCCGGCAACAAAAAGCCGGATTTCGGGACGGTTTCGGTCAACATGCAGGTCCTCTCAAAGACCGCAGGGCATCCCGCCCACCGCGCCAGAACCGCCCGCAACCACGACACCCAAGACACACATGTCGAACGCAACAGAAAATCCCCGTAATCAGGGAGACCAACAACGACGCCGCCGCAACCGCGGAGGTAAAAACCGCCGTAACCAAGACGGCAACGACAGCCGCGACCGCCGCGGCAGCCGTGACAGCCGTGACAGCCGCGAATTCAGCCCCGGTCGCGATGCCCGCGGCCAAGGCCCGAACCGCCGCTCCAACCAACCCAGCAACACCCCGCCGCGCAGATACGCCCCGGTCAAACTGACCTGGTGGCAGAAGCTGCTCAAGCTGGTGGGGCTCTACAAGGAGCCCGCCCGCCCGGAACGCCGTCCCGCCCGCGAAGCCACCGAACCCAGGATCAAATCCAACACCCGCAACCTCCGCTCCGGTGACTCCGAAACCGAGACCGATACCCCGCCCGCCCGCTCCCGCGATCGTGATCGTGATCGGGACGGTGGCGGACGTCGGCCCGAACGCCGTGGCGGCGACCGCGACAGCGTGGAATCCCCCCGCGTTTACGTCGGCAACCTGTCCTACGATGTCTCTGAATCCGATCTCCAGGATCTTTTCAAGGGCATCGGCGGAGTCCGCAACGTGGAAATCGTTTACAACCGCGCCACCCATCGCTCGAAAGGCTACGGCTTCGTGGAAATGCTCCACGTGGACGAGGCCAAACGCGCGGTGGAAGTGCTTCACGACCAGCCCTTCATGGGCCGGCCGCTGACCGTGTCCGGGGCCAAGTCCAAGGGCCAGGACGAACGCGAGGAGCGGGAAGACCGCGAGGAGCGCCCGGAGCGCCCGGAGCGCCGCCCGCGCAACAACCCGCCTGCGGCAGCGGCTGCAGCCGCTGTTGCCACTGAGGAAACCGCCACTGTGACCGCCGAGACCCTCGGTGACACCGGCGGGATCGCCACCATCGTGCAAACCCCGGCCGCTGAAGAACCGGAAACCACCCCTCCGGTCACCCTCGACCTACTGGGCGAAACGGCTGAGGAAACGCCGGCCGAAACGCCGGCCGAAGTGGCTGAGGAAACGCCGGAGAAAACGGCTGAGGAAACCAAGCCCGAGCAGGCCTGAGTTCCTTTCCACTTGAGAATCAAACCACCCCGCCCGGTTCGCCGGGCGGGGTCTTTTTTCATCTCGGCACGAGAATTGGAAAAAAATGACGGATTTCCTGTGCACTGGAGCTTGACGGGATCGCCGCCCTGTGATTTAACCCCTCCCGACCTACACCTTCCGGAGCGGTGGCTGAGTGGTCGAAAGCACTCCCTTGCTAAGGGAACGTAGGGGTAACTCTACCGAGGGTTCGAATCCCTCCCGCTCCGCTGGTTGATTTTCAACGAGTTACGACTCAGTGTAACAAATAATGGCACAAAGGGGGGCCGTCATGGCTGAGGATTTCCCCTTTGCCGGGCCTCCCATCCGGCAGGACACGCCCATCGGCAGGCTGCTGAAGGCGTGGCGCCCAGCCACCCATGCCGCCCACCAGGTCCAGTCTCTTCGCGCCGATCTGTATGGGGCCTCGGAAGGACCGCAAGGTTGACCTCGCGCGAAAACGTCGAGGAAGTCTGCCGCCATCTGGCCGCACGGGTCAGTCAGTGAACGGCCTTGTTGGGTTGATCAGGATTCACCTGTTCTTCTTCGGCTGCCGTTTCCTGGAGCGCATCGAGCCCCCCTTCTTCCTCCTCGGGCTTTTCGCGAGCGCGGCGCTGCTGGTAGGCGGTCTTCACTTCCTGCAAGGTTCCCAAACCGGATTGGTAGCCACCTTCCGTCAGTCCGATCTTGAGTTCGACCAAGCTTTTCATGGTTTCGAGTCCACCATCGTAGAGGCGAACGGCTTCGCTGTGCTCGAGGTCCTTATCGAGAAAGATTTTGTTGAGTTGCTTAACGGCATCGTCGAAGCGCTCGCCTTGAGGATCGGCGAGCACCGCCATGTAGTAACCTACCGCCACTTCCGATATATTCTCCTCCAACAAGAGGATGGCACCGGCGACATCGTAGAGCAACTCCCCCACTTGGCTGCGCGGAATGGTGGAGGTGGCCCCTTGCAGTGATTTTGTCCCAAGGTCACTTTTCGCGAGTTCAGTCGCCTTGCGTTTGAGCGTCGCGGAATTGAGCAACTTGGCTCCCGCTTGAGGTTTGGCCGGTTCGAGTTTGGCTCCCTGCACCGAAGACGATTCGAGCCTGCCGCCTTGCAGGCCGCCGGTGCGTAACTTGGCAGCTCCGAGTCCACCGCTTCCTCCAAGCCCATCGCTTCCCCGAAGCCCACCGTTGCCCTCCAGGCCTCCCGCCTCGAGTTCAGCAGACAAGGGCAGCACCGCCACACCGATCAGGGTGGCCATCAATGCCGGAAGGAGCTTGATTGCTAGGAAATTGCTTTTCGGGTTGGTGCGCATGAGGGGCTCGGGAAAAAGCTGGAACGCTGAAAACTGAAACGCTGAAAGGAAGAGGAGACCGGGCGTTTGCAGCTGGATTCATGGGCGGATCCGTTCAGCCCGGAAAATAGCCTTCCAGGCCTCGATGCCAAGGAAAATCGTGCCAAAATCGGGGGAAGTTTCAAGCGCCGTCGCCCCCCCCGACCCCCGGCCCCGGAATACATGAGCTCGAGCCGCATCAGCATGATCCGGGCTTTCAGCCTGGAGTTTTAGCGAAGCGGAAATAGTGCCCGAGCGCCTCGATCACGCCGGCACCGTGCTGGGCTTCCGCGACGTAGCCACCGCGGTGGGCGACCTGCTGTTTCACCTCGTCCACCGCATTGCCCGGGCAGGCCAGCATCCGCGCATGGGCGGGGTCGAGCATCTCAAGGTCGTTGTGGCTGTCGCCGATGGCGAAACAGCGGGGGGCACCGAGGTCGTAATGGCGGGCGACCTCGCTGAGGCAGCTGCCTTTGTGGAAATTGCGGTGGCCGAAGCGCAGGTAGATCGAGTTGCGCTGCCAGCCAAGGCGCGGTTCGTCGGCCACCAGGGGCCCCATTTTATGGACGATCCAATCCATTTCATCCTCGGTGCGCGAGATCGCGCCGGCGGGTTCACCGTCCATCGCGATCCACTGGGCTCCGGTGTATTCCTCGATCATCCGGCGGACGGCGTCGAGGAGGGGGCGGGCCTCCTTGAAGAGAGCGTGGAGCTGTTTCTCGCAGGCATGGTTCCACTCGTGGTGGGGGGCCCAACCGCCGACGGCTTTGGGGTAGTAGATCTCGCGTTCCCGCGCCACCACCCAGTCAGGCGCGAACGGAAACCCGCCTTCTTGGAAACCCTCGACCGCCAGCGGCAGCGAGCGACCGGTGTTGATGCCCCAACTGATTGCGTGCTCCCCGCGCAGGCGCCGGATGAGTTCGAAAAACTCCCGCGGCACCGGGGGCGTCTCGTCCGGCACATGGAGGGTGCCGTCGAAATCAAAAGACAGCACGGTGGTGACCAGCGGCAGGGGGGCGAGCGGTTTCATGCACCGGAAAGATAGCACCGGTGACCGGGCGGGTCGAACTTTAATCCACTTTCAGCACTTGCCTTGGGCGTGGCGGACTGTTACCCAGCGGCTGCCATGGCCACCATTAACACGAATTTCCTCAAACTGAAGGCGGGATATCTGTTCCCCGAGATCGCGCGGCGGGTGAAAGCCTACAGCGACGCCCATCCCGGGGCGGCCCCGCGGATCATCCGCTGCGGGATTGGCGATGTGACCGAGGCCCTGCCCCAGGCGGTGGTGGAGGCCATGCACGAGGGCGTGGATGAAATGGCCTGCCGCAATACCTTCAAGGGCTACGGTCCGGAACAAGGCTACGAATTCCTGCGCCAGGCGATCGTGGACCATCAGTTCGCGGACCTCGGGATCGCGGCCGACGAAGTGTTTGTCTCGGATGGCTCCAAATGCGACACCGGCAACATTCTGGACATCTTCGGCAAGGGCAACGTGATCGCCATCACCGACCCGGTTTACCCGGTCTACGTCGATACCAACGTGATGGCCGGCAATACCGGCGAGGCGGACGCCAACGGGGCCTACGGCGGACTGCTCTATCTGCCATGCACGGCCGCCAACGGATTTGTGGCGGAGGTTCCCCACCAACGGGCGGACCTCATCTATCTGTGTTTCCCTAACAATCCAACCGGGGCGGTGGCCACGCGGGCGCAGCTCGAAGCCTGGGTGGCTTACGCGCGGGCCAACGACTCGATCATCCTGTTCGACGCCGCCTATGAGGCGTTCGTCCGGGACCCGGCCGTGCCGCGGTCGATCTTCGAAATCGAAGGGGCGCGGGAATGCGCGATCGAATTCCGGTCGTTTTCAAAAAACGGCGGGTTCACCGGCGTGCGCTGTGCTTACGTGGTGATCCCTAAATCCCTAACCGGCAGCGATGGCCAGGGGGGGCGGGTGTCGTTGCACCAGTTGTGGAGCCGGCGCCATAGCACCAAGTTCAACGGTGCCAGTTATCCGGTACAAAAGGCCGCCGCAGCGGTGTTTTCGCCCGAGGGCAAGGCCCAGGTGGCGGCACTCGTCGAGCACTACATGGGAAATGCCAAACTGCTGCGCGAAGCGGTGGCCGCGGTCGGGTTGCCGGTCTTCGGCGGAGTCAACGCGCCCTATGTCTGGGTCGGCTGCCCGGCCGGGCTCAGCTCGTGGGACATGTTCGACAAGATGTTGCAGGAGGCCCAGGTGGTGATCACGCCGGGGTCCGGCTTCGGTTCCGCCGGCGAGGGCTATTTCCGGATTTCCGCCTTTAACTCGCGGGCCAACGTCGAGGAAGTCTGCCGCCGCCTCACCGCGCTGGTTTCCGCCTGACTCCGCCACCCCATCCGCCGATGATCTTCCGCTGCCTCCCCGCTGTTGTCGCCGGTTCCCTGCTGGCGCTGGCCCCGCCCGCCGTCACCGCCCAGGCCGCCGCCGAGATCCACGCCAGCCTGCGCGGCTCAGTGATCGAGGTGCTGGTGAACCAACGGCTGGCCGGGTCCGGTTGGCTGACCATGGAGCCCGGGTTTGCCTTCACCGCCTCGCATGTGGTGCCCGACCGCAAGTCCTCGGTGAAAGTCCGGCTGGCGGACGGCCGCCTGATCGCGGCCTCGGTTCGTGCCCGCGATGCCGGGCACGACGCGTTGTTGCTGGAATTGTCCGACAAGACCGGGCTTCCCGGCGGACTGCCGCTGGCCAAAGCCGGGCCGGCTCCGGGCGATGAGATCTTTCTATGCGGGGCCCCGATTTTCCGTCATGGGGTTTTTCTAACCGGGCGCGTGGCCCGGGAAGGCCTGTCGTTCGAATGGCTGGGCGAGCAACGCGAGGCGGTGGAATGCGGCCATGTGACGGCCGCCACGCCGAAAGGGGTTTCCGGAGGGGGCTGGGTCAACGGGCGGGGCGAAGTGGTGGGAGTGCAGTCCGGGATGATGTTGCAGGAAGGCGCGCCCGCCGGCATCGGCT
>JAIPKB010000076.1 GCA_021733795.1 Akkermansiaceae bacterium | reverse complement strand
TGCTTGAAGCGTGCGCTGCGCAGTTCAACCCCATCCAACAGGAGCCTGAGAGGCTGTCTGAAAAATGGCTTGGCAGGGGCCTTTTTCCGAAAGGTCCGCGAGAATGGGTAGCGAATGAACGGCCGATCCGGCATTGCTATTCTCAGTTCATTCACCCGGACGCGTCGGAAACGCGTCCCTGCCATTTTCCGGTAGGGACCTTTTTCCGAAAGGTCCGCGAGAATGGGGAGCGAATGAACGGTCGATCCGGCATTGCTATTCTCAGTTCATTCACCCGGACGCTTCGGAAACGCGTCCCTGCCATTTTCCGGTAGGGACCTTTTTCCGAAAGGTCCGCGAGAATGGGTAGCGAATGAAAAGCCGATCCGGCATTGCTATTCTCAGTTCATTCACCCGGACGCTTCGGAAACGCGTCCCTGCCATTTTTCAGACAGGGTCTCAGAATGAAGGTGCTCCGGAGCATCCGCTAGAACCAGATCGAGGTCAGGCGTTCTGAGGCGATGGATTTCGGAGGGCGGGACGCCCACCGGCCTTGAGGAGGGCGAGCCGCCCACCCTCCTTGGGGAGCCCGGTCAGAAGGTGCCGTTGAGCTTGCGGCCGGTCCAGAAGAGGGCGAGCAGGGCGATGAAGCCGGCAATGACCCGCCAGTCGGTCCAGAGCGGGATCCGGTTTTCCAAAGGGCGGGGCTCGGGCAGGGCGTTGATTTCCTTGACCAGGTCGGCGAGTTGATTGGGTTGGATGACGCGGCCTTTCGAGACCTTCGCCATTTCTTCGAGGATTTCGGGGCGCGCCGGTTGGCCGGTTTTCTCGAGGTCCACGCCTTGGGCGATGATCGTGGTTTCCACCGGTTTGTCTTCGGCTCCGGTGACGGCGGCGCGGAGTTTCCAAGGGCCGGGGAGGTCCACCTTGAAGCGCCCGGAGTAGGCACCCCATGCACTTTCGTTCTGTTGGAGTTCGAGCCGCTGGGTGCGCCCGTCCGGAGAGGTGATATCGACGGTGACGGCGCCTTCCTGAAGCGGGGCTCCATTGGGGTCGAAGGCATTGGCGTTGAGGGAGATGTTGGAGCCGGGGACGGGGCGCTCCGGAGTGTAGAAAAGGCGGACGCGCTGGCCTGAGGCCATGTTGCGTTGATAGGACATCCAACGGGCGACCTGGCCCCAGAAGCGATAGTGGTAGAGGTCTTCCACACCGCGGCGCCAACGCCAGGCGGAGTCGATGCCCATGTAGAGGACCTTGCCGCTGCCGGCGGGTTTGGTGACGATCAGCGGGACGGGGCCGAACTTGGTGCGGCGGTTGCCGTGGACGGCGAGCACCTCGGTGCCGGCCTTGGCCTTGAGCACCGGGGCATACCAGTAGAAGCCGGGCAGCCGCCGCCAGATTTCCGGGTTTTCCTCCTCGCTGTTGCCCAACATGGTGAGCAGGGACTTGCGGCCCTCGGTGGTTAGATCCAGCGGGGAGGCGATGGTTTCGGGGTTGCCGGTCGGGTGGTCGGCATCGAGGAAGACAGGCATGAGGTCGGCCAGTTCGGTGTCGAGCAGGGTGGCCTGGTTGCCCTTGGGGCCGGGGAGGAAGACGACTCCGCACGCCTGGTTTTCCACCAAGCCGCGGATGAGGGCGCAGTTCTCCTTGGTGAGCTGGCCGGGGCCGATGCCGACATCGCCGAGGAAAATGACATCGAACTTGGCGAGTTCCTCAAGCTTGGAGGGGAACTCGGTGATGTAGTCCTTGCCGGTGGCCGGGCCGAGTTCCGGGTGGAGCAGCAGGCAGGTGAGTTCCACTCCCGGGTCGCGGGTGAGGGCGTTGTGCAGGAAACGGTATTCCCAGCGCGGCAGGGTCTCGACCACCAGCACCCGGATCCGCTCGGGTTTGGCGGCGATGGCGAATTCCTGAGAGTTGTTAGATGCGACCAGTTCGCCATCGGCCACCGGGATGGACAGCTCAATGGTGGAGGAGCCTTCCTGTTCGAGGCGCCAGAGAATGGAGTCATAGACTTCGCTGTTAGGCGGGATGATGAGTTCCTTGGTGCGTTCGCGGCCCGCCTCGTCGCGCAGGCGGGCGATGGTGCGCACCTGGCGGTCGAGCGAGGAGCGGATGGAGAAGGGAATCTGAACATTTTCCCCGACGATGCCGTAGGTGGGCGCGGAGACCGCAAGCAGATCGATATCCGGCAGGCGGGTCTTGCTGCCCACGGGGATCGGGAACAGCGGGACGCCGCGGAGGCGCATCTTCTGGGCGGCTCCGACCGGCGGTTGGCCGAGGTTGGTGTCGCCGTCGCTGAGGAGGATGACCGCGCGCAGATTGGTTTCCTTTTCAAGGACGTTGGTGAGCGGGGCATCGAGGTCGGTGCCGGAGAGCGCGGTATTTTCGGGGTCCGGGGTGGCGAAGGGGAGGATGATGAGTTCGTTGGCACCGTCGGCCTGGAGCGGGTTCCAGAGTTCGGAGGCCAGGGCTTTCTTCACCCAGTCGGCCCGGGAAACCACGGCGGGGGTATCGGCCAGCGACAGCGGAAGCTGGGCGTCGGCGGTGGTCATGGATCTGGAATCGTCCCAGAGGATGGCGATTTTGGGTTTGGTGTCCGGGTGGGTGATGGTGCGCCATTCCGGTTGCCAGAGGAGGATCACAGCGGTGGCGGCGGCGAGAAAGCGCAGGAATTCGAGGACCCCGGTGCGGCCACGGTGCGGGCTGCGCCGCCAGGAGACCACACACAAGATCCCGGTCAGCACCAGCCCGGTGATGCCGATCCAGAGGGTGAGTGGGGTGGGGGAGAGGTGGAGCATGGGGGAGAAAATTTTGAATTTTGAATTTTGAATTCTAAATGAGGAAGGCGGTCATGTGGGATGAAAAATGAGAGGAGTTAGAGCGGCAACCGATTTCAAATTTCAAATTTCAGCTTTAGTGTTTGGAATTTAGTGCTTGCTAGGCTGTGGAGTCAGCACCTGGACGGTGGTTTTGGACGGCAGGCAGAGGAGGGCCTCGGCGATGAGGAAGAAAATCAGGGCGATCAGGAAGGCGCGCCAGACGTCGCGGGACAGTGATGGGTCGTCGGCTTGGCCGGCCTGCTCCAGCAGGGTGTAGCCGGTGCCGCTCAGGGCGGTGTCCAGGTCCTCGCGGTTGAGAATTTCCAGGGTGTCCTCAGCGGCGGGACGGTTGAGCGCGATGAGGCGGTCGCCGAGTTTGAAGACGCCGCCGAGGTGGTCGATATTGGCTGGGTCCGGAGATCCGAAATCGTCGAGGCGGGAACGAACTTCACCGGGGAGGGACGAGCCGGGTTCCGAGCCGACAGCGGCGATGTAGGCGGCGTCGAAGCGCTCGGTACCGAGGGCCACGATCCGCTGGGTGAGTGGGAGGAGGACATCGCCATCACCGAGGTTTGACCAGGTGTAGTCGGGCGCGGAGGAAACGAACCAGATGGTGCCGCGGTCCAGGATCTGGCGGGTGAGGAACGGTTCGCCGTCCTCCCAGCGGGCAAGGACCGCCGCGCTGCCGATGGGCACCTGGCGACGGATCGCCTTGATCCGGTCGGCTGGAATCGGCGTGCCATTGAGACCGTCGCGAAGCGGGCCGTCGGCATGGTTCCATTCCTTGATGATGAAGTATTTATCCCGGTCGGCGTCCTGGGCCGGTTGCCAATTCTGATCGAGGAAGTTTCCGGTGGGGGCTTTGCCGCTGGGGAAAAAGACCACCTGACCGCCGCTGGCGATGAAGCGGGTGAGGCTTTCGGCCGCGGTTCCGGTGGGCAGGGGGGCCGCCCACAGGACGGTCGCGACATCGGAGGTTTTGAGGTCGGTGGCGCGCGTGGGGTCGATGATCTCGGCCTGTTGCCTGCCGAAGTCAGGGGGCGCGGAGGAGAGCGCCAGGTAGGCGGCGGTCTCGCCGGGAGGTGAGACGATGAGGGTTTTGACCGCGCGGGCGGGGCCGTAGGCGAAGTAGGCGACGTTGTCGCGATCATTGCCATCGGCGGGGATGGAAAGCCAGCCGTAGCCGGTTTCGCTGCCGGGCGGCAGGGTCAGGCGTTTCTGGAGTCGTAGCGACTGGCCGGGGATGGTGAGAGAGTCGGTGGTGCGGGTGCCGTTGAGGTTGGCGGTGAGCGGAATGTTGACCGAGCCGCGGGCTTCGGTGGTTTGGAGCAGTTCGAGGTCCAGCAGGAGTTCGTCGCCGGCCCGGCGGGAGGAAAGGATGCTGAGCGCGGTATTGGGCGCGCTGGTCCCGCTGATGGAAAGCACCCTGACGGCGGGTTTCTGGGGCAGGTCGGCCAGACTGGCCCGGGCGGCCGCCCAGCGTTCGTCATCGGGGTGCCAGTTGGAGCTCTGGAGATCGGAGGCGAGCCAGATTTCGGCCCGGCCAGGGGTGTTTTGCAGGAACTCCGCCGCCCGGTTGAGCAGGGTGGGGAAATCCGCCTCGGTATCGGTGGCGGCAGCAGAGGAAAGTTCGGCCAGCACTTCGGGGGAGGGGATGTCCTGCGGGTTTTCCGTGGCACTGTCAATCAGCACCAGGCGGGCGTTGCCGAGGGTTTGCATCGAATCGCGCACTTTCTGCAGCACCATTTGGCGGCGCGGCGCCTGGCCGTCGCCCGAGCGCAGTTCCATGGAGGCCGAGCGATCGAGCACCAGCACCACCATATCGATCTGGCCGCCTCCCCAGCCGAGCAGCCCGGAGATGATCGGGCGGGCGGCGGCGAACATCAGTGCCGCGATGCCCAGCGTGCGGCAGGCGAGGATGAGGAAATGGCGCAACTTCTTTTTGCCGCGTGATTCCCGGGTGGCCTTGAGCAGAAACTGCATGGCCGCCCATTGGATCGTCTTGTGGCGGCGACGATTCAGCAGGTGGATGATAACCGGGATGCTGGCTGCGAACAGCCCCCAGAGCATGAGGGAATTGAGGAAAGTCACTGGATTAAGCACTAAATTCTAAGCACGAAGCACTAGTGTTTTGATTTCGGCAGGCGGGCTGTCAGAAAGTCCCGCAGGAGGGGTTCCAGCGGGGTGTCGGTGGTGACGAGTTGATAGTCGGCGGCCGCGTCGTGGCATTTGGCGCGGACTTCAGCTAGGAAATCGCGCAGTGCGGTTTTGTATTCCTCGGCGACGAGGTTGGGCTCGACAACCAGCGCGGTTTGGTCCTCCAGATCGACGAAACGGTGCGGACGCTCGAAATCGAAACTGATTTCGAGCGGATCCATCAGGTGGAATACGGAGATGTCATGCTTGCGGTAGCGCAGGTGCTGGAGGGCGTCGCCCAGGGCCTCAGGCTCGGTGAAGAGATCGGACAGAATGACGACAAAGGCCCGCTGGCTGATTTTCTCGGCGATGGTGTGGAGTGCCTCTAGCAATCCGGTGGGTCCGGAGGGCTGCAGGTTGTCGAGGGTGCTGAACAAGCGGTCGAGGTGGGCGGCGCGACGGCTCGGCGGGACTTCCAAGTGCAGCTTGTCGGTGCAGATTGAAAGCCCGGCGGCATCCCCTTGGTTGACCAGCAGGTAGGACAACGAGGCGGCGATCCGGCGGGCGTATTGGATTTTGGCCTCTCCCTGGCCGGCGAATTTCATCGACCCGGAGGCATCGACCACGAAATAGGCGCGGAGATTGGTGTCCGCCTCGAACTCCTTGATGTAGAAGCGGTCGGACCGGGCAAAGGCCTTCCAATCGAGCCGCCGGGTGTCGTCGCCAGGGACGTATTTCCGGTATTCGGCGAACTCGACCGACGAGCCACGGTGCGGGGAGCGGTGCTTGCCGGCGACGTTGCCGAGCATCGGCACCCGCGCATCGATGGGCAGCGATCCGAGCCGGGAAAGCAGGGTGTTGTCGAGGAAGCTGTATTTCATGCATCCCCCATCTCTTTGACCAGTCTCTCGACGATTTTCTTGGAGGTCATGCCTTGGGACTCGGCGGAGAAATTGGTGATGACGCGGTGGGTGAGGACCGGGGAGGCCACGGCCTCGATGTCTTCGAGCGAGGCCATGTAGGCACCCCGGAGCGCGGCGCGGGCTTTGGCCCCGAGGATGAGGTATTGAACGGCGCGCGGGCCGGCTCCCCAACCGACGGTGTCTTTGATCCATTGCGGGGACTCCGGTTGGCCGGGCCGGGTTCTGCGGACGATGTTGACGGCGTATTCGTAGAGATGCTCGGGCACCGGCACACGGCGGACGAGCTGTTGGTAGGCCATCACCTGTTCGCCGTTGAGCAGGTGGTCGAGCACCGCGCGGGCCGAGCCGGTGGTTTCGCGGGCAATGCGCAATTCCTCGGTCATCGACGGGTAATCCACCTCGATGAGGAACATGAAGCGGTCGAGCTGGGCTTCCGGCAGCGGATAGGTTCCTTCCTGCTCGATCGGGTTCTGGGTGGCGAGCACGAAGAACGGCGGCTTGAGGGTGTAGGTCTGGCCGAGCACGGTGACCTTGTTTTCCTGCATCGCCTCAAGCATGGCGGACTGGGTTTTGGCCGGAGCGCGGTTGATCTCATCGGCCAGCACGATGTTGGTAAACACCGGGCCCTTGATGAATTCGAACTGGCGGCGGCCGCCGACCCCGGACTCCTGGATGATGTCGGTGCCGGTGATGTCCGCCGGCATCAGGTCCGGGGTGAACTGGATGCGGTTGAACGAGAGATCGAAGGTTTGGGCCACCGAAGAAACAAGCAGGGTCTTGGCCAGCCCGGGGACCCCCATCAGCAGCGCGTGGCCGCGGGCAAACAGGCAGATGGCGAGTTGCTCGATGACGAGTTCCTGGCCGATAATGGCCTTGCCCAGCTCATCGCGGAAGGCACGGTAGGTTTGTCCGAGTTGATCGATGGCGGCGACGTCATCGGGCGGCAGTTGGGCGACGGAGGTGGGGCTGTGTTCCATAGATCAGTGCAAAGAGGAGCGAGACTAGTGGGGAAACTCGTTTTGTCGAGTGGCGATAATTGAAAATAAATCACGGCAAGAGCGAAATGTCTGGTTGGGTGTAGGTTTTGCACCGGTCGGAAGGGTGAGGCGCAAGGCGGGAGACTTGTCGAAATCAAGGCGATTGGGAAAAAATACTCCGAAAAACGAGTTTTTTTCCATTTCCGACTTGCCAGTCCCCCGGAGTCTGCTAAACCACCCGCCCCGCAGCGAGATCCGGAGAGTCCGGCGAAGCTCAGCGGTCACGCGAAATTCCCGCACATCATGGCACGAATCCTAGGTATTGAAATCCCCAATGAGAAGCGCATCGAAGCTTCTCTGCCGTATATGTTTGGCATCGGCCGGCCGACCGCCGCGAAGATTCTGGAGCATGCCGGCATCGACCCGAACATCCGCACCGGTCAACTCAGCGAGGAGCAACTCGTCCGAATCGCCCAGGTGATTCAGACCGAGACGATCCTGGTGGAAGGTGACCTTCGGCGCGAACGCCAGTCGCAGTTGAAGCGGCTCACCTCGATCAATTGTTACCGCGGGATCCGCCTCAAGCGCGGCCTGCCGGTGCGCGGCCAGCGGACCCGCACCAACGCCCGCACCCGCAAGGGTAAGAAGAAGACCGTGGGCGTCAAGAAGTAACCAACAGCCCCTCCTATCATGTCTGAAGAAGCAACTACTGCCCAGCCCACTCCGGTGGACCCCAAGCCCGCCGCCGCGCCGACCCCCGCCCCGGCCTCCACGCCCCCCCCCGCAGCGGCTCCCGCACCGGAAGTCGGTGCCGACGGAGCGCCGAAGAGGGAAGTCAAGCGCGACATCTTTGCCGAAATCGGCGGAGGTGAAGAGGAGATCAAGATTCACAAGGCCAAGGGTTCCAAGCATATCCAGCGCGGAATCGTCCATGTGACGGCCACTTTCAACAACACCATCGTCAGCGTCACCGACCCCCTTGGCAACGCCATCGGGTGGTCGAGTGCCGGCAAGATGGGCTTCAAGGGTTCCCGCAAGAGCACGGCCTACGCCGCACAGGTGGTGTCGCAGGACGCCTGCCGCCAGGCAATGGGCCATGGTCTAAAGGAAGTGGACGTGCGGGTGAAGGGCCCGGGATCCGGCCGTGAATCCGCCGTGCGTGCGGTGCAGGGGCTGGGACTGGAAATCCTCTCGATCCGCGATGTGACCCCGATTCCCCACAACGGTTGCCGTCCGAAGAAGGCCCGCCGAGTCTAACCAATACATTATTTCAAATACAGATCATGGCACGATACACAGGTCCCCTCGCTAAAATCAGCCGCCGTTTCGGCGTGTCGCTGTTCGGTTCTTCCAAGGCGTTCGAGCGCCGCAACTTCCCGCCGGGACAGCACGGAGTGCGCGCCGGGCGTAAGAAGAAGAGCGAATACTCGGTCGCCCTTGGCGAAAAACAGAAGTTACGTTTTCAATACGGCATTCTGGAGCGTCAGTTCCGCAAGTATTACGAGGAAGCTGCGCGTCGCCGCGGGGTGACCGGCGTGATTTTGCTGCAATTGCTGGAAATCCGGCTCGACAATGTTTGCTTCCGGCTGGGCTTCGGCAACAGCCGCCAAGCGGCCCGCCAGTTGGTCAACCACGGCCACATCACGGTCAACGGCCACTGTGTGGACATTCCCAGCTATCAATGCAAGCCGGGTGATGTGATCAAGGTCGGCAGCAGGGCCTCTTCCAGCCAGCTCGCCCTGCGTATGCTGGACCTGACCCAGGCCGTGCCCGTCAAGGACTGGCTCACGCTGGACCGCGACAAGATGGAGGCCACCATGGCCCGCATCCCGGAGCGTGACGAGATCGATCCGCTCGTCAACGAGCAGCTCATCGTCGAGCTTTACTCGCGGTAAACGGTCCGGTTTCAACCCCCTGCTTTTCAAAGACAACGCCCGGATGAAAATCCGGGCGTTGTTTGCTTTTGAGGGGGTCGAACGGAGCATAGCCGTCCCGGCTGTGTTGGAGAACGGGCTTCCAGGGTGTTCTGAACCCGCTGTGCGGCCACGTGACCCATGCCCTCCCCGCCCCCGCAGACGTCCCGTCCCAAACCGCCGGATATACGCACCTGACACAAAAATCACCTGTCAGATTTTCCTTGCAGCCCCGGTCCGCTTGCGGTTGAATGGCTACGCAAACCTTTTCAAAACATCATGAGTAATTCTCCCATATCCCATCCCGCGCGCAAGATCCACCTGCTTCCATTCGCTGCCGCCGTTGCCATTTCCATCGGCATGGTCTTCGCCACCTTCATCGCGGCCGGCACTTGGAAGGACGTCCGCAAGCGTCCCGATAAAAACAACATCCGCATCACCGGTTCGGCACGGAAACGGATTGTGTCCGATCTGATCCAATGGTCGGCTACGATCGAGGCCAAGGCTCCGGACCGCACGGCCGCCTACATCGCGCTGAAGACCGGCACCGAAAAGGCGGTCGCGTTTCTCAAGGCGCAGGGCATCAAGGAGGCGGAGATTCAGACTCAGTCAGCCTCCGTCATCGAGGAGTTCGAGACGATTCATGAGGACAAGGTGCTGCCGGGAACCAACGTGGCGATGCGGTCCGACCGGCGGGAGTCGAAAGGCTTTCGCGCGACCCAGGTGGTATTCGTGAGTTCGACCGACGTTGCACTGATCGAGAAAGCATCGCGTGATATCACCACCTTGCTCGAGCAGGGGGTCGCGGTGACCTCCCGCTCCCCGAATTATTATTATACGGAGCTTGGCGAACTCAAGCTGGAGATGCTGGCGGAGGCGGCCAAGGATGCCCGCAGCCGCGCCGAGAACATCCTCAGCTCGGCAGGCAAGACCGATCTTGGCAAGTTGGTCTACGCGGACATGGGGATCATCAACATCAACCCCGCGAATTCCACCGAAACCTCCTCCGAGGGGAACAATGACACCACTTCCTACGAAAAGGACATCATCACCATCGTTCACGCCGAGTACGAGGTGAAATGATCGGAGAGACGATTACAAGGCCCGCTTGAGCGCGGCGAACGAGAGCGCGGTGGATTCCATCGGGCTCTTGCCGTCCGGGTAGGCTTCCTGCTCGAGGGTGAACCACTGGGTACCACCGAAATCGCGGCAGGCGGTCAGGATCGGTGGCCAGTTGACCGAGTCCTCGCCGTAGATTGCCTTTTTCCCGGCCTCGTTGTTCACCACGGTGGGCTTCAGGTGGACCACGCGGGTGCGGCCCGGATGGTTCTTGACCAGCGCGGGGCAGTCCTGACCCGCCACCGCCGCCCAGCCGAAGTCGATTTGCAGGATCACTTCCTTGTGGGTGTGTTTGGCGAAAATTTCCCAGAAGTTGCTGTCGCCGGACTTGGCGAACTCATGGGAATGATTGTGGTAGCCGCAGGCCATGCCCAGCGGTTTGAGTTTCCCAGCGGTCTCGTTGAAGAAATCCGCCAGGGCTTGGTTTTTGTCAGGATTGGTGAAATCGCCGTCGCCCGGCACGATCAGGAACTTGCAGCCGATCTCCTGATGGAAATCGATGGTTTTCTGCAAGGCGTCGCCGCGCAGGGAACCGGTGCCGATGTGGGTGGCCGCCGCCTTGAGGCCCAGTTCGTCGAGTTTGGCCCGTAGTTCCTTCGGTTTGCCGTCGTATTTGTGATAGCCGGCGAACTCCACGCCATCGACGCCCATTTTGGCGAGGGCGGCCAGGGTTCCGTCGAAGTCCTTGGCGCAGTCATCGCGCACCGAGTACAACTGCACTGAAACGGGGATTTTGCGCCCGGCGGGAGCGGCGAATGCCTGGCTGGAAGCCAGCGCGGCGGCACTGAATGCGGTGTTTTTCACGAACTGGCGACGGGATAGTTGGATGCTCATCAGGACCGTCTACGGGGGAGGGTGATGGGGCCTTTCATGGTTTTTTTGACCGATTTTCGGATCGATGGACCGGCAACCAGGGTGGCGGGGCAATCGCGTGATCCATAGCTTTTCCCGCTTGACGCCGCAGGTGGCTGGGGTTATTCCTGTGCGCGCCTGATTCTGGTCGCTCGGTGAGCGGCTGGAGCGGGCGGAGCAATCTTCTTTCACGACACCACCGAAACGCATGGCGATTGATCAAAAACTGGCAGACGACCTGAAATCCCAAGGAGTGCATGTCACTTCGTTTGAAGGGATCATCAACTGGGGGCGCTCCAGCTCGCTGTGGCCGTTGCAGTTCGGTCTGGCCTGCTGTGCGATCGAGATGATCGCCGCCACCATGGCGAAATACGACATGGCCCGCTTCGGCGCGGAGGTGTTCCGGCCCTCGCCACGGCAGGCGGACCTGATGATCGTGGCGGGCACCGTCACCAAAAAAATGGCTCCGCAGGTGGTCCGCCTCTACAACCAGATGGCCGAGCCGAAATACGTGATCGCCATGGGGGCTTGTGCGATTTCCGGAGGCCCCTTCAAGGACGGCTACAACGTGCTCAAGGGGGTGGATCGCTTCATCCCGGTGGATATTTCCATTCCCGGTTGCCCGCCCCGCCCGGAAGCCCTGCTCCACGGCCTGCTCGCCCTGCGCGAGAAAATTTCCAAGGAAAAACTCATGGGTCCGCACCGTGCCCGCCACGCCGATCCAAAAGGCACGGCTGAAAGGCCGGTGCCGGAGTTTGGTGCCCACGATCTTGAGCCCACTTTCAACCCTGACGTGTGGAAGCCCACTGCCGTCGTCCGCGACCCGAACACCCAATGACGCCCGACCTGCCCACCATCCTCACGCGCTTGCAAGCGACCCTGCCCGCCGCTGCGGTGGCGCATCGCCGCAACCCCGGACCATCCGGCCAGGACTCGTTGTTGGTGGCCCCGGAGCATCTCGTTGCCGCCTGCCGCTTCCTGCGTGACACGCCGGACCTCGATTTCGATTTGCTCACCAACGTCACCGGGGTTGACTGGCCGGATCCGGCCAAAGCCGACGCGGTGGCCGTGCCGGTGGAGGAAACGCCGCCGCCGCGGGGTGGATTTCTTGAAGTGGTCTATCAGCTTTTTTCCACCTCCCGCCGCGCGGGACCATTGGTCCTGCGGGCCCGCACCGAGGACCGCCAAACCCGGGTGAAGATCCCCTCGGTGGTGGAGGTTTACCGCAGCGCGGAATTCCAGGAACGCGAGATTTACGATTTGTTCGGGGTGGTCTTCACCGGGCACCCCGATCTGCGCCGCATCCTGATGTGGGACGAGTTCGAGGACCACCCGATGCGCAAGGACTACGTGGCGCCGGACGATTACGAATACGAACCCACCCCTCACGACGCCGTTTTGGAAAAAGCCAAACCGCATTACCCCGCCGCCCCGTGATTTCGGACCCCGCCATGCCCTACCCGCCCAGCGCCAACCCGTCCCCGGTGTTGGACGATGACCAACTGTTGCACGTCTCGTTAGGCCCGCAGCATCCCTCCACCCACGGCGTGTTCCGGATGAACGTCGTCCTCGACGGCGAGACCGTGGTGAGCCTCAAGCCGGTGTTCGGCTACCTCCACCGGAACCACGAGAAAATCGCCGAGGGGATCACCTATTTGTCGTCGATGCCATTCACTGACCGGCTCGACTACATCTGCCCGCTCACGAACAACTGGGCCTACGCCCGTGCGGTTGAAACGCTGGCCGGGATCGAGGTGCCCGAGCGTGCCGAATACATCCGGGTGATCACCGGCGAGCTGACGCGGTTGATCAACCACAGTGCCTTTGCCGGGTTCTTCATGGGGGACATGGGTGCCTGGGGCTCGGCGCTGATGTATGCCTTCCGTGAACGCGAACTCATTCTCGATTTGTTCGAGGAGCTCACCGGAGCGCGGATGATGTCCAACTTCATGCGCTTCGGCGGCTGCCGCAGTGACCTGCCCGAGGGGTGGGCCGCCCGCGCCAAGACCCTCATCGACGGGTTCCCCGCCTTCCTGGACGAACTGGAAAAACTTCTAACCGGCAACGAAATCCTCCTTGCCCGCACCCAGGACATCGGCGCCCTGCCCAAGGAGACCCTCATCAACGGAGGGATTACCGGGCCCATGCTCCGTGCCGCCGGCGTGCCCTACGACCTGCGCAAGAGCCGCCCCTACGGGATTTATGATCGCTTCAAGTTCCGCGTGCCGATCGGCGAGAAGGGCGACTGCTATGACCGTTTCATGATGCGCTTTCTGGAGATGCGCGAGAGTATCTCCATCCTGCAGCAGGCGTTCGAGCAGCTTCCCGAGGGCGAGTACATCAACCCGAAGGCGAAACTCCGCAGCTTCAAACCGCCGGTGGGCGAGGCCTATGCCGCCATCGAATGCCCCAAGGGCGAACTCGGTTTCCACCTCATCAGTGATGGCACTTTCAATCCGTTCCGTTACCGCATCCGCCCACCCAGCTTCATCAACCTGACTTTGCTGGAGGACATGTGCCTCGGCCTCGATCTGGCGGATGTGGTGCTCATCCTGGGCAGCGTGGACATCGTCCTTGGAGAAGTTGATAGATAATCACCGCATGGAAACCCCGGAAACCAACACCCCCCCCGCCGCCCCGCCTTCCCTAACCGAGTGGTCGCTTCCCGGCATGGGCCTGCTCAAGGGGCTGGCCGTCACCGGCGCCAACATGGTGCAGAGCTTCTACCGCAAGGACCGGATGACCACCATCCAGTATCCGGAGCAGCGCGCACCGATCAGCCCGAATTTCCGGAATTTCCCGTTCCTCGTTTATGACGGCGATGATGCGATGGCGGGGCTGCGCTGCACCGCCTGCTCGATTTGCGAAAAGGAGTGTCCGCCGCAGTGCATCTACATCGTGCTGGATCGCGATGAGAACGGCAAATCACTCAAACGGCCGAAGGTGTTCGATATCGATGTCTCGGTCTGCATGAACTGCGGGATTTGCGCCGAAGTCTGCCCGTTTGATTCGATCTACATGGACGGAGAGTACGAGTTGGCCACCCAGGACCGTTTCGGCGACCTGGTTTTCAACAAGCAGCGGCTCGCGCGGTCTACCGATTATCACGCCAAGCTCCGCCCGGTCCAGGCGGCGGCAGTGGCCGCCAGCCGCAAGGCGGCCGAGGATAAGAAACTCGCCGCTGCCGCCGCCAAGGAGGCGAAAGCCAAAGCTGCGGCGGAAGCGAAGGCGAAAGCGGATCAGGAACAACCGGCTCCTTGAGCCTCAAGGGGGGTGGACATCTTGTCCACCTCAAGGCCGGAGGGCGTCCCGCCCTCCGCTTCCCCAGAACTCGGTGTTCGACCTCAAATGTCCCGGTGGCTGTGGAACAATCGGACGACTTCTACGACCTTGCCGGACCCAAACTACGATGAAAGCGTGGGACGCAGAAAGCCGCGCCACAGAGGCGCATTCCGCGCCGACTCTATTCGAGCCATGTCAAGGAATTTGCTGGTAATTTGCCGATAATCTCTCAGAAGCCTTCTCATAAGGAGCGTGGACCTTATTGTCCACGTTGCCAATGACCCGCGAATGCCCGGCAAGTTTCCCACAGTGGCCGCGTTGGTCACAACCCGCCTGCCGATGGACAGCCCAAGAAACCGCGCCCGCTCCTCGCATCCTGCGAGCGCCACTCGTCCGCCGCGCGCTGAAGCGCTCCCGGCACGCCTTGAACACCCCATCCACAAAACTACGACTCCCAATCGCCACCCCGTCCGAAAAATACCGCACCCGATACCGCAACATCTGCCGCATCAGCAAATCCCGCCGACGTTCCAAGCGCCTCCTCTCTTCTTCCGCCACCTCCTTGCTCATCCCCTTCCTCACTACTTTCACCTGCAATTTCCCGTCCACGCCTGTCCGCCGTAGCCTTGGCGTAGGAGGATCCACCTCCTCCCGCAGTTTCTCGATCCCTTCCTCCAACAGAATCATCCGCGACGCGATTCCTTCCTCCACCAGCACGCTCTTGAACCGGCTATCCCACAGCGCCCCCGTCCGCTGGTGCCCGCCATTGAACCACCGTGAATGCCCCGGGCGGCTATGCCGCCATCAGCAATGGAGCGCCGGAGGAGGCGCGACCTGACCGCATGGCGCGAGCGGAGCGAACGCAAAACCGTGCCAGCAGCGTCTTCATGAACTCGCCCAGATCGTGCATCCGGTAGGTGAACCGCTCATGGATGGCGGCTACGTATTCATTGATGTGGCGGGGAAATCCCGGCGTCCCGGCAGCAATCCTATCCCGGATTGAGACACAGTCAAGAGCAATCGTCGATAAATTCTCTGTCACCTTCTCGTGTGTCACCTTCTCGTGATGATTCCTGCGCTTTGATCCTCTCTTCCAAATCTGCCGGCCTTGACGGCGACCGGTTCGCCCGGCGGGCCTGGCTGGCGGCGCGTCACTCCGCCACTTTCGCCATCCCTTCGGCAAGCTCCTGCAGGCTTTTCGGCCACGCGTCGAAGGTGACGCACTTGGCACCCGGAATCGTGGGTGCGGTGATGCCCTTGACCAGTGACGCGGCCGGCTGCGCGTAGAGGAACTGCACCTTGTCCTGACCATAAGTGGCCGGCAGGCTCCTGGCATAGACCTCCAGCTCGGCGGCGTAGTCCGCGGGCGTGTAACCGATATTGAATTCACCGGGCACCCAGACCACCCCCGCCACCGCCATCGGCGTCAGCGGGCTGACACACCAGTTGTAGGCGTAGGTCGGAACCGCATCGGCAGTCACCCCGCCGTCCTGTCCCGGTTCCGGAAAGGCCGGGAACTGCAATGGCGCGCCGGACATGTCCGCTCCCGTCCCGCCCATGTCCACAATCGTACGGACACAGGCCTTGACTGCCGCCACGTACTCCGCGGCAGCCTTTTTGGCCACGTCTGATGACGGGTCCCGGAGCAGCAAGGCATCCAGACGGGCGCGGAATGCGGGATGGGTCACGCCCTTGACGCCTGCGAACGAGGTCCAGGACAGCGGCGAAGCCATTTGCGGGGAACGTCCGCCCTGCCCCGAAGACATGGTCACAAACCCCTGCGGAACGCCGGAACGGCCGAGCGTTTTGGCAAACTGATAGGCAAACACCGTCACCCCGTTGTTGGCGGAGGAGAAATCGGCGGTTTGCCAGAAAGAGCGGTACTTGCGGTCGCCGCCGACCTCGAACCCGCGCTTTCTCGGGGTCGGGTTGGTGCTGGCCGAGGTGTTCCGCTTGAATTCGCGCACCAGCGGCATGGCTTCGGGAACGGCGGCCTGCGGATCACGCCGGTCATGCCCCCACTCGCTGGTGAGTTGCACCGAACCGGTGAGATACCAGACGTCACCGACCAGGATATTGCCGACCCGCTGGCTCTGCCCGTTGTCGGTATCGACGGTTAGGGTGACCGGCATACCCGACGCCTTCATGGGTGGAAACGAAACCGACCACTGTTGGTTCCCACCGGCCTTGGCGGTCCGGGTGACATCGCCCAGTTTCACCGTCACCGTGGTTCCCGCGTTGGTGAAGCCCCAGACCGGGACCGGCCGGTCGCGTTGGAGGATGACGCCTTCGCGATAGTATGCGGCGACGGTGAGCATGGGACGTTCCGGCGGAGGAGCGCCGTCACCAGCGGCTTTGGGTGCTGCCGACGTCTGCTTGTCTTCCTCGAAAATCAGTTTTCCGTCGATCGCGGCAAAGGGGGTCGCGGGCAGGCCAGCCTGGTTGTACAGGTTCGAGTTTTCCGGAACCGCGCAATAGGCATATTGCACCCCGACCGGTTCGGGCACGTCCTTGGAGGTTACCACCACCGTGTCGCCGACGATTGCCGCCTCCGCGGCATGCCACTTCCGATCCTTGCCGCAGAGGCGGAAATGGTTGAGCTTCTCACCTGGGGTCGGCCGGGCCGGTTCCACGTATTGCTCCGGCTCGCGGCTGTTCTTTTCCATCCCCTTGCTGCCGACCATCAAGCCGCCGGACAGGCTCTGCTTTTCGAACGAGACCACGGCCTGGTTGCCTTCGATCTTGTATCCGGCGTAGATCGGTCCGCTATAGGGGATCGCGCGCCCGTAGTCGTTGGCCAATGCCCAGCGCGCCAGCCGCATCCCGGGATGCAGTTTGTTCTGATAGTGAATCCCTCCCGGGTTGGCTGGGTTCAGGTCGGTCTGCACCACCATGCCGACGTGCTTGCGGTTGTTAGTGAAAAACAGGTGCTGGGCCTGGCGGATGTCCGCAAAGCCCACGTCATCGGGGTTCGGTGAGCCGCCGTAGCATTGCATCTGGGTGAAGTAGAACGGCATCTCCGGCATGTTCCAGGCCTGCCGCCAGCCCCGCAGCAGGGCTTCCATCCGGGCCGCGTAGATCCTGCCGTCCGCCGAGTTGCTGGTGCCCTGGCACCAGATCGACCCGCGGATGGCGTAGGGAACGACCGGCGCAATCTTGCCGTTGAAAAACTGTGAGGGGCCCCGCCACTGCCCGGCGATCCCGGGCAAACCCGGGCGCGGCAAGGGTTTTTCCGCAGGGAACCCGATTGCCGCGGATGCTTTCTGCCAAGCCTCCAGATCATGGTAGAACGTTTCAAACGCGGCACGGCCCTGTGCCGTGCAGACATCCCCGTCGTGGATCAGGTCCGCATCCACCTTCAGCCCCGGATGGGCCTCGATCGCCTTTCGCTCGGTGAACGCCTCGATGCGTGTGTTGCTGTGCGACGTGAGCAGAATGCCGACGGGGACCTTCAGTTCCTTGTGGAGTTCATAGGCAAACGACAAGGCCAGGGCCGAGAAATTGCCGGCCGCACGGCTGCTCTTCCAGCCGTCCACAGCCGTTGCCTTCTTTTGCGGGTAAAGCGCCGACGCGGTGTCGACCCTGAATTCCCTGACTGGAACCTCGTCCTTCGCCTTGGCCAGTTCCTGCACCAGCCCGCTGCACATCGACTTGCCCGCAAACCACTCCATGTTCGACTGGCCCGACGCATGCCACACTTCACCGACGAGGAGGTTTTTCAAAACCACGGTGTGGCCTGTCCCCTGGATCTTCATCTCCGCCGGTTCGGCGCTGGCTGCGAGCGGATCGAGCTTGACCATCCAACCGCCATCCCCGCCGGCTATGGCCGTTTTCTTCTGCCCGGCGAATTCGACTGTAACAACCGCAGCCGGCTTGCTCCAACCCCAGACGGGCACCGGTGTCCCGCGCTGCAGGATCGCGTTGTCGCAAAACGGCGCGGCCAGCTCGACGGCGGGCTTGGCGGCAGCGGTTTCCGCCGCCTGCCCCGTGAGGCACTGGGCAGCCAACATCAGTCCTGCCGCGAGGGCGAAGAACGTCTTTGTCTCGATTGTGTGGTTGTTCATATGATTGCTGCTCTTGTGGGTGTTTCGTGGGGGTTTCGTGGTTCGTGTCAGAAAATGGCTCCAGGCCGGCCGGAACACAAAAGTCCTCCTCCCGCTCAGCACCCCGGATTCATCGCTGGAAACTTGATTGGCCAGATCACCGGAGGCTCCGGACCTTAGATACTCGCAGGCAGGAGGCCACCTTTCGTTTCCTGCCGCATGTACTTTGCCGCACATGGGAAATGGCGGAATCCGCCCCCAGGGGCCCCGGACGATTACCGGGTCAGGAAGTCATTTCTGCGCCTGCGGCAACTGTTCAATGGGTCTCATAAGGAGCGTGGACCTTATTGTCCACGTCGCCAACGGGCCGCCCCTCCCAGCTTTCCAATTTCAGCTTTTCAGCCTTTCAGCGTTTCAGCTTTTTCTCCCACCCCCACCTTCAAATCCCGCGCGCTCCAGATCACTCCCGCCGCCGCCGCGCCAGCACCCCGCATCCTGCGCGCGCCACTTGTCCGCCGCGCGCCGAATCGCTCACGGCACGCCTTGAACACCCCATCCACAAAGCCCCGACTCCCGATCACCACCCCGTCCGAAAAATACCGCACCCGATACCGCAACATCTGCCGCATCTCCAGATCCCGCCGACGCTCCAGCCGCGCCATCTCCTCCGCCGATACCTCCTTCTTCATGCCCTTCCTCACCACTTTCACCTGCAATTTCCCCTCGGCATCCACCTCCTCCCGCAGCTTCTCGATGCCCTCAGCCAACAAAATCATCCGGTAGTCCTTGCTCACCGCTCCCGCCCAGTGCCGCGCATCCGCCGCGTAGCCCTTGTGCGCCATGATCGCCCGCACCAACCCGGCACGAATCGGCGAGAAATTCTCTGTCACCTTCTCGGGCTTCGTCCACGGCGGTGACGGAATGCCGGGAACGTTCGGCTCGGCGCGCGCCGGCAGCGCGAACGCCAATATGGAAAGGGCACTGAATATAATTTTCATTTTCATAGATATTCGATTTTAGCGAGTTGGTGTTTGGAAGGGGTGGCGGAGCCGTCGCCGCCAGCGAACAACTCGTCGCCCACGTCACTCAGGGTGCCATTGCGCTGAACGTCGATGCAGAGAGGCGAGCCGACTGAGGCACCTATATTACTAGCTTCGAGGGTCATTTTTCAAGGCTTCATAGCGCCCTGTCCATCGACCGTCCCCGCGTCGCCCCGCGCCGCCGTGAGGACTCTGACGGGTCCCAGCAAACCCGATGACTGGAGCGGGGTTCCAGGCCCAAACCCAATGTTGGAGCGAGTGTGTCGTTGGGGTTGGGGTAGAGCCGCATCGCCGATCATCCGGTTGGGCCAAAGATTGATGACGTCGATTTCGAGGTGGTTGGTTCCCGGTTGCAGGAGCGATCCGATCCCCACGCGGAAGGGCGCATGCCACACGATGCCGGCGTCTTTGCCGTTGACGCGCACCCGCGCCACATTTTTCACGACACCGAGATCAAGATACACGTTCGAGCCGGCGGCGACCGTGGGCGCCGGAAAGTCCGAGGCATAAGTTGCCTTGCCCGAATAGTGCTTGATGCCTTCCACGGGCGAATTCACCCAGTCGGTCAAGGTCGGAAACACGACCAAATCCGGCCCGCCCATCGCAGGGTCGAAATGGACCTGCCATTGTCCCGCCAGCGTTTGCACCGGGGAAAGCACGGGGAAATTGGCGGCATCGCCACGGGCGGGCACGACTCGGATTTTCTCCCGGAACACGACAAAGCAACTGCCCGCCGGATCCAAATGCAGCGGCACGGACGTGATGCCATCCTTGACGGTGAAGCTCGCCGCTTTGCGTATGCTGCCGGTAAATGGATCCCAGATTTCCGGCTGCAAGCCGGAGACGCGATACGAGCACGTGACATCCGCCTCCGTGCGGCGCCGGTTGGCGGTGAAATAAATCTCGGTGTCACGATCCCGACGGTGGCTGAAATCCAGCAGCGTTTTCGGATCGTTCGACGCGACAGTGAAATCGGGCGGCACATTGAGTGATTGCAGAACGTCACGCAACGGTTTGCCCCAATAGACGTGACCCTGGCCGAAAGCGTGCTCGGTAACGTTCTGGCCATCGCATGGCCCCCAGACCTGATCCGTCAGTTGTTGCAGGGCAGCTTCGCTCTTCAGGTAATCCCGCAGGCCGAGGGTATGGAGCGGCTTCGGTCCGACCACCACGGCACCCTGCCGGACCAAGGCGGCGATCTTTTGCGCGGCCGCGAGAGGAATCATCCGGGTTTCCGGCAGCACGAGGACGCGGTAGCTCATCCCGTCGGGCAGCACGAGGCGGCCATTGACCACCGAGAGCCGCGACAGCAGGACCTCCGTGTTGCAGCCATCGTAGTCGTAACCCGCGCCGAGCGCCGGGTCGACATGCTTGGGGGGAATGCAATTGGGCACATCATCCCCATTGTAGTAGAGGACATCCGCCACGAAATGGCCGCGCTGCAGCAGCGCCTGGCAACGGCCCAGGAAGGAAAAGAACGGTTCGGAAAATTCCCACCACGTCTGGTTAGGCGTGAAATGGGTGCCCGCACCGTATTCGTAGCCGGGTTTGCCGTCGCTTTCCTTCTGCACCGTGGAGGTGTGCAAGGTGAAGCGGTTGATGCCTTCGCAGTAGGCAATGTTGGCGTAGAGGAGGAGATCACCCGGCGCCAGCCCCCATTGCGCGGCGCCGCCGAGATCGGTGAACGCCTCGGAGCTGATGACATTCTTGCCGAAAACGTGGCCGGCGGAGGCGGCTTGCTTGGCGTTGACAGACTGAGCGCCCTCGTCCCAGCCGGGCGGCGTACCTTGGTTGGAATTGGCCGGTTGGGACTGATTTTCCTTCCAGTGCGAGCTGACCCAGAACTCGGCCACCGGCGTGTCGACTTGGCTGAGGTTCTTCAGGCCGTCGATGCCAGGCAGTTGCGGCAGGTATTGGCCACCCGCTTCGCCCTGCACCTGCATGCCTTGGGCGTGACACAGCCGCGCCCACTCGCCGTAGTGATGGGTCGCAATCAGGTCGGCCACCGTGCGGCGGAAATCGTGGAGAAACCGGTCGGTGATTTCAGCGCTTCCCACAATGTCTCCCTGAAGGGCAGCGAGATAGGGGCGGGCATCGTACCCGCAGCGATCTTGGAATTGCTTGAGCAGCTCGGGCGTCCAGGAGTAGGTGGCGCCGATTTCCGGATTGTCTTCGTGGAAGGAAATAAACGACCGGCCGACCAGCGGGCGGTTGTCATCGATCAGAACCTTGAGAAATTGATCGAAGTGCGTCCTCATCGCTTGGGGATTCATGTAGTCGGTCACGTAACCATCCGTCGTCGGGGTGCCGGACGGCGCGGCCCCGACCCGCACGATCTTCCACCGTCCGGCTGGCACGTTCCATTTAAGCGTGCCGTCCGCCGCGGTGACCGAGGTGAGATCGACCGAGTCCTTCAGCGGCAGGACGATGTCCGCCGCGTCGGCGACGAGCGGTTTCCAGACAAATTCGCATTGTTGGGCGACGGTCGTGTCGCTCACGCCCATGGGCGACGCACGCAGCGCCTTGGCCGCAAGTTGCGCCGCCCGCTCCACCTCCGCGCGCGAACCGGCACGCACGGCGTGGATCACGACCGCGCCCGAACCCCGGATGAGGACGACCCGGCAAAAGCGGGAGGTGACCGGAGGGAAGCTGTAAAGGCCCGAATCCATCGGGTCCGTGCCGACCCGCGTGCCCGGGCGGAACGTGACGCCGTCATCCGACGTCTGCAACTCCACTGCCTCAGGCCCTTCGAACATTCGCACGCCGACCCATACGCAATCGATCAACTGTGGCTTGGGAAAATTGAATTGAAACCAACATGTGCTCGCCGGCGCGGAGCCCCAGGGGACGTTGTAATTACTCTCGAACACCGTGCGCATGTACTTTTCATCGGAACTGATGCTGGCAGTCACGACCGGTTCGTTTGAATCTGGTGCCTTATCGGGAAGGCGGTATGCCCGGACGGAAAAGTCGCGATATCCCTTCTGGGAACCCGACGGGAGCAGAAGCTTTTCGTTCATCTCCCGCGGGCCGGTGACAATCAGGCTGGAGGTGGTGTGAAACCAGGGCGACTGCTCGAGCGGGATCCATGAACCGCCCGCAGGCCAGCCGTTGCACATGTTGAAGCTGAGTTTCATCCCCAGGCGGTCGCACTCGCTGACCGTAAACTTGAAGAGTTCACGCCATTCCGGGCTCATGAACGCGGGGCCTTTCGGGACCGAGCCGAGTTCCGTTTGAAAAAGCACGACTCCGCCGACACCCTTGGCGTGCAACGCCTCCAGCTGGGCGGTGATGGCGGGTTTGTCCACATAGCCATTGAACCACCAGAAAAACACCCAAGGGAGTGCTTGCTGCGGAGGAGCTTTGAAGTCGGCTTCCGCCGTGTCAGCGGCCAGAGCCGGGGGAACCAACCAGAGGAACAAAACCAGCGAGGTGATTACTTTTGTCATGACCAGGGGGGGAAACCTATTTCAAACCGGACAAGGCCGGACGCAAGCACGGGATGAGCCTTGTTGAGGTCGATTATGCGCGAGACATGACAGCGGGACAAGCCTTTATTTGCTAGGAGATTGGTTTTCATGGTTGGTGCGCATGAGGGGCGGGTGGGCTGCCTGGCTCCGGCCACACTGCCTGAAACCGAATAGTATCCAAGGCTACCGTAGTCCGTGAAGCCGTTGGACTGGGGATCGTTTTTCCCGGACCCCGTCACGCGGAAGGTGTATGTCCCGGCCGCAAGGGTCGTGGAGATGGTGGAAGAGATACTGTCCTGCGCGTCCACGCTTGCAATCACGGTGTCTGCCGAATTCGCGATGCTCGCCTTGGTCGCTAGATTCGAGTAGTCCGCTGGTGCCACTGGAGATGCCGTGAGAGTGATCGCGCCGCCGGTGGTGGTGAATTGGAATGAATCCGTGTCGCCACTCCGTTCGATGACCCCTTCCGCGGAAACCGTGTTGTCGGCTTTCACCTCCAGATAACGGGATGTCGCCAAGGTGTTGCCGGTGTCATCGTCCCGATAGTGCACGCTGTTGTTCGCGGTAGTGATGGTCTGTAATTCGTCCTGCGGCTGGTTGGCGTTCTCGTATTCCCCTTTGGCCCAGGTTGTCAGCAATCGATAGTAGCCGACGCCCATGATGGGACACCAGCCCAACTCACCGCCGCCGTGTCCCGAAAAATATTCTCCTTCGCCGGGACTCTGTCCCTGGTGGGCCAAGCCCAGCATGTGCCCGACCTCGTGAGCGGCGACTTCCGCTCCCGACTTGCCGCCGATATAGACCGACCAGCACATGATTTCCCCACCCCAGTTCCAAGAGCCGAAGTAGGCCGCGCCCGCCGCAGTCACGGGCGTGGTCGTGAAGCAGCAACGCCCCCGGTTGCCGGGCGCAGCGGCGCGATAGACATTCATATCCGTGGTCACGTTGATGTTGAACGGGATGTAGTCTTCCGAAACGCGCTTCCAAACATCCCTGATGACGTAATTATCCACGGGCGGACGAGTGTAGGTGGGGGCACCCCAAAGGTGGGTGGAGCCACCGAAGAAGTCCAAAAGCAGAACCGCCGGCGAACCCGGATAGCTCTGCAACGAAACAATGTCGGAATTGTTGGTCGGCACCACCTGTGCCCTGTCATCGGGGCGCAAGGGAACGATGTTCTCCTCTTCTCCGGCCAACGCGAGGTCCTCCTCCAACACCTTGGGATCCGCTTCCTCCATACCCATGCAGACCACCTCGTCCAAACGCCGTTGCCACAATTCCGGATCGCCATTGGCACCCGTCGGTTCCACCCGGCAGGCGGTCTTGCTCGCGGGGAATTCCACCACCGCGATCGCTTTGCCGGCCTTGCCGCCCTCTGGCGCTTTCATGATGAAAAATTTTCCTTTCTCCGGGGCGGTCAACTTTCCGGATACGAAGGAGACGGCACCGCCTTCCATCGTGACGATGTTCACGCGGCCTTCCGCCATGACACCATTGGTCAGTTCGAAGCGGACCGGATCGCCATTTTTCGACTGTTGGAAGCTTTCGATGTAGCCGGCATTCCATGCGCGCTTGGATTTGCCGGGTTCGTGCAATGCGGCGGCGTAGGGGTTCACGGTGATATCCATTTCCCGGTCGAGGACGGCGGACGTCGTTCCGGGAGTGATCGCCGGAGTCGTAGCTAAAACAGGGATATGGATTTGGGTTTCAGAGTAAGAGAGTGTCAAATCATGAATGGTACAAAACGACTGGATCGATCCACGCCGAAGGTCGCTCTGGCCCCGTCGGAAGTTGAAAAGTCGCGCGATTTTTCAGACGCGAGAAAAGCCCCCGATCCTTCATTGGACCGGGGCTGAAGGGGGAGAGGACTGGAAAGCCCCCTTTCAGGCGCGGCGCTTGCGGCGAAGCAGCGCAACCCCTAGGCCGGCTCCGCAAAGGGCGAATCCGGATGGCTCGGGAACGGCAACATAGTTCAAGCTCACATCGTCAAACGCAATTTGCCTGGTTCCGCTGGCGCCGGCATAGCCTACTTGCACTTCGACCGCTCCCCAAGGGGTGCCGTCGGTGGCGTTGGCGAGGACGGGCGCCGTGATGGTATAGGTCCACTCACGGTAAGTCCACTCACCTGCTGCGACGGCGGCGCCGCCGCCGAGTAGTCCGGCGGTTGTTACATTGAATCCACCTCCTCCTGGAGCTGCTGCGCCGCTATTAAGACCGGAGCCGTCACCGTCATTGAGCCAGAAGTACGCAATGTTTGTATCAACATCAATCTCGCTCCGATACGTGGTCCATGCGCCTATTGTCAGGGTGTCGCCGACGGACAGGGAGGACCACAGGAGCGAGGTATCCTGGCGAATGGCAACGGCACCGCCGTTTGCCGCCAGAAAATACTGATCTGACGAGTGCCCGCTGGCGATACCAAGGAGCGCGGATCCATCCCCGACAAAAAGAAGACCGACGGCAGCATTGGTCCAGCCGGTGGGAAGCATCTCGCTGAGCCCATCGGTTGCGACGACATCCGTCTCGAAGCCTCCATTGGTCAATGCGATTGCGGTTGCGAATGCCGTTTGCGCCGAACCGGCGGCAATGGCGATGCCGATACCGGCGGCAAGGAATTTGGTTTTTTTCATGTTGGTTGGTTGGTTTTTATCGGATTTAGCAGCTTGTTTTTGGAAACCGACTAGAAAGAGTAGCGGAACGATGCCGCCCATGGAACGGATAATTTGGTATTTTTGCTAGGAAATTGGTTTTCATGGTTGGTGCGCATGAGGGGCTAAAGAGCGGTTCGGAGAGCGGGAGAATGGGGGTTGCGGGGGAAAGAGGGGCCGGAGAAGCTGATTTCCCCGCCCTGTCACGGTGAGCAGGGTGGATTCTCCGGTAAAACGGAAGGGAGATGGGGTTCATGGGACGTTCTTTCCGACCGCGAGAATACGGTCTGCCCCTCCCAAGCCAAGGAAAATCGGCGCGGGAGCGAAAATTTCTCCGGAACGGGCTCGCCGGACTCAGTCGAACCAAGGCACCAGGATGCGACCGTCGCCCAAGTCAACTTCGCTGAGTCTGGGATCGGTCCGGGATCAGGGCGTTTGGCTGGAAGATCCGAAGCCCTTTGGGCTGTACGTTTGAAAATAGTTCTAAACAAAAGGGCACGAAAATGCTCGGTTAGTCTCGTGAGAACAAAATCCACTGCCATGAACGGCGAGGGGACCGCGTCCCCCGGAGTGCTGGAAATACATATCGCGGCCTCCGCGCAGGACTGGCGCAAGGCCAAGGAGGCGCTGGGGCGGGAGCACGGGCTGGGCGCCGGCGGCGAGGCTGGC
>JAIPKB010000075.1 GCA_021733795.1 Akkermansiaceae bacterium | reverse complement strand
CGGCAGCTGCCGTTGTCGCAGGCGAGGGCGGCTTTGGCCTCCGCTTCGGCTTCAAACTCGCGATAGGTGCCGAGGCGGTCGGCCAATAGGTCGAAATCCACCTGGTGGCCGTCGAATTCCGGACCTTCCACGCAGGCGAAACGGGTGATGCCGCCGACATCGACCCGGCAACCGCCACACATGCCGGTGCCATCGACCATCACCGGGTTGAGCGAGACGACGGTGTGAATGCCGTAGGGGCGGGTCAGGTTGGCGATGGCCCGCATCATCGGCACGGGGCCCACGGCATAGACGATGTCCACTCCGCCCGCATCAAGGATCTCGCGGGCGGCATCGGTGACGAATCCCTTGCGGCCGTATGAGCCGTCGTCGGTGCAGACGACGACCTGGCCGAGTTGGGAGAGTTCGTGCTCAAAAATGACCCACTCTTGGGAGCGCCCGCCGATGACGCTGATGACCTCCACTCCGTTGCGGAACAGGCCTTGGGCCATCGGATGGACCACCGCGGTCCCGACCCCGCCGCCGACGCACATGGCGCGGCCGGTGGTGATCATTTCGGTGGGGTGGCCCAGCGGACCGGCAATGTCCTTGATCGCATCCCCCACCCCGAGCGCGACGAGTTCGCGGGTGGACTTGCCGACGGCCTGGATGACCAAAGTGATGGTACCTGCGGCGGGGTCGGCATCGGCGATGGTCAGCGGGATGCGCTCGGCTCCCTCGCCCTTGCGGACGATGACGAACTGGCCCGGGTGGCGGATTTCCGCGATGCGGCGGGCGGCGACCTCCAACCGGGTGACGTTCGGACTGAGTTGCGTTTTGGCGGTGATGGTGTGCATGGGAAAAACGGGGGCGGGCGGCAGCGGGAGGCGCCGAGAGTCCCTGTTTCCCGTTCCGCCGTCAAGTCCCGGTGACGATCTCGCAGTTCGGGAGTTGTTCCCGGAGGGTGGCGACGGCGGCGGGGGTGACGGGCGTCTGCCAGAGATAAAGGCGCTTCAGCTTGGGCAGGGCGACGAGCTTGAGCACGCCGGCATCGGTGACTTTGGTGCCGTAGAGATTGATGGATTCCAAGGCCGGGAGTCTCAACAGCGTCTCGATGGCTGCGTCGGTGACCGGAGTTTCAGCCAAGCGGACGAGGCGGAGGTTTTTCGCCGCGGCGAGGTCGGACACCCCTTGATCAGTGAGTTTGCTGGCGGTTAGATCAGCGGTAACCAGGTAGGGCACCACGGGCGCGAACTTGGCAAAGACCGCGTCATCGAGGGTCCCGCGCAATGAGGCGGCACTGAGGGTGACGGCGGAGGATTCCTGTGACTCGAAAGTGACCGCACCGGGGAACTCCTTGGTCAGGGCGGCGACGGCAGCCGCCAGCGCCGCATCGGGACCGGCCGCCGGGGCTGCGGGGGCCACGGTGGTGGTGGCGTCCGGATTGGCCGCGACCACCGGAGCCAAGGTGGCGATGGCGGCGGTGATTTCCGGGGTGGCGGCGAGTTCCTTGACGGTCTTGGTGCCGTCCGCACCCTGGTCGATCCACCATTTGAGGATGGATATTTCCTCCGGGGTCGGGGCGGGATTGTCGCCCTTGGGCATGCGGTCCACATCGCCCGGCGGGAGTTCGATGAGCGCGATCATGTGACTCTTGGCGGCGTCGCCCGGAGTGAGGATGGGGCCGCTTTTCGTACCCGCGATGATGGTCTCGAAGGAGTCCAGCCGCACCCCACCCTTGACCTTGCCCTCGCGGTGGCAGGCCACACAGCGGCGCTCGAGAATCGGCGCGACGACGTCGGTATAGACGATTTGGTCCTCAATCGGCTTGGCGGCCACGGTGGCTGGGGTGGCCGGGGTCGGAGCCCGCTCGGGGAGACCGAGGATTTTGCGCAGCGGGTTGGGTGCGTAGGCGGTGAGGTAGTCGGCACCATGGGTCAGCGAGGCACCATCGTGGCTGGCGAAACCCATCACGCCGACGGAAACAAACAGCATCAACCGGTAGAGCGCCGGGTTGGAGCCGGGCTCGGCCGTCCAGGCGCGGACGATGCAGGTGAGCACCGCCAACACCGCAAACACCAGCCCGCCCCAAAGGTGGCGCTCGGCAGTGGGATTGTCCTCAAACCCGCCGCCATGGTAGAGCAAAAATCCGGCCAGCACCGCCAGCATCGCACTGGCCGCGCCGAAAAACATCGGAAACACCGGTGCCCGGCGGATTTCCTGCCCGCGGCGGAAGAAAATCGCCCCCAACTCCTGCAGCAGGATGAGCACCATCACCCCGATCGGCAGGTGCAGCAGAAGCGGGTGGAAATGACCTAAAAACCGCACCATGTCCGGCATTTTCGCGCCATTCGGCGCGCCGGCGAGAATCGGCATGGAAATCAACCCGGCCACGGCCAGCAGGCCGAAAAAGCTGAGCGCCCACGGGCGGCGGGGGCGGCGGCGGGAAGGAGCGGAGGAGGAAGGGGTGTCCATGGCAGGGCATCGTTACGGCGGGCGCAACCGGGTTCTTCCACGATTTTCGAAGCGGTCACCGGTCACACGTCGATCACCTCGTCCGGACGTTCGGCGGGTTTCGGCCGCGGGCGCCCCGGGGACGGGGGGGTGCCGCCGGGGTTTCGCGAGGGCTCCCGGCCCTTGAAATTGCGGAGAATCGGGATCCAGCGGGCCACGTCATACCCGAGCGCGCGCATCACGAAGGCAAACACCGCCAACGCCGCCGCTTCATCCAGAAAAGGCAGGGGATCGATCAACGGACCCAGAATCAGCAGATAGAGCCCGGAAAGAATGGCCAGCAGCCACAGGAATAGTCGTTTCACGGGGGGATCCTAGCATGAATCGGCGGATGCGCAACCGGGAGCCCGGCAATCAGTTGCCAGCGCCAGCCTGCCGCGCACCACGGGCGAGCCGACCCGCCGGTACTTCCACCCAGCGGTGAAAAACCATGGCCGACGCCACACTCAGGAAAAACGCCGCCAGCAACCCGGCCACCGCAGCCCACGGCGAGGTCCAGCCAAGCCACGCCCAAACGGTGGAGACCAGCAACAGCATCGGAAAATGAATCAAAAACAGGCTGTAGGACGCCCGCCCCAGACCGGCGATGATCCGATTCCTGGGCCACCTCGCCCCCACGCCGGATTTCTCCGCCGCAAACAACAACAACCCGACCACCAATGCACTCACCAGCCGCCACCGCCAGTGTACCAACAACGCCGCAGCCAGCAACAGTTGATAACACCAGAACCCAACCTGTCCGGACCGGCTCCGCTGGCCGCCATGAACCACCACCCCCATGAAAAAATAGGGGAAGAAATACAGTGCCCAGTAATCCCAATCCTCGTGCAGGTTGAAGTAGAACAACGAGAACACCGCAAGCGCCCACCCGATCAGATTAGGCACCTCCAGCCACGATCCGCCACCCGCATTCGGCGGCCGCCCAAGGCGGTCGCGCAGCCATAGGGTGGCAACGTAAATCAATCCCATTTGGAAGTTGATGCATACAAACCACAAACCCGCGGACAATTGTTCGTAGCCGAGAATGTCCTGCAGGAACACCAGATGGGCAAGCAGTTGTGGCACCGTGGGCGGCGGTCCGACGACCGCATCAGGTAGCCAGCCACGCCCTAACATACACACCGGAATCACCACCATGATCGCCGCCAGATACGGCAACCCGAGCCGGCAATACCGCAGCCGGATGAACCGCCCCACTTCACCCAGGTCCCACCGGCGGTGGGCCATGCTCCGGGCCATCACATAACCGCCCACCACGAAAAACACCTGCGTCGCCCGGGCATGGTGCTGGAACCAGTCCAACACCGGCCCCAGGATCGGCGCGGCCTGATCGCGCAACGGCGGATAGAGCGAGAAATGATGCCACAAAATCGTCAGCGAGGCGACCGCCCGCAGCGCGTCGAGAAACAACAGGCGGGGAACTGCCGCCGGGGCGGGGTTGACGGTGGATGGATGGGGCATCGGAGGGCGCGCAACCTAGCCGTCCCGCCCTCTTTTGCAAGCGAACATGTTGCGCACCTGCCGGGCACGGGATTTCCTCAGAGGCTGTCTGAAAAATGGCAGGGACGCTTTTCCGAAGCGTCCGGGCGAATGACCTGAGAATGAAAAAACCGAATCGGCCTTTCATTCGCCACCGATTCTCGCGGACCGTTCGGAAAACGGTCCCTGCCTGATGGATTTTTCAGACAGCCTCTCAGAG
The DNA here is from genome assembly GCA_021733795.1 of Akkermansiaceae bacterium. Classification (GTDB taxonomy): domain Bacteria; phylum Verrucomicrobiota; class Verrucomicrobiia; order Verrucomicrobiales; family Akkermansiaceae; genus Luteolibacter. Next base: position 21,732 of record JAIPKB010000075.1, on the reverse strand, counting down.
TTTGAGGAAATTCACCAGCAGCCGTTTGCCATCCTGGGTGAGGATCGACTCGGGATGGAACTGCACCCCGTGGACCGGATGCTCCCGGTGTTGCAGACCCATGATCTCGCCCTCCTCGGTCCAGGCGGTGATTTCGAGGCAGTCCGGCAGGGTCTCGCGTTTCACGATCAGCGAATGATAGCGGGTGGCTTCAAACGGGCTGGGCATCCCGCCAAACACGCTCCGGCTGGCATGGTGGATCGGCGAGGTCTTGCCGTGCATCAGGCGATCCGCCCGCACCACCTGCCCGCCGTAAACCTGGCCGATCGATTGATGCCCCAGGCAAACCCCGAGAATCGGCGTGCTGGCCCCCAGCGCCTCGACCAACGCGCAGGAAATGCCAGCCTCGTTCGGCGTGCAGGGACCGGGCGAAATGCAAATCCGCTCGGGTTTCATGGCGATCACATCCGCCACGCTCAGTGCGTCGTTGCGGAACACCCGCATCTCCGCCCCCAGTTCACCGAAGTATTGAACCAGATTGTAGGTAAAGGAATCGTAGTTGTCCAGAATCAGCAGCATGGCAGGATATCATTCCCGTTGCGGGGCGCCACTGTTGCCGGAGAATCGACACAAGACAAGCCAAACTTCGGGATTGCAGTAGCCGCGTTGGTCACAACGCACCTGCCAATGGATCGCCCGGCAAATCGCGACCGGTCGCCACAGCCCGGGCTTGAGCCCCGTCAAGAAAGAATTGGATTTTCTCTCTGACACTTTATTGACACTTTATTGTCATACATTATCGTGGCCGCCGCCCGGGAACAGACGCCTCACGGGGGGAGGGTCCTGCAGTTTCCGCTTGCGGACCGGCATTTTGCGCCTAGGCTGCATCCGCGTCCCCAGCATCGACGTCACATCCATCATGTCACACCATCTTGAAACCATCGCCCTGCACGGCGGCTACGCCGGCGATCCCACTTCCCGCGCCGCCGCCGTGCCGCTCTACCGCACCAGCTCGTTCGTCTTCAACAGCACCGCGCAAGCGGCCGATCTATTCGCCCTGCGCGAACTCGGGAACATTTACACCCGCCTCAACAATTCCACCACCGAGGTGCTCGAAAAACGCGTGGCCCTGCTCGAAGGCGCCCCCGAACTCGGCGGCCTCGCCGTCGCCTCCGGCACCTCCGCGATCTTCTACGCCATCATCAATCTGGCCAAAGCCGGCGACAATATCGTCTCCGCCCGCAACCTCTACGGCGGCACCTACACCCAGTTCAAGGACATCCTCCCGGACCTCGGCATCGAGGTGCGCTTCGTCGATTCCACCGACCCGGCGAACTTTGCCGCAGTGATCGACGCCAACACCCGCGCCCTGTTCACCGAGACCGTTTCCAACCCGGCCCTCGAAGTGGCGGACCTCGCGGCGATTTCCGCGATCGCCCACGCCCACGGCCTGCCGCTCATCGTCGATTCCACGTTTTCCACGCCCTACCTCACCCGGCCTATCGACTTCGGCGCGGACATCGTCGTCCATTCGCTCACCAAATGGTTCGGCGGCCACGGCGCGGGCATCGGCGGCATCATCATCGACAGCGGGAAGTTCAACTGGGCCGGCGGCAAACACCCGCTCTACGACCAACCGGACAACGGCTACCACGGCCTGCGCTGGGGCCATGACCTCCCCGCCCCGCTGGCCCCGCTGGCGTTCATTCTCCGCGCCCGCACCGTGCCCCTGCGCAACCTCGGCGCCTGCATCGCGCCCGATAATTCCTGGTTCCTCATGCAAGGCATCGAAACCCTCGCGCTGCGCATGGAACGCCACTGCCAGAATTCGCTCGCCGTGGCCAAACACCTCAAAACCCACCCGCAGGTCGCCTGGGTCCGCTACCCGGGCCTGGCCGACGACCCGCAACACGCGCTCAACCAACAATACCTCCGCGGGATGGGCGGCGGCATCGTCGTCTTCGGCATCCAGGGCGGTGCCACCGCCGGCCAGCGGTTTATCGAGAAACTCGGGATCTTCAAGCACCTCGCCAACGTCGGCGATGCCAAAAGCCTGGCGATCCACCCGGCCACCACCACCCACTCCCAGCTCAACGAGGACCAACAAGCCGCCGCCGGCATCACTCCGGACCTGATCCGGCTCTCCGTCGGCATCGAACACCTCGACGACCTCCTCGCCGATCTCGACCAAGCGCTGGGATGAACACCCGGCCGGCGCAAGATCATCAAGATTAAAGTCATCCTATGATTCGGGTACCCACGGATCATCTTCAGGAAACAGAAGCTCATTTGTATCTTTTGGGATCAGCCCCGTTCTGTTTTTCAACCGGGTCGGCATCGGTTCCCGCCATCAGCGGATTGGCACGGCTATCCGCCAAGGGTTCTGGTGGGTGGCTCACTACACTAGCAGCAAAACCTGCCGATCACCATCGTAGTAGGGTTTCAATGGTTTCCTCCCGCCGTCCGCTCTCTGAGCGATGCCGTCTTTACTCCTTCGCCACGCGCCGCCATCACGCTTGTCCCGCTGTAGCCTGTGGCGAAGGCGGATGGTAAACCGCCGCTGGATAACGGGGATGCCGGAGGGCGTTTGCTGAGTTCTGGAGTTGCGCGGGGTGGGTGCGGCTGGCAGGATGCCGCCGACATGCGCGAGGAGACCCGAAAATGGATTGCGGCGGACCAGGCCCATTGCTGGCATCCGTTCACCCGGCAGGCGGAATGGTGCCAGCCGGGGCATCAGCCGTTGGTCGTGGTGAAAGGCGAAGGCGTGTGGCTGTGGGACTCCGAGGGACGGCGGTATTTTGACGGAAACTCGTCGATTTGGACCAATATCCACGGTCATGGGCATCCCCGGATCGTGGCGGCGATCCAACGGCAGCTTGAACGGGTGGCGCATACCTCGTTTCTCGGGTTCACCCACCCGGGCGCGGCGGAACTGGCGGAGCGGCTGTGCTCGTTTTTTCCGCCCCATACCCTGGAGCGGGTGTTTTTCTCGGATGACGGCTCCACGGCGGTCGAGTGCGCGCTGAAAATGGCCCTGCAATACCGCTTGCAGACGGACGAGCCGGATCGCCGGGGGTTCATCGCGTTCACCAACGGCTACCATGGCGACACCCTGGGCGCGGCTTCGCTAGGCGGGGTGGGCCGGTTTTTCGAACGTTTCCGCGGGATCGGCTTCGCGGTCCGCCATGTGGAATCAATGGACGCCCTGCGCGCGCTGGACGATGCCGCCGTGGCGGGAATCGCCGGGGTGGTGATCGAGCCGCTGATCCAGGGGGTCAATGAAATGCGCCCGTGGCCGCCGGGGATGCTCCGCGAACTGCGCGCCTGGTGCGATGGGCACGGGGTACACCTGATCCTGGACGAGGTGATGACCGGCTTCGGCCGGACCGGCACGATGTTCGCCTGCCAGCAGGAATCCGTGGTCCCGGATTTCCTCTGTCTGGCCAAGGGGCTGACCGGCGGCTGTTCCCCGCTGGCCGCCACCCTGACCACGGCTGCGGTTTACGAGGCGTTTCTGGGGTCCGCCGACCGGGCTTTCTACTATGGACATAGTTTCACCGCCCATCCGCTGGGCTGCGCGGCGGCCCTGGCGAGCCTGGAGGTGTTCGCCGAGGAACAGACCCTGGCAAAACTGCCGGAACGGATCGCCCACCTCCGCCACGGTCTGGCCGCACTCCAATCCCGCCACCCGGTGATCCACGAGGTGCGCCAGTGTGGGTTGGTGGCCGGCATCGAACTCCGCCAGCCGGACGGCCAACGGTTTGCTCCGGACCAGCGGCGGGGGGAGGCGGTCTGCCTGGCCGCCCGCGCCCATGGCCTGCTCACCCGGCCGATCCTCGATACGGTGGTGTTGCTGCCACCGCTCTGCGCGACCCCGGCGGAACTCGATCACGCGCTGGCGGCGCTGGATCACGCTTGTGGCGGCGTTCCGCTGGTCCCGGCGAAGCCAGGCGAAGGCGGATGACCGTCGCCGGTGACTAGGTGAGCGGATTTCTCCATTTCAAACCGGGGAAGCGGTAAAAATCCGCATCGGTGCTGTGCAGGGTCAGAGCGCGGTCCGTGGCGAGCGCGGCGAGATGGGCATCGGTGGTCAGGTTTCCGGCGCTTCCCACCTGTTTCAGAAAGGATGACCAGGTTTTGAAATGAGTTTGTGGGGGATGAATAACCTGCACATGCGGCAGGATGAGCCATTCTTCGACACGCCCCAGAGCATCTTCCACGGGCATGGGATGTTCAAAAATCTTCGGGTGTGTGGTAATACGGACGAAGCCCTGAATGACCACCCACGCCAGGGCCACGCCCTCTGGACCTTCAAGGCAGCGATTCCACCAAGCAAGCGCCTTCCGGTGCTGTGGTGCCCGGAGGTTGTGGGCGTAGATGAGCAGATTAACGTCCGGTAGAATCATCCTGTCCCGCCTTTCTCAGGTAGTCTTCCACCTCCAATTCATCCATCAGTTGGTTGAAACCGTCGGAAGCGATTCCGGGTCGGGTGTTGCCGAAATCATGCGGGCGGACCGCGATGCACTGCGGCACATCGACAAGGCTCGCCGCGAGTCCCTTCCTCAGGGCGGTGTTGACAAGTTCCTTGAAGGGCTTGTCCAATTCCCGGGCTTTGCGTTTGAGGATTCCGGCCAAATCATCGTCAATGGTCAACGTGGTGCGCATGGTCATACGATAACACGGCCGTTTTTGATGTCAAGGCATCAAATACGAGGGGGTGATTTTCCGCAAATTCGCGGGAGCTTGCGGCCGTGGGATTTTGAATTTTGAATGGCTTACCCCTCGTACGCCTCCACCGAGTCACAGGTGCAGACGAGGTGGCGGTCGCCGTGGACGTTGTCGATCCGGGCAATGGCGGGCCAGAACTTGTGACGGCGCAGGTAGGGCAGCGGGAAGGCCGCCGCGTCGCGGGAGTAGGGGTGCGGCCACTCGTCGGCGCAAACCGCCTCCACCGGGTGTGGGGCGTTCTTCAGCAGGTTGTCACGGGCATCGGCCTCGCCGCGGATGATGGCGGTGATTTCACCGTGGATGGAAATCATCGCGTCACAGAAGCGATCGAGCTCGGCCTTGGATTCGGACTCGGTGGGCTCGATCATCAGGGTACCGCCGACCGGCCAGCTCATGGTGGGGGCATGGAAGCCGTAGTCCATCAACCGCTTGGCGACATCCTCCACGGTGACGCCGCTTTGGTCGGAGAGCGGGCGCACATCAATGATGCATTCGTGGGCGACGAGGCTCTGGTTGCCGGTGTAGAGGATCGGGAAAAACGGGGCGAGCCGCTTGGCCATGTAGTTGGCGTTGAGGATGGCCACGGCGGTGGCTTCGGTGAGGCCGGCGCCGCCCATCATGGCGATATACATCCAGGAAATGGTGTTGACCGACGCGCTGCCCCACGGTGCGGAGCAGACGGCACCGTCCTTGGTCGGCAGCTCGCGGTGGCCGGGCAGATAGGGCAGCAACTGCGGGGCCACGCCGATGGGACCCACCCCAGGGCCGCCGCCGCCGTGCGGAATGCTGAAGGTTTTGTGCAGATTGAGGTGGCAGACGTCCGCGCCGATCACGCCGGGGCTGGTGAGGCCCACCTGGGCGTTCATGTTGGCTCCATCCATATAGACCTGGCCGCCGGCCTCGTGGATGATCCCGCAGATTTCACGGATGGTTTCCTCGAACACCCCGTGGGTGGACGGATAGGTCACCATCAGGGCGGATAGCTCGGCGCGGTGTTCGGCGACCCGGGCCTTGAGATCGGTTAGGTCGATGTTGCCTTGGTGGTCACATTTCACGCCGATGACCTTCATTCCGGCCATCACTGCGGAGGCCGGGTTGGTGCCGTGGGCGGAAACGGGGATGAGGCAGATGTTGCGGTGGGAATCGCCGCGGGCGAGGTGGTAACGGCGGATGGCCAGCAAGCCGGCATATTCTCCCTGGGAGCCGGCGTTGGGTTGCAGCGAAACCCCGGCAAACCCGGTGATTTCGGCCAGCCAGGTTTCGAGCGACTCGAGCATCTCGCGGTAGCCCACGCTCTGGTCGGCGGGGACGAAGGGATGGATGGCGGCGGTTTCGGGCCAGCTCAACGGCATCATTTCCGAGGTGGCGTTGAGTTTCATGGTGCAGGACCCCAGCGCGATCATCGATTCATTGAGCGCGAGGTCCTTGGTTTCCAGCCGCTTGAGATAGCGCAGCATCTCGGTTTCCGAATGATAACTGTTGAAGGCGTGCTGGGTGAGGAAGGGCGAGGTCCGGACGAGACCCACAGGCCAGGCGGGACCGCCGTCACCGCCGCAGCCGGCCGGTGCCGGAGCCCCGAACGCGGCGGCCACCGCGGCCACGTCCTCGCAGGTGGTGGTTTCATCAAATGAGATTCCGACGTGATCGGCATCGATCCGCCGGAGGTTGATCCCGGCCGCGATGGCGGCGGCCAGGATGGCATCCGCCCGGCCGGCGGCCTCCACGACGATGGTAGCGAAAAACGCACCCTCTTCCACGGCGAGGCCGGCAGCGGTTAGAGTGTCGCCGAGGGCGGCGGTCTGGCGGTGGATCCGGCTGGCGAGATGCTTGAGCCCCTGCGGTCCGTGATAGACGGCATACATCGAGGCCATCACGGCGAGCAGCACCTGGGCGGTGCAGATGTTGGAGGTGGCCTTGTCGCGGCGGATGTGTTGCTCACGGGTCTGGAGCGCAAGCCGGAACCCGGGCTTGCCACGGGCGTCCACCGAGACGCCGATGAGGCGACCGGGCATCTTGCGTTTCAGCGCGTCCCGGCAGGCCATGAACCCGGCATGGGGACCACCAAACCCGAACGGCACGCCAAACCGCTGGGCCGAACCCACGCAGATATCCGCACCAAACTCGCCCGGGGCCTTGAGCAGGGTGAGCGCCAACAGGTCCGACGCCACGATGGTCACTGCCCCGGCGGCCTTGATTTCGGCGAAAAACCCGGTGAAATCATCAATCCGGCCGCGGGTGTCCGGATACTGCACCAGCACCGCAAAGAGACCTTCGCAGGCCGCTGGCTCGAAGGTTTGCCAATCACCCACCCGCACGGTGAGGCCCAGCGGCTCGGCCCGGGTAACCACCACGTCAAGGGTTTGCGGGTGGCAGCGGTCGGAGACGAAGATCGTGGTGGCCTTCGGCTTGCCAGCCAGGGCGAGGCTCATGGCCTCGGCGGCGGCGGTCCCTTCATCGAGCAACGAGGCGTTGGCCACGTCCAGCCCGGTGAGGTCGGTGATCATCGTTTGAAAATTGAGCAGCGCTTCGAGCCGGCCCTGGGCAATTTCCGCTTGATAGGGGGTGTAGGCGGTGTACCAACCCGGGTTTTCCATGAGATTGCGCTGGATCACCCCGGGGGTGTGGCTGCCGTAGTAGCCTTGGCCGATGAATGACTTGAGCACGCGGTTTTTCCCCATGATCCCCTTGAGCCAGGCCAGCGCCTCTTGTTCGGAGCGGGCCTCCGGGAGGTCCAGCGCCCCAGCCAGGCGGATCCCCGCAGGCACTGCGGCATCCACCAGCGCATCAAGGCTGGCAAACCCGGTGGCAATGAGCATTTCATCGCGATCCGACCCCACGGGCCCCAAATGGCGACTGCTGAAACCTAGACGATCGGACATAAAAGGATGGTGATTGGAGGGCTGAAGGAAAACGCCGGAAACAAACATCGGCGGACAACCCCCAATTACTCGAAATCACCCGACATGCAACCCCTGAAAAGCCGGAACGACGGAAAAATCAGCGCCGCCTGCGATGGCCCGCGTGAAACGAGGACAAATCGCTCCCTGCCCTGCCCATCGCAAAACGGGCGGTGATCGTTTTGCCATGGCACCGGAATCGCTGAATGCCCAAGGGCCTCATTGACATCCACCGTTTTTCAGCACACCCTCGCCCGGCGACACGGCCACCGGGGCGGACCCGGCATCACCCACCATCCCCATTTCACCCAATGTCAACCAGCCGGACCCGATGGGTGATTCACAAACAGGGACCCCTGCTCGGATTGATCGGGTTGATGGTGGTGGTGTTCGTGTTTCAGCAAGCGCTCGGGCCGAACGCGCTCGGCACCCGGTGGTTCGATCCGCTGATGACCGTGCCTTCCAAGGTGCTGGCCGCTTGCGTGGCGCTGCGCAACGGCACCGCCGGCGGGACGGAATCGCGGGACCTTTTCACCCTGTTGAGTTGCGCGTTCCTGCACGCGGACATCTCCCACCTGGTTTACAACATGCTGGCACTGTGGCTGTTTGCCGCGCTGGCGGCGGATTTGTTAGGAAACCGGTGGATGCTCCTGTTGTTCGTGACAACCGCCCTGGGCGGGTCGCTCTGTCATGTGTTGCTCAACGCCGATTCGATGGTACCATGCCTGGGCGCGTCGGGCGCGGTGATGGGGTTCGAGGGGGCGTATCTGGGGCTGGCCACCCGTTTCAGGCTGCCGGAGCCGCAGGTCTGGCCGATGGCCCGGCCCATCCCCCCCTCCCATCTGGCGCTGCTCGCATTGTTCGGGGTATCGATGGACTACTTCGGGTTGATGGGCGGCGGCGGCGCTCGGATCGCCTTTGGCGCGCACATCGGCGGCTTCACCACCGGCCTGTTTCTCACCGCCCTGCTGGCTCCCCGACCGCAGGCGGCGCGCGCCGGATGATCTGCCGGAAAACTCCCGGGGTAAGAATCCCCAGCCCGTAGCCGTACCATCCACTCCATCTCTCCATCTCTCCACAATCACCCTCGTGCCCCTCCCTCTCAAAGGCGTAGATCCCAGACCCCCGAGCCCGCGACTACCCGCCGTGCCGGTCGAAACCCTGCCGACCGACAGCGAATCGCTCGTGAAAATCTGGCGACCCCAAGCCGCGCTGCGGGCGGAGCAAGGAGAAAGCGAATTTTCCGTCGCCCGGTTTCTGCACGCCAAAGGGGTGGCAGGAACGACCGCACGGGAGATCGCCAGAGAGCTTGTCAGTCATCCGGATCCGGCCCATTCCTTTTCCGCCGGTCTCGGCAAGACCATCGGGATCGTCCTGTTGATTCTGGGGCTGCTGGTGCCGGTGCTGTGTTTCGTCTACCAGTGGTCGGGTTTCATCACTATTGCCGCCCTGTTGGCAAGCTTGATGGGGGTCGCCGCTGCCTGTAAGCTGCTGTGGCCCGCTTGAAAAAAACCTCCCCGTCCTCCCTTCCCGATCTTCCTGTTCCATGAATCAAACTCCAGAAACCCCACCCAGCGAAACCTCTCTCAATGATGTAAAACAGCTCGGACTATGGGCATCCATTGCCAGCCTGAGTTATGTATTCTGGATTGTGGGTGGCATGGAGATGATCGAGCGACTGGCGTTTTACGGCGTGCGCTCGGTGGCCAGCATATACGTGACCAGAGGCGCGTCCGACGGCGGGCTTGGCGAAACCATGGCCAGCTTCGGCACCCTGTTGTTTTTCTGGAGTCTTATCCAATCGGGTGGCTCAATCTTCACCGGCGGGCTCTCTGATCGTTACGGATACAAGGAAACGATTTTCGCCTCCACCCTGATCAAGTGCTTTGGATATTTGGTGATGGCATGGTTTCCAAGCTATTGGGGGTTCTTCGGGGGCGCGCTTTTTCTTGCCTTAGGCACCGCAATATTCAAACCCGGCATCCAGGGCACACTCATCCGCAGTTGCAACCGCCGCAACAGCTCGGTGGCCTGGGGTGTTTTCTATCAAACCGTCAACATCGGCGCCTGGATCGGACCGCTCATCGCCATGCGGATGCGCCAATTCGAATGGTCCTACGTGTTTTACGCCAATGCCGCCTTCATTTGCCTGAACCTGCTGCTGCTGCTCACCTACAAGGAGCCCGGCAAGAAGGAACGGCTGGAACGGCGCGCCCAGGTGAAAGCCGGCCACGTTATCGAAAATAGCCTGTTCCGGGAATCGCTGAGGGAACTCAAAAAACCCCACCTCCATTTCTATCTGCTCATCTTCTCGCTGTGGTGGTTCATGTTCCCGATGATCTGGGACGTGCTGCCAAAATATGTGGAGGACTGGGTCGATACCGGAGTGATCGTACGCACCTTGTTCGGCGAAGATGGCACCCGCAGCAGCGTGATCCATTTCCTGCTGGGGATGAAGGAGGGAGGCATGACAATCGAGCCCGAAGGGATCGTCAATATCAACGCGGGCATGATCATGTTCACCTGCTTCATCTTCGCCGGTCTCAGCGCCCGCATGCGCGCGACCAACAGCCTGCTGGTCGGCACGATTCTGGTCGTGGTCGCCCTCACCCTGTTCGGTTTGTTCAACCTGGCTTGGATGTGCGTGGCGGCAATGGCGGTTTTCAGCGTGGGGGAAATGCTGGCCAGCCCCAAATTCAGCGAGTTTCTCGGTAACATCGCGCCGCCCGACAAGAAGGCGATGTGGATCGGCTTTTCCCAAGCTCCGATCCTGATTGGCGCGACGATTGAGGCCAAGGTCGGACCGCAGCTATATCACATGTGGTCGGACAAGGATGTGCTGGCCCGCCAGTTGCTGGTGGAGCGCGGGGTGGATCCGGCCGGGGTCACGCTGCAGGCACTGCCGGCGGGTGAGGCATTCCACAAGTTGGTCGCCGTTACCGGGGAGGCACCGGAGACGCTGACCCGCCTGCTTTACGAAACGCATCACATCGGCGCCACCTGGGCGTTCTTCGCCGCCGTCGGACTGGTCTCCGCCGCGCTTATTTTCATCTATGGCAAATGGATCCGGCAACTCGCCCGGCAGGAGCAACCAACCCGCGACTAACCTATATTCCCACGGCAATCCCACCTCCCATGAAACAACTCGCCATCCTCCTCGCCCTCACCCTTCCCGCTGCGGCCACCAATGTGGTTTTCATCATGGCCGACGACCTCGGCTACATGGACACCGGGTTTAACAATCCGGCCACCTTCTACGACACACCCAACCTCAATGCCTTCACCCAACAAGGCATGCGTTTCACCGCCGGGTATGCCGCCTGCCCGGTCTGCTCGCCCACCCGCTCGTCCATCCTCACCGGACAATATCCGGCACGCACCCGCAACACGGATTACTTCGGGGCTCCCAACGGACACCAGCAACTCCCCAAGGATCCCGCCGATCCGGCATCCGGCAGCTTCGGTGGTCACCGCAACCGGCCCGTCCTCCCCGCCCCCTACCTTGCCCGCCTGGCCGCCTCCCACACCACCCTCGCCGAGGCGTTCAAGGCCAGCGGCTACGCCACCATGCACGCGGGAAAATGGCACCTCGGACCCAAGGGATCATGGCCGCAAGACCACGGGTTCGACGTCAATGCCGGCGGCTGCGACCGCGGTGGCCCATACGGCGGCAAAGGCTACTTTTCTCCTTACAACAACCCGAGCCTTACCAACGGCCCGGACGGCGAACACCTCCCGGACCGCCTCGCCAGCGAAGTTTCAAAATTCATCACCGCCCACAAGGACCAGCCGTTTTTCGTCTATCTGCCATTCTACTCCGTCCACACTCCGCTGATGGGCCGCCCGGATCTGGTGGAGAAATACCAGGCGAAGAAAGCCAAGTTCGGCCTTGAGGCGGCCTACCAACCCGAGCCGCCGCGACAAAACCGCACGGTGCAGGAACACCCAATCTACGCCGCGATGGTCGAGGCCATGGATCAGGCGGTCGGCAAGGTGCTCAAGACCCTCGACGACCACGGGCTGACCGATGACACCATCGTTATCTTTTTCTCTGACAACGGCGGACTCTCCACCTCCGAGGGTTCCCCCACCAGCAACCTCCCCTACCGGGCCGGCAAGGGTTGGATGTATGAGGGCGGCATCCGCGAACCCCTCGTCGTCCGCTGGCCGAAAACCGTGAAACCCGGCACCACCTGCGACGTGCCCGTGATCTCCACCGATTTCTATCCGACCCTGCTCGCTGCCTGCGGCCTGGATCCCATCCCCGCCCAACACCTCGACGGCACCAGTTTCCTGGATCTGCTCAAGGACCCGTCCGCCACCCATCACCGCGCACCGCTCTTCTGGCACTACCCGCATTGGGGCAATCAGGGAGGCATCCCATCCGCTGCCATCCGCGACGGAGATTGGAAACTCATCGAGTTCTATTGGAAAAAGGGCATCGAACTCTACAACCTGGCAGATGATCCCGGCGAACAACACAACCTCGCTGCCAGAAATCCGACCAGGGTTGCCGATCTCAAGGCCAAGCTCGACGCCCTCCGCAAAGACACCGACGCCCTCATGCCCATCCCCAATCCGGAAGCCAAAACTCCGTTCAACAAATGGTGAGACCCTTCATGCACCCGCTGATTTCCTGTTTTTGCCTGTTGCTAGGCGGGGCTCTGCTCCTTCCTCAGACCGCTGTGGCCGAAAACACGGAGGCCGCGCTGGAGTTCTTTCTGCCGGACGAGGAAACCGCCAAGCGGCTGCAGCCGACAATCGACCAACTCGAGTCCGAGTCGTTTGCCGAACGCGAGGCCGCATCGCGGAGACTGGCGGCGTTGCCGGCCCTGCCCGGGTTCATCCGTGAACTGGCGGTCACCGAAGCCCGCCCTGAGTCGAGGTTCCGACTCGGCGAACTGCTGGCGGCCTTTCCCATTGAGGAGGAAAACGAGCGGCTCACCGCAATTCTCGAACAAATCGCCAAGGATGGGACCAAGGGGCTGCTTCCTTCGTTGTTCCGGGTGATGGCGGCGGGGGTTTGGGAGCCGGATCCGGTCGCCTTGCACAGCTCGGCAAGGGCCACCGCCACGCCGACGGACCTGGCGTTGCTGGACGGTCATCTGCGGGATCCCTCCGCCGTGCTGCGCCGGCTGGCGGCCGCGGCGCTGGGCGGACTACCCGCCGGGGATTCCACCGCACGACTTGCTGGTTTGTTAGGCGACACGGATCAGGCCACGGTGCTGCTGGCGGCCACGGAGCTCGCGGCCCGGCGCGATTTGCGGTCGCTGGCGGCATTCGCCGGGTTGCTGGACGCTCCGGATTTTCAGTTCCGCCACCGCTGTCACACGGTGCTGCGAGGCCTAACCCAACAGGATTTTGGCTACGATCCCGGCGCGGATCAGATGGATCGCAAGGGACCTGCGGCCAAATGGCGGAAATGGGCGGAATCAAAGGGTGCGTCCATCACGGGGATAGTGCCCGTGGATTTCTCCATCGTGTTGTTCAACGGTCGGAATCTCGATGGCTGGGAAGTGCGGGTCGGCAACGAACTCCAGGCCCGGTCGGAGGCCTGGGAGGTGATGGCCGGCCAACTGCACTGCGTGGGCAGGGCGGCGGCCAAACCCGGCGACCTCTGGACCAAAACCCGCTTCGAAAACTATGTCCTCAATCTCGAATACAAGGCGGACGAGCCGCGAGCCGACAGCGGCATCGGGCTGTTGCTGACCAAGGAGGGGGAGCAGGGTCAGGGACTATCCAAATACCTGGAGGTCCAATTGCTCCCCGGCAACGGCGGTGATATCTATCAGATAGGCGGGGTGAACCTCGAGGCCGGGGGCAAGCCAATCACCTTCCAACAACCGCGCCTGGCGGAGGTCGAGGACCGTGCCGGAGTCTGGCACCCACTCAAACTCACCGTCCGCGATGGCACCGTGGAGGTGGTACTCGACGGAGTGGTAGTCAACCGCACCAGCAAGGGACCACGCGGCCCGGGCCGGATCGTGCTGCGCAACGAAGGATCGAAACTGACCTTCCGCAAGCTGGTACTTTATCCCTTGCGGGGCGCTGCCGGTGCCCCAGGCAATACGAAGTAGCGCAAGGGGGATTCCCTGAAAAGGCAGGGCTCGGTGGCGTTGTCAGCTGAACAAGAAGGCAATCAGGCAACCATCTCCGCTGCGTTCCGGTTGCCGCGCCGTGACTGGCCGCGTGGCCTGGGGCGACCAGGATGAGGCGAATGGGAGCGGGGACCGCACCCGCCCTCGGGTGCAGTCAGGCGAGGGCGGCCGCGCTCCCCCTTGAGGGCATTGTCCTTGCTCGGCTCTTCCATCAAAATGAGATGAGAATGCGAGGTGACGTTCCGGCTTTTTCATTCGCCTTTCATGCACCCGGACGCTTCGGAAAAGCGTCCATGCCCATTTTCAGACAGCCTCCAAGCACGGACGCGGCGGCATATTTCTAACGAATCATCAGCTTCAGCCGGTGATCCGTTAGAACGGCATTTTCCCACCCATGCCCTTCATCATGTCCTTGAGGCCGCCCTGGCCGCCCATCTGGCGCATCATGTCCTTCATGCGGCCGGGGGATTTCATCATTTTGCGCATGCCGGCGAACTGCTTGATGAGTTGGTTCACATCCATCAGGCTGGTGCCGGAGCCGGCGGCGATCCGCTGGCGGCGGGAACCCTTGATGATCTCCGGGCGGCGGCGTTCTTCCAGAGTCATCGAAAGGACGATCGCCTCGGTACGCTTGAGCTTGCTGTTGTTCAGGGCTCCGGAGGGCAGTTGTTTCTTGATCTTGCTGAAACCGGGCATCAAACCTAACAATCCTTCGAGCGGACCGAGGCGCTGGATCATCCTCATCTGGTCGAGGAAGTCGGTGAAGTCGAACTTACCCTCCTGCATGCGCTTCATCGACCGCATCGCGTCCTTCTCGTTGACCTTGTCGGCCACCTGCTCGACCATGGCGACGACGTCACCCATGCCGAGGATACGGTCGGCCATGCGCTGCGGATGAAACTCGATGAGCTGGTCGAGTTTCTCCCCCTCACCGGCGAACTTGATCGGCTTGCCGGTGACGGCGCGCATGGACAGGGCCGCGCCGCCGCGGGCGTCGCCATCGAGTTTGGTTAGGATAATCCCGGTGATGCCGACCGCGTCGTCGAAGTGGCGGGCGACGGAAACCGCCTGTTGGCCGGTGGCGGAGTCGGCGACGAGGAGGGTTTCCTTCGGGTCGAGGAAGGCGTGGAGGCGTTTGAGTTCGGCGATCAGGCGTTCGTCGATTTCCTGGCGGCCTGCGGTGTCGAAAATGAGCACGGTTCCCTGCTGGGCCTTGGCCCAAACGAGGGCCTCTTTGGCGACTTTGACCACATCGGTCTCGGTGGCGTCCGGGGTGTAGCAAGGCACATCCACCTGTTTGGCCAGGGTGGCGAGCTGGTCGATGGCGGCGGGGCGGTAGAGGTCGCAGGCGATCAGCAGCGGGCGGCGTCCTTCCTTTTTCAGGCGGTTGGCGAGTTTTGCGGCGGTGGTGGTTTTGCCGGCACCGTTGAGGCCGCAGATGAGGATGTGGGCAGGCTGGTTGAGGTTGAGCGGGGCCTGGTCGCCGCCTAGCAGATTAGCCAGCTCGTCATGGAAGATCTTGACAATTTGTTCGCCGGGTTTGATCGATTTGAGGACGTCCTCGCCCATTGCGAGTTCCTTGACGCGGGCGATGAAATCCTTGGCCACGGAAAATTCGACATCGGCCTCCAGTAGGGAGATCCGGACGTCACGGAGGGCGTCGGTAATGTTTCTTTCCGAGATGCGGCCCACTCCGCGGAGGTTGCGGAAGGTTTTATCGAGGGAATCGGAGAGCGAGGAAAACATGGAGATAAAGGCTGAATTTCTGAAACGACGGCGAGCGGGGCTGTGAGATCGATGAAATGGGGGGGAGCGGGATCATTTTCCCTCCGGCAGATAGGCGGCGGTGCAGTCGAGCTGGAAGGTCCAGCAGAGCGGCACATCGGGCTTGTTACCGGCGGCATCCAGCCAGTTGACGGTGATCTGACAGAACGGTTGGCGGAGGCGGCGGTTGACCTGCCAGGCGAACTGCTTGGTCACCGGGTCAAAGGTGGCGGGGACTTGGCCGAAGCCGGAAACCTGCATGGTGAGGGTGGCTGGATCGAGCCCGGCGAGGGTGGATAGGTCGGTGGAAATCACCGGCAGGCGGGAGTTGATGACGGCTCCGGGCTCGGGGGTGACCGGGTAAGGGGTGACCTGGGTGAGGCCGGTGATGGTGCCGGCGGGGGCGGCTGGACCGGCCTGGCTGAAGGTGGTCGCGATCTCGTAGATCTTGTCGTAATTGCCGAGGATCATGTAGCGGGGGAGCCTTTGCGCGTCGGTGTCCTGGCTGATTTTTCCCGGCAGGACGGTGAAGAGGGAGGAGTAGCCGAACTCTTGGGCGAGCGGCAGCATTTCCTCGGTGACGTAGCCGCCCGGATAGGCGAAGGTAGTGACCTTGGTGGCGAACTTGGCCTCGATGAAACGCTTGGACTCGCCGACCTCCTTCCTGAGAAACGCATCCAACTGATGAGGACCCTTCCTGCGCTGGGCCTTGACGATGGCCGGATAGGGATGACTCACCGAGTGGCTGCCAAGGGTGGCTCCATCTTTGAGCATTTCCTGGATCATCGGGGTGGTGAGGGCTCTTCCACCGCCGTCAATGTAGTTCTTGTAGAGGTAAAGGGTGAAGGGGTAGCCAAATTCCTTGAGGATGGGATAGGCATCCGAGTACACCGAGCGCCAGCCGTCGTCCATCGTGATGAGGGCGCATTTCTCCGGAATGGTTTTTTCGCCACGCCGCCACGCGAGGAAGTCGTCCAGCGAGATGACGGTGATGCCGAGCTGGCGCAAGGTGGCCATTTGGTTGCGAAACTTGGAGGTGTGGATACGCATCGCGGTTTCCTGCGACGTTTCGGAAAACTCGTGATATCCAAGAACTGCGACGCGGGAGCTGTCCGCAGTGGACGCAGCCGGTTCCGGAACGGCCACCTCCCTCGGTGCGGGTGGGGCATCGGCCCCTGGCTGGCCAGCCGGCGCGGGGGAGACAGGCGTTGCCGCCGGCCCCTCGGCGATGGCGCTGAGGGTGGTGAGGGCAAGAATGGTAAGGAGTCGGATCATTGGAGAGGCGCAACCCTACACCGTTTCTGAGAAAATGAAAGCCGGAATACCGATCCGCCGTGGGAGTTGCTGCGGCGGATAAATCCTTCGCCCTGCGACAAGAGGGGCTCAAACATGGAAAATGCCGGCAGGTGGATCCTCAGGGACCATTTATCCCCACACCGGGCTTGCCACGGCGACTGATTCCTGCCAATGTCAGAGTCAACAATGACTGCGGGGAAAATCAAACTCCTGGCAAAGCAGGCGGCCGTTTTCGCGGTATCCGCAGTTTCCGTGTGGACCCTCAAGCCAATCCTCCGGGGGCAGCAAGGTCCAACTGGCGGCCTCGGCCACCAGGATCCGGTCCCAGTGGCCATTCCCGAGGATCCGGATGATCTGTCACAACTCGATTCCCGGCTCGCGCTGGCGGACGAGTTGCTGGATGCGGACACCGCCCGTTTCCGCAAGATTGCGGTCGGGATGTTGGGCAAACAAAACGTGGAGGCTCGCGCCTGGACTGCGGTGTTCACCTGCTGGATGAAAATCGCTCCCGACGATGCCTGGGCCTTCGCCACCCTGCATGCCGACACCACCTATAACTGCCAAACCCACGACTCTTATCTGCCGGATCCACAACGCGAGCAAGGGACTCTTCGCCCACTCGCTGCCCGCGAGTGGGCGAAGCTCGATCCCCGGGCGGCCCGGGCGGTGCTAGCGGGACCCGGCGACCCAGCCTTCGAGACCCTGCTGCTGGCCTCCCTTGACAGCGATGTCGAATACGGGTTCTCACTGCTCGCCGAGCAACTCGCGGCAGGAATGCCACCTCCGAAGGCAACCTTGTTCGACAATCCGCTCGCCGGCGGCTTCACCGCACTCGCCCGCAAGAACCCGCAACTGGCCCTCGAGTGGGCGCAGCGGCTGGCCTCAGGAGACTATTCCGCGCCACTCGTGATCGGCTGGGCGGACCATGATTGGAGTGCCGCACGGCTGTGGCTCGACCAACATCCCGAACGTGCCGAAATCATCGATTCGGTTGCCCGGTTGCTGGCCTCTGACACCGGCCTTTACCGCCCGCAGCTCTTCGATCTGATCCTGCACAGTCTGCCACCCGGTGGCGGCAGGCTGGAATTGGTCCAGCAGACTCTGGCCAACCTTGCCGATGCCGATCCCGTTCGGGCCGTTGAGGAAGCGGAAAGGGCCATTGCGGACCCCGACCTGCGGGCATCCATCATGGCCCGGATTGCCGGCAACCTGGCCCACGCCGACCCCAAACAAGCTTTGGAGATTCTCACCCGGATCGCCCCCGGAACCACCGGACTGCCATGTCCCGATCTCCGTGCGGAATATATTATTGATGGCAAAAACCCGGTGTTGGCTGACTATGGAACCTATATCTTATCCCTCATTGGAGGAAACTCCGGCATTACCCCTGCCGAGGTGATGAGTGATCTTCTGGGAAGACTGATCTGGACCGACAAGGCCCAAACCCTCCGCTATTTGGACCGCTTTCCAGCCGACCAGATTGCCATCGCCGGGACGGATGCGATCGACACCTGGGCCTCGCACGACCCGCTGGAGGCGGCCGCCTGGTTGGCCGGAAAAGTCGGTGACCATGGCGATGACCTGCGGATCGACCATTGGTTTGGTGGTGCCAAACTCACCCCAGATGAAATGGGAACTTTGTCCACCAGCCTGCCGGGTGGAGCTTTCCGGGATGCTTTCACGGCATGGGCAGCGGGTGAATTCGCAGAGCAGGATCCTGCCTGGGCGCTTGCGTTTGCCCGGACCAACGAGGGCAATCCCGCCGCACTCACCGAAGTCTATCAACAATGGGCCGCCACCGCTCCGCAGGCGGCCCTCGAAGCCCTCGCCGCCGATACCCAAGCCCCGCCGGAAGCTTGGGCCGAAGTCGTTGGTCGCGCATGGGAGAACACTCCCGGCGCCACCAGCGAACTCGTCGAGTCGATGGAACCCGGCACCAGCCGCGATGCCGCACTCGAAGCACTGGTAGTGGGATCCGGCCACCCCACGCCACCACCCCAGCAGGTTGCCTGGGCTTGCGGCATCATGGATGAAACCAAACGCAACCGACAGCTTGAGAGCTTGCTCGACCGCATGAGCCTTGACCTCCGCCAAACCCGCGACGCCACCATCGCGGACACCTTGCGCACGGTTATCCAGACCACCGGAAACATGAGCGCCCCGGAGCGGGAGCGCTGGCTCACCCGCATCGACCTTGATTTCCCGCCACCACCATGAAATCCGTCCTAACAACCATCGCATGCGTTGCCGGCGGTCTGGTCGCCGGCTGGTGGCTGCCTTTGCCGTCGCCAGTCCATTTTACCGGGTCCACGTCCTCCGACACCATGCACAGTGCCGGGCGCAGCCGGCTGGTGAGGTGGCAAGAGCTGTGCTCCCTGCTCGCGAGTGAGGATGAACTTGCCAACTATCGATTGCAGTCCGCCACCACCCTGTCCGGTCTGCTCGGCAGCCTGCGCCAGGCTTCCGGCTTCGGATCGATCGATGCCGAACGGCTGGTGGCAATGGATCCCGCCGCCGCGATGGAGCAAATACTCAACGACCCATCGCTTTTCGCTCATGCTGGGTATGTCGCCGAAGCATGGGCGCGCCGCGACCCACAGGCGGCCATCCGGTTCCTGCGCCAAAAGACCAGCTACGCCGCCGAGTCCTGCTTGTGCAAGGCTCTTGCCGTCGCCTACGTTTCCGAGCCGCGGTTGGTGGGGGAAACACTCCGCGCCAAGGGCCGTCGCTGGCAGGCACGAAACCTTGAGGAGTTGTTTTCCCAGTCCTCCAGCATGCGGCTCGGCCCGCCGCCGCCACCCGCCAAGGAAACCGATGACCCGTTCGCCAACGCGGGTGATGAGAGCGATTACAAGACCGTTCGGTTCGGCGAGAAGATTCTCGATTGCCTGGCAGATGACGCACTCCGCGAACAGGCCCGCGCGTGTTGGAAAAGATCGGATGCCGATGACACTCCCGCCGAACCCAAACCCGATCCTCCGCTCGATCTAGCAAATCTCAGTCGGGATCGCCAATGGACGGATTCCTCTTGGGACAAGCTGCGCGGGCTTTGGAAGGAGCATCCCGAGGACACTCTCGCCGAGGTTGTTGCCAAAGGCAATTACAGCGCACGGGAGTGCCTGATGGATGAATACGTCGCAGCTTTCCCCAATGATCCCGCCAAATGGCCGGATGGATTCATCCAACTGGAAGAGTCCATGGCCAAGCTCGAAGTCGTTCCCGCCCGGCCACCCAGCAGCATGGGTAACAATTGTGTGCTCTACGGACCGGTGGCAGCGGATTGGATTGCCCGCCAACCGCTTGCCTTGCAACGGGCGTGGTCGCCCACCTTCACCGAGACCTGGGCACGGGGGAAACCGGAGGAGGCGATCCAATGGGCGCTCGGCCTCCCGCCCGGCGCGAATGGCAGCTTGGCGGCTCAACGTGGACTGGTTGTCTGGGCTCACCGGGAACCTCTCAAGGCCGCCGGTTATGTCGAGGCGCTGCCACCCGGCGGCTTCCGGGAGTCGGCCATCTCCAACACCGCCGCCGTCTGGTGGAGCGTCGATCCATCAGGGGCGAAAACCTGGCTCGCCACCCTGCCGGAAAGCCCTGGCAAAACCCGCGCGCTAGAGCGTGTCAACTGAGCCTTTCCCAACCGTTCTCACCCACAGCCAGTTCACCAGCCTATTTCTCCGTCTTCTGGCCGCTGATGATTTCCAGCAACCGCTGGGCGCTCTTGGCGTCCTGGGTTTCCAGTCTCGACCATGGTGAATCGTCCGGTTTCATCGCGATCGCCAGGGCGGACGGCACCAGGGCGTCGGCGGCGGCACCCCGCAGTTCCGCCACCGTGGCGGCGGGATCCAGCCGGTTGAGTGGTTTGTCGCCATAGCCCGGGCCGATTTCGACCTCGTCGGTATCGCGCATTTCGAAATGAAGGTGGGCCGGATAGTTGCCGTGGGCGGTGCCGACGGTGCCGATCCGGGCACCCCGGGCGACCAGGGCTCCGCGGGCGACCAGGATCTTGTCGAGATGGGCATACATCGATTGGAGCGATCTACCATCCACGCCCCGGTGGGCTACCACCACCACGTTCCCCCACCCGCTGGCGGGCTCCCCCGCATAGAGCACCAGACCGTCCCCGACCGCAAACACCGGATCCCCCAGATCCGAATTCATGCCACCGATGCCGTTGAGATCATCGCCGAGGTGCCTGCCCCCGCGGGTGTCGTTCATTTCCCAGAATCGCTGGGCGTTGTAAACCAAACCACCGTGCTCCGACCCAAGCGGTGGATCAAACCTCACGGCCTCCGGCATGCTGGCATGTTGCCATGCGGTGAGCAGATTGAATCGCTGGTCCACCTCGCCCTTGGCCGGCATAACCAGCGGAAAATCCGAATCCTGATAGCCGATCCGCACCTTTCCTCCGGCAAACGGATCGCGCTCCTTCGTGATCAAAATCCAGATAATCGCAGCCGCCGCCAGCAACACCAGCGGCAACAAAACCTTTGATAACACCTGCTTCATCACCCGCCCAAGATCACCCCGACCGGACTCGGACACAAGCAGAATTTGGGTTCGTTCGCGCATTAGCTTGCACTTGACGGAGCACTGGGGAAGCGCTGGCCGAAGAGCGTGACGACGCGGACAGAATGTCCGCCTGACCCAGCGTTCAGCATGAACGCGCTCCGGAGCGCCGATATTCTATCGGCTGAGTCATGCCGACATGCTGTCGGCTTGCGCTTGACGGAGCACTGGCGGAGGCGGAAGGTGGGCCAAAGCGGATTCCATCGGGCTGCTCTCTTTGGCGTTTCTTTCCCCCTTCTTTGGCAAATGGACAGGAATGTCCATTCTCCTTATGCGGGCGTCCTTATGCGGGCGTGACCTGCGGGCAAAAAAAGTGCCCGCCCCCGGGGTTACCGGGGACGGGCATATAACTGGCGACGACCTACTCTCACAAAACCTATCGTCTCACTACCATCGGCGCTGCG